>CAMXAZ010000069.1 GCA_947179295.1 uncultured Muribaculaceae bacterium
AGTCGGCGACATCAAATTCTTTATGTTCAGACTGGCCACTCTATACTCTTGACATAACCTCCGCCCACCGGAAAAATCCGCTGACCCGACATTACCTCCGCCCACTGGAAAATCTGCTGACCCCCCCAAAAATTTTGTAATAATAAGAAAACCTAAAGTTTACCGATAAACGCAAAAATAAACCCTGAAAAATCAGCAAATATGCTATTGATTTTCAGGGTTTTATTGGCGGAGTGAGCGAGATTCGAACTCGCGATACGCTTTTGACGTATACACGCTTTCCAGGCGTGCCTCTTCAGCCACTCGAGCATCACTCCTCTGAGTTAGTTTTATTTCTTTTGCGGCCTCTGCAATGTGCAGTGGTGTGGGCTTTGACGGGTGCAAAGATAGACAGAATTTTCGGATTTTGCAAATTTTTTTGAATTTCCTAACCAAAGATCGCGCCGTAAAGCCTGTGGCCTCAAAGGGTATTTCTGCAGGATTGTGGAAAGGCAAAGGCGTAGTAGGGTTAATTGCAAATGTACTTTTGGCGAGTTTGAAAGTATCTGCAAAGCATGGCGCGAAATGACCGAGGGGCAAAACCGCGACGCATGGGAACGCGCCCGGACGGTAGCCGCGATAGCCATACAGCCGCACGTCAAAAAGAAAATAACGCCCAAGCAGCTTTTACCGCTGCCGTGGGATAAGAAAAAACCGAACCACCGAAGCGAAGCCCCCCAGCTCACCGCCGAGGAAAAACGAAAACGATTTGAAAAAGTAGCGCACCGATTAGGTGACGAAATAAATCTTTAATCGTCATCCGAAAAATAATTGATGCATAATCCTACAATGCCAAGAAACCCCATGATAAAGGGCAAAACGCATATACAGGAAACAATGAATTTAAGCATATATTAATCAGTTTGATTTCACAAATATAGTGCTTAAATAACAAACAACCAATTAAAATGGCGCAAAAGAGTACCATATCCATAACATTTAAACTGGAGGGCGATTCCGGAGGTTTTAAAAAACTTTCGGTGGATGCTGATGGCTTCCGTAAGGTTATGGGGCTGCGGTTGTTGAAGCTGAAAAGCTAAAAAGCTCAATCGTCAATTTTGCGGCTTTGACAACAGGCATTGAATACAAGCACTCGCATAGGCGCGTATCGTTTGTGCCAAATATAGAAGGTAAGAACATTGGCAAAAAAAATAAACCGCCTGACAATAGAGATTTGCAGGCGGTTTGTTGTACCTCGGAGGGGAATCGAACCCCTATCTGAAAATTAGGAATTTCCCATTCTATCCGTTGAACTACCAAGGCTTATTTGAATGCAAAATTACAATTATTAATCGGTTTTTCCAATTTGCAGCCTGTTTTTATTGTGGATTGAGGGTAAATTGGAGTTAGAATTGGGCTCTTTGCACCTCAATTGGCGTGTGCGGATTTATGTATGTAGTTGTGTGCTCCTGCGTTTATCTTGCAAGTGAGAGATTGAGATTAAAGCCGAATGAGGTGTTGGTTGTGGGGTAGGAGGTTGATGATACGATCGGGGTATTGATCTGATGATCGAAGAATGCTCCGAGCGTTAGGCGACGCGACATGATATATGATGCGGTGAAGTTCATGGTCAGAGAGCGGGTGCCTGATGTGGGCTGTGTGTAGGCGGTTTCGATGCGGCGGATTAGGGCTTGGGTTTCTGAAAATGCGAAATCGGCGTTGAGGGTGAGGTCATTGGAGATGCCTCGTCCCGATCCTTTCATTTTGAGGACAGTATTGAAGCCGATGATCTTGTAGCCGAGACCTATGGTCAGACCGCGCTGATTGGCTTCGACTACCTGACCGGCTGAGGTGTTAAGTGTCAGAGTGCGGGAATCACGATAGTCGGCCGAGATTGTCATGTCGTTCTTAAGTGTTACGGCTGCGCCGAGAAGCGGAGCGAATTTTTCTGTTATGGCCACCGATGATATGTTGTAGGGCGATGTCGGGACCGGATTCCCGGTGAGTTCGTCAATAGTGAATCCGAGGTCGCCCTTGTCGGCGCTCATCCAGTTAAGGTATGATGAATATGATCCGACCGAGTAGGTGCACTGGTAGGCATGGCTCAGGGTGAAGGCCTTGAACACGTTGCGCAGGTTTCCGAGGTAGATAAGTCCGTCATAAGTCACTCGCCAGTTCGGAAGGGCATCAGCAAATGAGGGGAATGGAGTCAGATATTGCTTGCCGGGCTTAGTGCCTGAATAGGCGGCAATGAAGGCCGGAATGAGCACATCGGAACTTGTCGGGCTGATGTCGCCTACGGAGGGGTTGAACGGATTGCCGGCGTTGATATTTCCTTCCATGAATCCGCCCATCGGGTAGTTGAGCCCTGCATACCGAGAGCGCACACGGTTTGCGATCACAGGTATGTTTGCGAGGAAGTCATTGAAGGCATCTGAGGCATATCCGTTGTCGGCTTTGAAGTGTCTGAGGGCTGTTTTCAGAGCCACATGGGTCTTGGTGTAGGAGCCGGCAAGGGCTGTCGGCATGTTGTCATACATAAACTGTACTGATCTCGTGCGGTTATCGGTCCGGTTAGTGGTCAGCACGATCTTAAGACCTTTGACAGGCTCAAGAGTCAGATCGAAGTTCAGTTCTTTTGTGTGGGCGAAGATCGCCGGCGAAGTCTGGCCGTCGTCGGTGATCAGCCATCCGCGGTGCAGGGCCTTGTCAATGTAGCTTTCATCTGTGAATCCGAAAGCAAAATCCAGTCCGGGCGACATCGGCCCATAGCTGCGTGACTGGCCGAATACATTGCCGATGGTCGGGCGGAACAGAGGGAGAGAAAGTGAGTTGGTGGAGCGGAAGCGGAACGATGCGTTGCGTGGCGACATAACGAAGCGGCTGGCATATTCGCCGATCTCGCGCCAAAGGGTCTTTTCTTCCTTCAATACCTCCTCGATTGTAAATTTGATGTTCTGATCGCCGCGGGTAAGCACCTCGATACTGTTGGCATCCTTCACTTTATGGGTAATGCGGAATGGCTTGCCGTCAACTGTCGTAGCTTTTACCTTGACTTTCGAATTGCGCAGATTGTGGCGCACCGTCAGGGTGGTATCAGGCAGCAGCGCGTATGTACGTTCGAATTTCTTCGGCTTTTTGACTCTTGTCTGAGCCTTTTTGGCCTGGAAGCGCTGGTTGACCTTCTTTGTGTAGGACCACTTGTTGTAGAGCGATTCGAAATTGACACGACCGTCCATATTCCATGAAGCCTGGTTGGCAATGGAGTTGCCGGTCTCGATTCCATCGACCTCCGCACCGCGGTCCCAGCGATAGGTGGAGTTATAGGATATGTTGCCGGTCAGCCAGTCAAGAACCGGAATCTTGTTGAACGGTGCCCGATAGCTGGCCACGAATGACTGATTGTAGCTCCACGGTGTTCCGAGATGGAGAATGCTTTGCAATACGGTGTCTTTCCATTCCTTGTACTTGTCAGGGAACAGTTTGCGGTTCACAGCGCCCATTGTCTCTTCAATGCGGGCCGATGTGTTGCTGTTGAAGTTGAAGGTGAGAGATTTGGTCAGGTTCCATGTGAGCGAAAGCTGACGGTCCCAGATGAAATTCTTGCTGACAGATACCGGAAGCTGGAAGTCGACATCAGTCTCAGACCGAGTCTGCATTTCGTAGTAGTAGCGCGAAATGGTGGTCAGGAATGTTATGTTGCTCGGCAGATAGTTGAACTCCCAGTCCTTGAAGAACTTCATATGTTTCGACTTGCTTTTTATAAAGCTGAAGGGCTTGACACCTTTAAGATAGGGGGTGTAGGAATACTGGAGAGAACCACGGTAGTCGTTGGTGTTCTCATATTCAGTGGTCGGATCTGTTTTCGACTGCTTGTTAAACGAGAAGTTTATGGTGAAGTTAGCCGGGTCCCACGGCATCGGATTTTTGGATTTTACATCAAATTTCAGACCTGAAATAGAGAAACTTTTGATGGTGGAGTGCTCCACGGAATAGCTGCGGATCGAGTCTTTCTGGGCTTTCGTGGTGCATGCGTCAAGCGCGTCTTTAAGTCTTACGTCCTGATCAAGAGGATTGTATTTCGGCGTGATTATTTCTTTTGACACTGAGTAGTAGATCGGAGCGCGCAGCTTGACTTTCTCAGGGAGGAAACGGCCGGCATCGACCTGCAGGGCGAAGTTGTACTGCTCATAGTCATCCATACGCCGGGCGTTGAGGCTCTGATCAACCCCGCCGAAGCCGGCAGTCTCTACATGAGCTCCAAAATTCAGCGTGGCGATATCACTTACTCCGATATTCAGATTGCCTTTCGCTGCCCATCCTCCTTCGCTCTCGAAATCGGTTACTTTCAGTTCGTTGAGCCACACGATGGCATCTTTTGCGGTACTTGCATTGTTGCGGATACCAATAAGCATCACACGGACATCACTGAGCGACGGATTGCCTATGACGGCCATGCGGTTGCGCTCGTTGTCCGGGTCACGCCCTGTAAAGAGAGTGGCGAATCCCACACCAGGCTGCTGTTCATTCTTGGCCCGGTTGCGCTCTTTCTTCAGATCGACAAGTGCCTGAAGGTTGAAGTCCATGTAGTTTTCACGAGGCCATACGATGGCACGGTCTTTGGCATCGTCGTCATATTTACCGGCCGGGGTCAGCTGCAGGGGTACTTCATATTCATAATAGTTGCTGCGCACATCAGTGCCGAGGCGCAGGAACACGGAAATTTCGCCGGACTGGAGCTTTGTCATGTCATCAATGAGCTTTTCCGCGTGAACCCACATCTGGAGTTTCTTGTAATTTCTCAGATCATGATGGGTGTTTTTGTAAATACCACGCGCGTCACCTGGCTGGAGGCCGGTGACTTTAAGCGAAAGAGACTGCTCGTTAAGCTGCACAATCTGGCTTTGGCCGGGGTCTGTAATACGGCTTACCCCCGGTGGCAGCACATAGTTGACCGGCTCGCGTTTTGAATTTTCCTCGATATTGACCACCGACATGTCAAGCTGGCCTTCGGCCGGGGCATCGCCTCGTGAGTTGAGATTGAACTGATAGGGTCGCCATTCACCACGCACGAGTTCAAGGGTGGCAAAACGCAAGTGAGTGACGGCCTTGAAGCCGGTCATGAACATGCGGGCAAAACGGATAGTGGAGAAATCACTGATGTTGCCGACCACTTTCTGATAGTCGCTCAAAGGGATCTTGAACTGATACCAGACTACTTCCTGAGTGGTCTGATCATTGTTTACTACCACAGACACCTGCTTGTCGGTGATATAGTTTTTGCCGACTACAAGGTCTTCAGGCCGGATCGAAATTTTATACTGGAAATAGCGTTCATATTCATTCAGCGTATTGTCCTGATTGATGTCCTCCACATCAGGAAGCGCACGTGATGACTGGTAGAGCGGATCAGTTGCGTCAGACGGAGAAAGGGAGTTGCCTTCTACTCCGTTATAGCGTTTATAACGTTCGAGTACTCCGAGGCGCTGTTCATCGTAGTCGTATCCACGGAAAAAGTGATAGTTGTCACCTGCCGGGTCGTTGAACGGGGAGAATGGATCAGCCTCCATGCGTTCGATGGCAGACGGACTGAGTTTACGGCGCAGTTCGGCAAGATAGTCGGAATATGTGCTGAAGCCGAATTCATCTTCGTTGATGAGGCCGTCTAGACCGACGTCTTGCGGGAGACGCGAGCTGCTGTTGTTGTCAAAAGCATAGGTCAGGGAGTTCTGAGTAGAGACGCGTCCCCACACGGTAGACTGCATGAACTGGTCGTCACCGTTGACCGGCACGCCGTTTTCATAGCTCTTCAGTCCGTCTTTAAGTATATCTTCCGAGATTTCTCCGAAATTCAGATAGAGGTCTCCGCCCTCAAGGTTGTCATTGTCGGGGTCGAGGAACGGAGAAAGCATCCAAAACTGGACATACTCAATATTAGAGGCTTCGAAATTGGTGTTGTCCATCTTGCGCATGATGCCTCCCCACCGGCGGTCGGGATAGAGGAGATTGCCTTGGTCGTCGATATCTGTTGCGTCAAGGTTGTAGGGTCCGCGTTCTGTCGGGTAGAATGACAGATTCAGAGTCTGGATGGTATTCGATTCGCCATATGGACGTTCTCGTCCTGGGAAAATCTCACGTGAGGTTACCTCCCGGACATAAGGGTTGTTAAGCATGGCGGGATCGTTTTTGATATAGCCGGGACACATAGAGGAGTTGCGGGCTGTGAACATGCGGTCTATATAATACCAGTTAAGCAGCGCGCGGTTTTTGCCATAACGGATGTCATTTGACAGCGATGCCTCCGGGAACAGTGCGTCACCGCTCGGATCATATGGCGTGGAAGCGAGGAACCATGAGTATGGCGACCGCAGATCTATGCCGATCTGAGTGCTTTCGAAGTCATCAATATATGACGATCCGCGGTTGCTCCCGCTTTTCTGTTTGTGGGGAATAAGATTTGCGAATTCAGCCTGCAGGCTCAGGGTCGACGGCTGGACGGCATTGACTGTGGGTATCTTGTTCAGGAGGTTTGTCAGCCACATGAACTGGGTGTTGTACTGCATGTTGAGGCCCCAGATAGTGTTGTTGACAATCTCGTCGCCGATGTTGACCTTTTCGGTCTGGGCTTTCTCGGAGAAGTGCATAATAGTGGCTCCGAGGTTGAAATCTTTGTTGAACTTATAGTTGAGATCAAGGCCCAGCAGGGTTTTGCGTTGCATGGAGTAGAGCGACTGGTTCTCCAGTGTCACATTGATGCTCTGCCCGGAGTCAATTATGCTTTGGTTGGTAATGGTCACAATGCCCATTGTGTAGTCTACCGTATAGTCGCTGTTTTCCACAAGCGGGACACCGCCGGCAGTGACTACTACCGATCCGCGAGGCACATTCATGGCATTAAGCCTGATTTGCGAGGACGAGCCTTCGGCCCCCTTGTATCGGCCTGAAAGGATGAACTTGTTTTTGTCGGCGAACTGACGGGCGACAATCAGGGTTGAATCATAGAGCTGATTGTAGACATACGGCTCTGCCGCTGCCGGATTGCCTATTTTCTTCTCAAGGTTGGAGCCAAACGGTTCTACAACCGGAAATATGATCTTTCCCTGGGATGAAAGTATCGTGTATCCCTCTATGAAGTCAAAAAATCCGTCAGGATTAGAGGCTTCGTTCGAATCTATACGGTCAAGATTCATGACCTGAAGAAGCGGCACATTGTTTATAGGTGCTACGGGCAGATAGTTGATCTGTGTGCCGGTTGTGTCGCTCAGATATTTTATGTTGAGCCGGAAATCTGATTTGCTGATCTGATAAGCGCCAAGTGAATAGACGTTTTTCATCATAAGATCCCACATCGGGAGTTTGGGATTTATGGTGGTTGATTTCAGCATTTTCAGATAGAGCGACTGGTCGGTGGTCGATATGTCGGCGGAGAATTCACCGACTTGATAGACTTTACCGTTATATGTGTACTCGTAAGCCACACCAAGGACTTCGTCAGAAGCCAAGGCGCTTTTGAGCGAAATATATCCGAGGGTAGGATTCAGTGTATATTCTGAGGAAGAGAGCAGGCGAGCCGACTCAACCTTCTCATAATCCATGCCTCCGTTTATTCCCAAAGCAGACAGCGGAGCAAGAGCCTGGGTCACAGTGTTGATGTTACGTGCAGCCGGATAGTCGTTTTTGATTGTGGAGAGCAGGTTGTTTGAAAGGTTTGATGGCTGTGGATAGGCCGGGTCAGTCAACCAGTAATCACTGGCGAGCACCCGGTTTTCGCCAAGGTCCATGAACGCGACAAAATTTCGGCTTTGGTCAAAACGTGCATTACGGTTCGTTATCCAGACTTCGATCCTTGTGATCTGTATGCCTGACGAAACATATGGCAGACGTGATGCGAAGGCATCGTAATTGTCGCGGAAGAAGTGGCCGAGGAAGAAGTGGCGGTTCTGGTCGTATTCATCTGCATTGATTGAGAACTCGGTTGTCTGAACGCCGCCTTTCGAGCTTACAGATGTTGATTGCGAGTTCTGTTGCGAGACAAGGGCTGTGGCGGTCAGTTTGCCGAACTGCAACTGAGTCTTGATGCCGAACAAGGCTGTGCTTCCGCGAATGAGTGATGATCCGGTGGTCATCGAGACATTACCGGCTTCGATTGACTTGACTATGTCATCTTCTTTGCCTTCATAAGCAAGTTTTATGTTTTTCGAATCAAAATCGAAGGTCGCATCCGTGTTGTAGGTCATGTTGAACTTCATTCGGTCACCTACAGAGGCATTTACTGTGGCTTGGATCTTTTGGTCAAAGTCAAAATAAGTTCTCCTGCGGGCATCAAGCGCAAGAGCCGGATTGTCAGTCTTGTTGGTCTTGATGCCCATTGAAAGATTCACTGAGCCTTGAGTCTTCAGCTGAACTCCACCGGGACCGAATATTTTTTCAAGCGGACCGAGGGCAAAGTTCATGTCGAGAATGTTGAATGGCTCCTTGTCAGGTGTTGTCAGAGCTTCAGCATTCCGCAGCCTGAA
The DNA here is from genome assembly GCA_947179295.1 of uncultured Muribaculaceae bacterium. Taxonomy (GTDB): domain Bacteria; phylum Bacteroidota; class Bacteroidia; order Bacteroidales; family Muribaculaceae; genus Duncaniella. The sequence continues at coordinate 8,496 of CAMXAZ010000069.1, forward strand.
ATAGTCTTGCATCTGACGGCGCGTCTGCCAGGAGTTGTACTGCTGTGGCGTCAGATAGAAGGGTGTGACGATATCCGATTCGCCCAGACGTGTGCGGATCACATAGCATCCCAGCTGAGGATCAAACTCGGCGGTAGTCGAGATGTTTGATGGCAAGTCCAGGTCTGTGGCAAGCTCCTGCTGCATGAGCTCATCGTATGTCTGAGGTATCAGAGGCCTCACCGGGAATAGTGTCGTGATGGTGTCTGACGGGCTTTGAGGAGGAGCTGTTATGACTGGCGCCGGAGGATTGAATTCAGGAGAAATGCTCTGGCCGAATGCAAAAAAAGCACTTGTCACCGTCAGAATGGCTATGGCGGTGATAATGCTTCGTATTTTGAATATGTTGCGCCTTTGTTTCAGGACTGTGTCGCTATGATGAATTCAGGTTAGTGTCCGAACCCCTACATCATGCTCAACGCTTTTTTGATGGCTGTCTCGACTTTAACGGCGGGGTCAGCATCGAAAATTCTTTTCAGAATTTTCTGTGACTGCTGCCGTACAAAGCCAAGGGCTGTCAGAGCGGCAAGTGCTTCTTCATACACTTCTCCGAAAGAGCCGGATGAGTCGGACTGTAAAGATAACGTATCGTCAGTGGGTTTTATTTTATCCTTCAGATCAACAATTATCCTTTGTGCTGTCTTTGTTCCGATACCCTTGACATTTTTGAGCGTATTGTGGTCGCCTGAATTGATGACAGACTCAAGCCCGGAGACAGGTAGGGAGGAGAGGATAAGAATAGCAGTGTTCGGTCCTACTCCTGAAACACCGATGAGCAGACGGAACATCTCACGCTCTCGCAAAGTGAAAAAGCCATAGAGTACATGTGCGTCTTCGCGGATCACTTCATGTATGAGCAGCTTGATCTCTCCGTTTGAACGCTGGATGTCTTCAAATGTAGCCAGCGAGATATTAAGCATGTAGCCTATGTTGCCGGCTTCAATTACTGCGTATGTAGGAGTGAGCTCGGTTACCGGCCCTTTTATGTATTCTAACATTTTGGTGGAATATTATTTGGTGGAATATTAGAGGCGTTTGCCTGCAAAGTTACATTAAAAAGCCTAAACATGCAATTGCAGAGCAGTGGCGGTGGTTTATGACGGGCTATGATAAAAAAGAATCGGCTCTGAGACATTCCGGAATTAATCCGGGGGATGTCACGGAGCCGATTGATTCGGTCAGTCAAGAAGCTGATTAAAGCTCGTCGTTTTCAAATACGATCTCGTAGCTGTCGCCACTCTTGTTGCCTTTATAAGAAAATTTAATACCGCGGTCAGAGAACTTCACAAGCTGGATGAATTTCTGCTGGGCAGGAGCGCTGATTACCTGGGCCTTTACCTGGGCTTTCTGCTCTGCGGCAGATTCCTTCATTACGCTGAGATCAGCCTGGTCTTCATCGACAACATAATTGTAAACGATATAGCCTTCATCGGCTGAAAGGCTCATCTTTTCGATGCCGGGCATTTTCTGTCCTTCAAGCTGTTTGTTGATTTCCTCTACGGCCAGATCGAGAGCCTTGTCTGAACTGCCACAGGCAGTTGTCATTGCCAACATGACTGCTACAGCCACGAAAGCGACATAACGGATAAGTTTCATGAAAAAATGATTTGATTGGTAAATGTGGAGTGCAAAATTACTCTTTTTTTAATATATGGCCAAAAATATCTAACTTTGTGGCAAAATAAAATCGTAATTGCGATGCAAGTTGTCTACGAAGATAATCATATTATAATAGTAAATAAAGCGCCAGGTGAAATTGTCCAGGGTGACAAAACCGGAGATGAACCTTTGGTTGAGACGCTAAAATCTTGGCTGAAGGAGAAATACAATAAGCCGGGAAATGTTTTCTGTGGAGTGGTTCATCGCCTTGATCGTCCGGTAGGCGGTCTTGTCGTATTTGCCAAGACTTCAAAAGCTCTGACACGCCTTAATGAGATGTTTCGTAATGGTGATGTCGAAAAGACTTACTGGGCCTTAAGCCGTAATATACCGGCATCGCCTGAAGGTCGCCTGGAGCATTACATCACTACTACCGAGCGTAACAACAAGAGCTATGCGTCGCTGACAGAAAAGAAAAATTCTAAAAAAGCGATTCTCAGTTACAGGCTTCTTGGCAGTTCAGACCGCTATAATCTGATTGAAGTGAAACTTGAGACCGGGCGCAAGCATCAGATCAGGGTTCAGCTGTCAGCCATAGGCTGTCCGATAAAAGGTGATCTGAAATACGGCGACAAACACAGCAATCCGGACGGATCTATCTCTCTGATGGCTCGTCGGATCAAGTTTGTACATCCGGTTTCAGGCGACGTGATAGATGTGACCGCGCCGCTTCCGGCTGATCCTCTGTGGCAGGCATTTTCTAACATTGAAAGTTGAGATTGTCGATATGTCAGTTCAGGCATCTGTTATGAAAATAGATCTGGATGAGGTGTTACGCCAGCGCGCGTCTGCCTATTATCCGTTCATACCCCGATGGGTCATCCGAAAACTTGAGAATTACATCTGTCAGGATGGTCTGAACAAATTGCTTCGGAACAATGCATCCCTTGACGGGGTGGATTTCTGCCGCGGAGTTATCGGAGACCTTGGAGTGGGGTATAATGTGCATGGATCGCTTCCTGCTTCTGACAGCCGTGTGGTTATCGTCTCAAACCATCCGCTTGGAGGTCTTGACGGAATGATTCTCGCCGATATGGTTTCCAGACAGTATGGAGGCCGGAAAGACATACGTTTTGTGGTGAACGACCTGTTGGATTTCGTCACTCCTTTACGTAATATATTCGTCGGGGTCAATAAGCATGGCGACCAGTCACGTTCAGCCGCAGCACAGATTGACGAGGCCTTTGCGTCAGACATGCCGGTGATCATGTTTCCGGCAGGTCTGGTGTCGAGAAAAAGAGATGACGGTACCATCTCAGACCTGCAATGGCACAAAATGGTGGTGAACAAAGCCATTTTGCATAAGCGAAATGTAATTCCGGTATATTTTAGTGGTCATAATTCCCAATTTTTTTATAAATTTGCGCGTTTAAGAGTCCGTCTTGGTCTGAAATTCAATATCGAAATGATCTGTCTGCCACGAGAAATCTTCAAAAGTGCCGGCAGCATCTTTGATATTCATATCGGAAAGGCGGTGCCCTGGACTGATCTGCGAGGCGGAAAAGACTCACAGGCTCAGGCCGAAGAACTCCGCAGAGCAGTTTATAAGTTGTGCGATAAAACCGATTGCCGTCAGCCGGAGTGAAAAAATAAATATGAACTGATAATAGATAGATGACCGAAAAAATAATAGATCCCATTGACCCCGTGCTCATAGAGCGCGAACTTACCCGTGACCGGCTGTTGCGCTCGACCAACAAAGGGAATAATGAAATATATGTGGTGGACGGCCGTGAATGTCAGGCTGTCATGAACGAGGTCGGACGGCTTCGTGAAATCGCATTCCGTATGGCCGGCGGAGGCACAGGCAAAAGCTGCGATATCGATGAATTTGACCTGATGGACCCTCCATGTCGCCAGCTTATAGTCTGGGACCCGGAGGCAAAACAGATCCTTGGCGGTTATAGATTTATAATCGGACGTGACATCAGACTGGATGCTCAGGGCCGTCCGCGTATTGCCACAAGCCACATGTTTCACTTCTCAGACAAGTTTATAAATGAATACCTCCCTTACACAATTGAGCTCGGACGGTCATTTGTGAGACTTGAATATCAGTCATCGAAGGCCGGAGCCAAAGCAATCTTCGCTCTTGATAATCTCTGGGACGGACTTGGGGCGCTGACTGTGGTCTATCCCGAAATCAAATATCTGTTCGGAAAAATGACCATGTATCCTAATTATCATCGTGAGTGCCGGAATATGATCTTATATTTCCTTCACAAGCATTTTCCGGATACAGAGGAACTTGTCCGCCCGTTGAATCCGTTCAGTCAAAGTTATGACTCTGACGCAATGGACAGACTTTTTACCGGGCAGACATTCAAGGAGGACTATCGTATTCTCAACCATGCGGTCAGAGAATTCGGATTCAACATTCCTCCGCTGGTCAATTCTTATATGAGTCTTTCGCCGACCATGAAAATGTTCGGAACAGCTATAAACGATGAGTTCGGAGATGTAGAGGAAAGCGGTATATTTTTTGCCATTTCCGATATTTTCGAAGAGAAAAAACAGCGGCATATAGGCACTTATCATCCGCTTTCAGAAGAAGAATAAGAGGTTGTTTTTAAGCAACCGCTAAAAATTATCCGATAATCAATTTTAAATTCAAGATTCAAAATGGATAGGATTTTAGTTACAGGCGGAACCGGATATATCGGTTCGCATACAGTTGTAGAACTTCAGCAAGCCGGTTATTCGGTAGTTATTATTGATGACCTCTCCAATTCCAACCGAGAGGTGATTGACGGTATAGAACGCATTACAGGCATCCGCCCGGATTTTGTTGAAGGAGATTGCACGGATATGCAGACACTCTCCAAGCTGTTTGCCGATTATCCGGACATAAAAGGCATTATAAACTTTGCCGCATCAAAAGCAGTCGGTGAAAGTATGCAGAAGCCCATTCTCTATTACCGTAATAATCTCAACACTCTTCTTAATCTTCTTGATCTGATGGGGCCGAACGGGGTGAAAGGTATTGTATTTTCCTCGTCATGTACTGTCTATGGAGAGCCTGATGAAAATCCGGTGACTGAAAAGGCGCCTATCAAAAAAGCCACATCTCCTTACGGTAACACTAAGCAGATCTCTGAAGAGATTATCACTGATGTGATCAATGCCGGGGCGCCATTCAAGAGTGTGATCCTCCGCTATTTCAATCCGGTAGGCGCACATCCGTCGGCAGAGATTGGCGAATTACCCAACGGTGTGCCTCAGAATCTGATCCCTTATCTGACGCAGACAGCTATCGGCATCCGTCAGGAACTGAGCGTGTTCGGAGATGACTATGATACGCCTGACGGATCTTGTATCCGCGACTATATAAATGTGGTTGATCTTGCCAAGGCCCATGTTATCGCAGTAAAGCGCATGCTTGAAGACAAAAGCGATGCCAAAATAGAGATCTTTAATCTTGGAACCGGCAATGGAGTCTCTGTCCTTGAACTGATCAATGTGTTTGAAGAGGCTACCGGTGTGAAAGTGCCCCACAAGATTGTCGGACGCCGAGCCGGAGATATTGAAAAAGTCTGGGCCAATCCGGCTTATGCCAATGAAGTCCTGGGCTGGAAAGCCACTTCGACTCTTGCTGACACCATGCGCTCGGCTTGGGCATGGCAGTTGAAACTGAGAGAACGCGGTGTGATGTAAAATCCACCGTCGGATTCAAAACTGACGAACAAGCTAAGTATTATCATATACTGACCCCTGGCGGCATATGTCATGTGAAATGACGTGTGCCGCCAATTTTTAACTATCCGCAGAAAAGCAGAAGTCCGGGAAGAGCGACAACTCTCCCCGGACTTCATTCCTTTTTGAACAGTAGATAAATCAGTCTACCTTATAGATTTCTACTTCAGCCGGTTTGAAATTAGCAATGAAATCGGCGTGTTTGCAGACTTCCGCTTCGGCAAGATTTGTGTAGATC
>CAMXAZ010000070.1 GCA_947179295.1 uncultured Muribaculaceae bacterium
AACACTCAAAAAAGAGAGGCTGCGCCGTAAAACTTAATTACGACACAGCCTCCTTGCATTGATGTGATATATAACGCTCTTGGATCAATCGAAAATCTTGTCCCAGTCTTTCCAGACGGCTTCATAGCCGAGGCGGCGGATGTCGGCGGCCACTGCTTCGGGCGAGCGCGGGTCAGACACCTCGAACTGTTCGAGAGCGTCAGGTGTGGAGCAGTATCCGCCCGGCTCGGTTTTGCTTCCGGCGCTCATGGAGGTGACTCCGAGCTTCATCATGTTGGCGCGGAACTCCGGGTCTTCGCGTGTGGAATAAGATATGTCCACATCGTGGTCGAATATGCGGAACGCGAATGTCACCTGGGCCAGTTCGCGGTCGCTCATCACGACCTTGGGCTGATAGCCGCCCTCGGCCGGACACATGCGCGGGAAATTCACGCTGTAGCGGGTGCGCCAGTAGTTTTTGCGCAGATAGCGCAGATGGCGGGCAAGCATGGCAAGGTCGGTGCGCCAGTCTTCGAGGCCTATGAGCACTCCCATGCCGATTTTGTGAACTCCGGCTTGGCCCATGCGGTCGAAGCCGTTGACGCGCCAATCGAAGATTGACTTCATGCCCTTGGGGTGATAGGTCTTGTAGTTGGCGGCATTGTATGTTTCCTGGAAGCATACCACTCCGTTGAGACCGCTTTCAACCAGACGTGCGTAGCTTTCGGTCTTCATGGGCATCACTTCGATTGTGAGATTGTTGAAGTAGGGACGCGCCACTTTCAGCACCTTTTCGAGATAGTCTACGCCGTTTAGGGCCGGGAATTCACCGGATACAATGAGCAGGTTTTCAAAAGGACCGAGACGGCGGATGGCCTCGCATTCGGCTTTGACCTGATCAAGGGTCAGCGTGACTCGTTCGAGGGGATTGTTGTGGTTGAAGCCACAATACACACAAGCGTTCGTACACGCGTTAGACACATAGAGCGGAATGTAGAGAGAGATGGTTTTGCCGAAGCGCTCCATAGTGTAGCGATGGCTCAGCTGTGCCATTTGTTCGAGATATGGCTCCGCGGCAGGCGAGATCAGTGCCATGAAGTCTTCTACACTGAGGTGCTGCTTGCGCAGAGCGCTCTCTACGTGAGCCGCTGTGCGTGACCGGATGAAACGTGTGGTCTCATCCCAGTCATATTTTTTTAGTTCTTCTGAAAACATAAGAGGTTTATTGTATCTGTTTTTTCAGGAGGCTGACGCGGAGAACCGCGTCAGCCTTTAAGGTTAAAATCTGTAGGTGATGCCAAGCGGGAGGCGCCCGACTCCCACGAAGTGGTGGCCGTTATGTTTCTCGCCATTGATGCGTGGCTGCCATGCGGTCACCATCGGGGTCAGGGTCAGACCGATGTTGTCGGTCAGGCGATAGCTGGCGCGCAGGCCGCCTTCAAGAGCCAGTGATGTCTTGGAGTTTCTGCATGATCCCCAGCCGAAGCCGACTCCGACCATCGGGCTGATTTCAAAGCGGCGGTCAGTCTCTCCGGTAAACACATGGGTGAGGTTGAGCATGTAGTCGAGGCTGAGGGTCTTGATCTCCTGGTTGACAAGCCGGTTGAAGGGCACACAGTCATATGCGAATGAGAGCTGCAGTCCGGAAGTGCCGGTGAGCCAGCCTCCGGCTGTGGCGTTGAAGCCCCAGGAGACTTTGCGGAACGATGTGTTGGAGAAACTTTCGCTGTAGAGCATCGGGCCTCCTGCAATTCCGACATAGGGGCGGAATTCGGAGAAGTCCGAGGCTGAGGCGTGGGCCGAACGCTCTTTCTTTGTGCGGCCTATTTTGTAGCTGAGGCCTGCGAGCAGACGCGCTTCAGGGTTGAAACGGCGGGTGTAGTTCGGGATTGAAAGCAGCTGCACCTGAGGTTCGAGGATGATGTCGACAGCGGGTGACACACCGATGCGTCCGCGCAGACCGGCTCTCGGTCCCCAGATGATGCTGTTGTGATTGTGGTTATAGTGTGCGACACCGGCGTTCATGCCGACGAAGGCATCAAGGTCGAAGCAGCGTTCGCTGTCAAAGCCGCCGGCGAGTGTCGACAGGCTCAACAGGTAGTCGGCCGAGAGCGAGAGAGATCGGTAGTTTGCTCCGGTGTTGTAATATTCATATTCGCCGTTAATTCTCCAGGCGCTCTCCGGAGTGTACCATTTGCCGAAACCTATGGCCACGGCGCAGTTGGGCTGCCATGAGCGCGAACGCATCATCACTCCGCCGAGAAGATCGAAGAAGTAGCGGCGTGAGGAGAGGAATTCACGATAGTCGAAGTGCGACTTGTAGGCATCATATTCGGGTGAGGTGTTGAAGCGGTAGACGAGGCCGACGTTGACTCCCGGCATCAGTGCGAAGCGGTGGCCGGTGCGGGCTATCTCGTTGTCGAACGCCCTGACATTGGGTTCAAGATAGAGCCCTACAGAGGGTGAGACTTTCCATATGCCCTGAAGTCCGGCATGAAGTCCGGGGAAGAATTTCTTGCCTTTTCCTGAGAGGTAGGCTGCGCTTGCTCCCAGCACCACGTTGGTCTCTATCCTGGCATCGGGGTTATAGCCTACGAATGCCGAATTGAGATTCCAGAGGAAGTCAAGATCGGCTATTGTGCTGTAGCGCTTCTTGAATCCTGCGGGCTGGCGGAGTTCCGCGCCGCCGAGCGAGAGACGCAGGCCGGCGGGTGCGCTGAACCATTTTCCGATAGAGAGGGTCCCTGCGGCGCCTATGCGGTCGCGCCATTCAGAGGAGTTTTCGCCGAGTGACACTATGCCTCCTGAGAGACCTATGAAGAGATTGTCGCGGAAATGGTTATTGGCAAACATGGAGTTGTCCACGCTGATGCCTTTTCCTCCGGCCATACGGTAGCCGAGACCGACCATTACAGATGCGTTCCAGTCATATTTGTGCCATGTCTTGACATCGTCAAGCTTGTCGCCATAGATGCCGAGGCGGGGTTCTACATATAAGTAGGTGGATGATGTGAGGTAGACTCTTGGCTGCAGGGCGATTCTCGCACCGGCCACACCCCAGAGACGGTGGCCTTCGCGGTGGAGAGCCTGGCCTTCGATTCCCATGATCCCGACCAGCTCGAAATGACGCGAGGGGTTGTCGCCTCGAAGCAGGGCGGAGAGGTTCATCATGTAGTCGAGTGAGAGGGCTGCGAAATACGGTTTGTGGTCTCTGAGCCCGTGGTGGCGTCCGCCGCTGATTCCGAGGCGCCAGCCGTGGACCGGAGTCACCCAGTCGCCGATGCTGATTCCCGCGCGGTAACCGTTTTCGGATGACGGGCCTGACAGATGCGAGTTGGGGCGCATCCATTCTGGACCGCCTTCCATAGAGATGAAAAGATGGTCACCGAAGCGTTTGTGAGCGAATTTCTCGGCAGGGGCAGGGCGCTGGAGCACGTAGTCAAGCGCGTTCATTGTCGAGTCAATGGCCACCGGAGCATCCTGGGTGGCATAAGCGCCGAAAGGCAGGATGCAGGAGCTTATAATAGTGCAGATGGTGCGTATATTGGTTTTCATATCTGTTCCTCCTCTTCTTCACGTTCTTCCATAAGGTCAATAAGGTCGCCGTCTATTCTGGCGATTTCCTTAAGTTCGGGCTTAAGGCGGAGAGCATTTTCAAGGTGGCTTACGGCTGCCATGTATTCATCCACACGGTTTGCCGCCACAGCTTTGAGATATTCCTCTTCAGCTGAGCCTCCGAGTTTTGACGCCTTGCGCCAGGCCTGGTCATTGGCTTTGAGAGCAAGGAGTATCACCACCTCGTTGATTGGCGATTCGGCTGCTACTTCCTGCATGGCTTCCTCGTAGCGTCCGTTGAACACATCGGTGTAGACCTTGGCTTTGTGGAATTTCGGAGTGTCGGGCAGAAGCGATGCCAGAGAGTCGGCTTCGAGATAGTGGTGAGAGGCGAGGCAGGCTGCTATGTGGTTGAGCCGTGATTCGTCGGGGATTTTCTTTGTCTTGTTTCCGGGTTTGAGGTAGCCGGCGAGGAGGTCGTAGTCAGCTTCGCCACGTTCGAGCTTCATGGCCGAGAGGTCAGTGGCGGCGACGATGAAGTTCGGATGTGTCTCAAGCGCTTTTTTCAGATATTCCTCTTTCTCAGCCGGGGTTTTGGCCACATAGCGGTAAAGACGGAAGAATTCGAAGCGGGAAAGCGATTTGGGGTCTGTCTTGTAGACTTCGGCTATTTCATCATCGGTAAGATAGCGATATTGCGAGGTCAGGAATTCATAGCTGACCTTACGCATACGGGGCAGATATTTTTCGGGTATCAGTGATGAATAGAATGGCAGTTTGCGCACACGGACTGACTGCATGTCCATCTGTCCGGGATAGCGGGCTATGATCTCGGCCACTGCGTCGGCTTCGGTGTTGAGGCTGTCGGCGCGGAGCATTTTGACGAGAGTTTCCCACGGTTCGACGGATGCATCGCTTTTGACTTCCATGTAGCGGCGGGTGGTGGGTGAGAGATTGTCCATGATAAGGTCAAGGGCCGACTGCATACGTCTTTGCGAGAGAGCCACGTTTTTCTCATAGTTGCCTTCGGGCGACGATGTGGAGTAGATGTAGAAGCTTTTGAGGGCTGCATCGGGGTCGTTTTCGATGCGCTGCAGCTGGCTCAGAAGCGAGTTCATTTCAGATCGGTTGTTGCCCTGGTCCATGTCAAGGCGGGCATCGTTGACGCGGAATGTCAGCATGACGTCGCCGCGGGTGTCGCGCATCTGCATTTCAGGCGTAGGATAGAAGGTGGTGTCAGTGACTTCGGTGCCGATCAGATTGTACTGGAAGAAGCGCATCGGGTTGACTGTGCCGCGGGCTATGGTTGTGGTGTCGCGGTAGAATACGCGGTTGTAGTTTTCCATCGCCATGAGCATGTCGCAGTGGAAGTCATGGTCCGGATTATCGAGATAGACGGAGTCGCTCCAGAAGATCATGTCGTCTTTGCGGCTCGAATGTTTCTGGACCTCGACATAGGGGGTGAGCGGATCGTCATTCAGATCGAAGTCGAGCATTCGGTCCTGAGTGATGTTGTAGCGGCGACCGTCGAACACGAGAGGTTTGAGATACCACATTTTCGATGCCGAGACATTATAGAGTGCCGGCTGGATGATCAGTCGGGTGGAGGAGTTGAACAGGCGGTGAGGCACTTTGATGCGTGTCTTTATGTGGGCATAGTTGCCTTTGATCTCGATGTCGGTAGGCTCCGGGGCCACGGTCTTGAGTTTGCCTTTGGCTTTGACCAGGACTTCATCGAGGGTTATCGAGGAGCGTGTCAGCACGACATCGATGGTCAGGCGTCCCTCTACGGGGACTTCTGTGTCTTCCATGCCGAGGATGGAGAACACGAGCTTGCCGTCGCCGTCGATGATTACGAGATACTTGCCTTCTTCGTTGGTGCTTGTGAGAAGCTGTTCGTTTTCAGCATTGTAGATGCAGACTCCCTGCATCGGCTCGCCCTGAGAATTGGTGACGATGCCGCGGACGTTGATGTCACGGGCCGTAGCGGCGAGCGCTATCATGAGGATAGCCGCGATAGAGGAGAGGATGCGTTTGGCTGTTGTCATTTCCATTTCTTTCGCGGATTATTTAAAAATGTAAGAGAATGAAATTCCGGTTCCGACGGGCACAGGCACCCACCGGCTCATGTTTGTGGTGGCAGGCTGGCCATTCTGATAGAGATAGTTGTAGCCCCACACCCGTGCCATTCCAAGGCCGAGGGTGAATTCTACGTTCCAGTGGCGGCTGAGCACGAGGGCATAGCCGTAGGTCAGGCCGGCGGCCACTCCGTTGCCTTTGTAGCAGTGTTCGCGCAGGCGCAGGTTGAAGACTCCGCCGCTGAATGCTACTCCCATGAAGTGGCGGGCCATCGGGCGGTTGAACCAGTAGCGCAGCGACGGTTCGATGCGAAGGTTTTTGAGCTTGATGTCTGAGCCGTAGACTGTCTTGTCGAGAGGATTTCCGGCAACGCCGATTTCAAAAGTGACTCTGCGTGACAGACGGGTGTCAAGAGTGAGGTTGGGCGACATAAGCACCCAGTCAAGCGTGTTGGTCTTCAATGCGACCCTCTGCGCTTTGGCCGGAACAGAGCATAGTGTGAAAGTGAGGATGGAGAGGAACCAAAGAAAAAGCCTATTGGTCATCGGTGAAAAAGTGTAAAAATAGTTGAACGGTTAAGTTATAGTGTGTGTGATTGTGTCATCAGAAGACATGCAAGACAATAACCACTGATAGACGCAAGAGGGTGCTACAATCGCAGTAGGGTCCCTCTTGCGTTTATATACGGTGGTATCAGGTGGTGAATCGTTTTATTTTGCGCAGTCGTCAACAAGCTGCTGGGTGATTCGCATCGCACAGAAGTTGGGGCCGCACATGGTGCAGAAGTGGTCGTCATCCTTGTGGCTCTCTACGTAGTACTGACGTGCGCGGGCAGGGTCGAGCGACAGGTTGAACTGGTCTTTCCAGCGGAATTCGAAGCGGGCCTTGCTCATGGCGTCATCGCGCACCTGTGCTCCGGGATGTCCTTTGGCAAGGTCGGCGGCATGGGCTGCGATCTTGTAGGTGATCACACCGTTGCGCACATCTTCGAGGTTGGGGAGTGCGAGATGTTCCTTGGGGGTCACGTAGCAGATCATAGCGGTGCCCATCCAGGCTATCTGTGCGGCTCCTATTGCCGAGGTGATGTGGTCGTAGCCGGGAGCGATGTCGGTGGTCAGCGGGCCGAGGGTGTAGAACGGAGCTTCGTGACATTTGTCGATCTGGCGGTCCATGTTCTCGCGGATCTTGTGCATCGGCACGTGGCCCGGACCTTCGATGAGCACCTGGACATTGTGTTTCCAGGCTATTTCAGTGAGCTGGCCGAGCACATCGAGTTCGAGGAACTGCGAGCGGTCATTGGCATCGTGGATAGAACCCGGACGCAGGCCGTCGCCAAGCGATACGGCCACGTCGTAGCGGGCGAGGATCTCACAGATTTCATCGAAATGGGTGTAGAGGAAGTTTTCCTGATCGTGGATCACGGCCCAGCGGGTCATTATAGAGCCGCCGCGCGACACGATGCCTGTCAGACGTTCCTGAACCATGTCGGCATGAGCGCGGAGAGCTCCGGCATGGATGGTGAAGTAGTCAACACCCTGCTCTGCCTGTTCGATCAGTGTGTCACGATAGATTTCCCAGGTCAGATCCTCCACTTTGCCGTTGACTTTTTCAAGAGCCTGGTAGACGGGGACTGTTCCTACGGGCACCGGGCAGTTGCGGATGATCCATTCGCGGGTTTCGTGGATGTTGTCGCCGGTCGAGAGGTCCATCAGAGTGTCGCCTCCCCAGTAGCAGCTCCACACGGCTTTGCTGACTTCTTCCTCGATTCCGGAAGAGAGGGCGGAGTTGCCGATGTTGGTGTTGAGCTTTACGAGGAAGTTGCGTCCGATGATCATCGGTTCGGCTTCGGGATGGTTGATGTTGGCGGGGATCACGGCACGTCCGGCGGCTACTTCCTGACGAACGAATTCAGGGGTGATGTGGCTCTTGATGCCGAGGGCTTCGGCATTATTGTTCTCGCGGATGGCCACATATTCCATCTCCGGGGTGATGACACCCTGGCGGGCAAGCGCCATCTGGGTTATTTCCTTGCCTTCGGCCGCGCGGCGGGGTGCGTAGCGGTGGCTGAAGCGGATTGAGTCGAGAGTGCTGTCGGCTTCGCGCATACGTCCGTAGTCAGAGGTGATGCAGGGAAGCTGTTCGAGATCTTCGCGTCCGGCTATCCATTCCTCGCGCAGACGGGGAAGTCCGGCGTTGATGTCAACGCTTACGTTCGGGTCGGTGTAGACACCGCTGGTGTCATAGACATAGACAGAGCCGTTCTGGCGGGTCAGGCGTTCGCCATCAATGATTTTTACAGTAGGGGTGAGGTTGACACGCCGCATGGCTACGCGGATCGGGTGGAGTTTTCCGTCAATGTAGACTTTTTCTGAACCGGGATAGCTGTTTACGTCGATGTTTTCTATTTCCATATTCTGAGTTATGGTGATAAATGTCTGATTTATAGATTGAGAAATTCAGTGAGAGGGCTTGTTGCGGATGCTGATGAAGAGACAGATCCGAGACCGGCGAGATAGGCTTTGCGTCCGGCTTCGACTGCAAGTCTGAATGCGACAGCCATTTCAACAGGGTCGCCTGCCACGGCGATGGCTGTGTTGACCAGAACGGCGTCGGCTCCGATTTCCATCGCGTCGGCTGCGTGAGAGGGAGCTCCGAGTCCGGCGTCGATCACAACGGGCACACGGCTTTCCTCGATGATGATTTCAAGCAGGTCGCGTGTCTTGAGTCCTTTGTTTGTTCCGATCGGGGCGCCGAGCGGCATCACGGCTGCAGTCCCTACTTCTTCAAGGCGCTTGCAAAGAACCGGGTCGGCCTGAATATAGGGGAGCACCTTGAAGCCTTGTTTTGCAAGGACTTCGGTGGCTTTCAGCGTTTCGATGGGGTCGGGGAGCAGATATTTGGGATCGGGATGGATTTCAAGTTTGATAAAGTCGGTCCCGAAACAGTCACGGGCGAGGTTGGCTGCGAGCACGGCTTCTTCTGCTGTGCGGACGCCCGATGTGTTGGGGAGAAACTGCACATGCTCGCGGTTGATGTGGCGCAGCATGTCATCCTCTTCTTCATGGTCCATGTCGATTCGCTTCATGGCCACGGTGATCATCTGCGAGCCTGAGGCGAGAATTGATTCAAGCATCAGACGGTTGGACGAAAATTTGCCTGTGCCTACGAATAGGCGAGAGGTGAATTCTTTTCCTCCGATGGTTAAAATGTCGTTCATATATAAGCTTGTGTGATGATTTTGTATGGAAGTGGTGTGGCTGATGATTACCGGCGCTTTTCAAATGCTTCCTGAAGAGCGCCGAGCACCTTGCGGGTGTAGTCCACCGGGTCATCGGCGTTGATGATTGATCCGCTCATGGCTACTCCGTTGACTCCTGTGGCCATGACTGCCGGGATGTCTTCAAGGGTGATTCCGCCGATAGCCACGATGGGGAGCAGGATGTCAGCGGCGCGGACTTCACGGACTATATCCGTGTAGCCGTCAAGGCCGATTACCGGCGAGAGGCGGGCTTTGGTGGTGGTGTAGCGGAAGGGACCAAGGCCTACATAGTCCACGTCCCAGCCGCGGAGCCGGGTGATGTCAGCGGCGGTGTTGGCTGTGCATCCGATGATGGCTTCCGCTCCCATGTTCTCACGTGCGACGAGCGGATTCATGTCATCTTTGCCGAGGTGCACGCCGTGGACCGACATCTCTATGGCAAGTTCTACGCGGTCGTCGAACACGAGGAAGGCTTCGTTTTCCTTGCAGAGCGGGATGATTTCAAGAGCCGTCTGCCGGAATTCTTCATCGGTGGCATCCTTAAGGCGGAGCTGTATCCATTTGCAGCCTCCTTCGAGGACCATCTGTACTTCTTCCGCAATAGTGTAGCGCTCGGATGGATGGGTTATGAACTGGAGCATAAGAATCTTTAAATTAGTTTTATGGTTTGTTCCGCGAACTGCCTGACAGTTGTGGCCGGGCTGTTCCACGGAATGGCTCCAAGCATGGCGAAGCCATTAAAGTTATAACGTTTGAGAAGGTGAATTCGTTCAGGAGTCACGCCTCCGAGTGCGATGACCGGAGTCGTGATATCGTGAAGTGCGGAAAGGGTCTCGTCGGTGAACGCCGAGTGATAGCCTTGTTTGGAGATGCTGTCGAAAACGGGGCTGAGGGTGGCATAGGCAAGCCCGGAGCATTTTCTGAGTTCATCGACCGAGTGGCACGAACGGCTCAAGGCTCCTCTGTAGAGAACCGGCGCATCCGGACAGCGGTGGTTCAGATGCAGGCCTCCGAGATTGAAATCGTTGCAGAGGTCGAAGTGGCCGTGGAGCACGAGGCGGCTGTGGAATGCCTGGGGAATTGCTTCGATGAGGTTTCTGACATCGGTGCGTGATGCTCCGGGATGGCGGAGGTGTACTCTGTGCCATCCGGCATCGAGAAGCGCGCATACGGCTGCGGCTTCCTGCCGTTCGTTTTCGAGGCGTTCAGGGGTAATGGCTATGGCTATCATACGGAGAGATTTATGGCTTGACAGTTGTGATGAAACACCCTCTTAGCCTCCGTAGAATGCCTTGATGATGACAATGTCATCTCCGTCGGCCAGTTTATGTGACGGCCGCAACACGGCGGGTATCACTTTTCCGTTGACGGCTGTGGCGATTCCTTGTGGTTTGATCTCTTTGGCGTCAAGAGCGTCTTGCAGCGAGGCGCCGTCAGAGAGTGTGATGTCTACTTGGTTGACTTTTACGGTCATGGTCGTTGGTTTTATCTGTTGAAATAGCCTGCCGGAATCAGCGGCTTTTCGGGTTGAAGTTCTTGAGTCGTCTGGGAGAGAAGAAGTGGTTGACTGGTCCGTGGCCGTGGCCGGTGGTGATCCATGCTCCTGCTTCAAGGGCGCGGGTCACGTAGAGTTTGGCCATTCTGACGGCTTCGGTCAGTGAGTAGCCGAGTGCGAGATAAGAGGCTATGGCCGAGGAGAGGGTGCAACCGGTTCCGTGGGAGTTTACGGTATCCACGGCATCGGCTCTGAGTTCGATGGTTTCTCCGGTGGCGCCGAGATATAGTGTGTCGGTCTTGAAATCGGTGCTGTCAGAGTCGCCTCCTTTGATCAGAATGTTCATGCAGCCGAGTTTCCGCAAGGCTTCGATCTGCTCCGCTGTGTCTGATGATCCGGCCAGTTTTTCGGTTTCCATCCGGTTGGGAGTGACAAGCGCGGCCAGGGGGAAAATGCGGCTGACAAGGATTTCGATGGCGTCCTCTTCAAGGAGCATTGATCCGGAGGTCGAGACCATGACGGGATCTACAATCAGATTTTCGGGACGATAGTGTTCGAGCCGATCGGCTACAGCCGCAGCGATTTCCGCATTGCAGAGCATCCCGATTTTGACGGCCAGAGGCGGAATGTCGGTCATTACCATGTCGATCTGATCAGCCACTACGCCGGGCGACACAGGCATGATCGACCGCACCCCGGTGGTGTTCTGGGCTGTGATCGATGTTATGGCCGACATGGCATAACAGCCGATGGCCGACATTGTCTTGATGTCAGCCTGGATGCCGGCGCCACCCGATGAATCGGACCCGGCGATTGTGAGAGTGGGATAGTAAGTTCTCATCGCGCTTTGGTATTGTTAAAACTCCTGCTTTATGCCGGAGGGGGCCGGCATAAAGCCAGACGATACTCTTCAAAGTCCGGCTGACGGCAGGCGGTCAGACGGCGGACTGACAAAGCGGCTGAGGCAAAGTCAAGTGCAATCCCTTCGGCGGTACTAACCGCATCAGGTTCAGAGGGTATCATCTCAGCGGCAATCACAGGAGGGTGAATGCCGCACCCCTTTGTCGGCGCAAAGGTAGAGTTTTATTCGTGATTTTCCAAATCAGGAGAGGTCTAAAAACGTTTGAAAAATCACCGATGCGCCCGGAGTGGGGCGCATCGGCAAAAATGAGGTTCTTTTGGGTGATGTCAGAGAGCTGTGTCTCTGTGCTTATTTCACGATGCCTTTTTCAAGATATTCGGCAAGGTTGGTGCGTACCTGTTCGCCGGCGCGTTCTACGGCAACTTTGGCCATGTCGGCGTCGACCATGAGGTTGACGAGCTGTTCGAATGAGGTCTTCTTGGAAGGGTCCCAGCCGAGCTGCTTGCGGGCTTTTGAAGGATCGCCCCAGAGGTTGACCACGTCGGTCGGGCGGTAGAAGTCGGGTGATACTTCGATGACTACTTTGCCGGTCTTTACATCAATGCCTTTTTCATCGGCTCCTTCGCCTTCGAAACGCAGTTCGATGCCTGCGCGACGGAAAGCGTAGAGGCAGAATTCACGCACTGAGTGTTGTTCGCCGGTAGCGATCACGTAGTCTTCGGGTTTCTCCTGCTGGAGGATGAGCCACATACATTCCACATAGTCCTTGGCATAGCCCCAGTCGCGGAGCGACGAAAGGTTGCCGAGATAGAGTTTCTCCTGTTTTCCCTGGGCGATGCGGGCAGCGGCAAGGGTGATCTTGCGGGTTACGAAAGTCTCGCCGCGGCGTTCTGATTCGTGGTTGAAGAGAATGCCTGAGCAGCAATACATATTATATGCCTCGCGGTATTCCTTGATGATCCAGAATCCGTAAAGTTTTGCCACTGCATAGGGTGAGTAGGGGTGGAAGGGTGTCTTTTCGTTCTGAGGAACTTCCTCAACCTTTCCATAAAGTTCTGAAGTCGAAGCCTGATAGATGCGGCAGGTGTCGGCAAGGCCGGAGAGACGCACGGCCTCAAGGATGCGGAGCACACCGGTGGCATCGACATCGGCTGTGAATTCGGGCGAGTCAAAAGATACCTGGACGTGGCTCTGAGCGGCAAGATTGTAGATTTCGTCAGGGCGCACTTTTGACACTACCTGGAGTATTGACATCGAGTCTCCGAGGTCGGCATAGTGAAGATGGAAGTTGGGTTTTCCCTCAAGATGCGCGATGCGTTCACGATAATCGACTGACGAACGGCGGATGGTGCCGTGAACATCGTAACCTTTCTCTAAAAGGAACTCTGCCAGAAACGAACCATCCTGGCCTGTGATACCTGTGATCAGTGCAGTTTTCATTAGTCTTTAATTGATTTGTTACAAGCTACTAAGTGAGTTTTGAGCCGCAAAGGTAATGAATGTTTGCGATATATTAAAATTGAAATTTTAATTTTTTATATTAAGACCCCGTTCCCCAATATTTGTTAACGCTGGGGCGGTCAAGCGTCGTGCA
>CAMXAZ010000071.1 GCA_947179295.1 uncultured Muribaculaceae bacterium
GGACGGGGACGGTGGCGGGGAAAGATTGTCTATGTGCGGGAAATTGATTACTTTTGTGGTGTATTATATCAGGCGCGGTGGCGTCTGACTGTTGTCAATTCTTCACGGAGGGCGCACAAAGTCGGGGTTTCGGATGTTTAATCTCTAAAATCCGAGGGTTCCCGGAGTTGTAGCCGGGGCTACCGGACGGCCTTCCGAAATTCAAAAAAACATATATATGATTATGAAATCTGTTTCTCTGTTAGCAACCGCCATTACAGCAACTTTGCTTATGTCAGGCTGCAATGTATTCAAAAAAAACGGCACTACCGTGGATAGCGAAAACGCAAACGTAAAGACTACTACTGTCACCGGACAGCCGGAACCGGCATCTGCCGAAACTCAGATCGCTCCGCTGCTCGGCAGCTGGTCTGTCACCGCCATCAACGGCGAGGAGGTGAAGGTCAACGGCGAAAATCACCCCGAAGTCACATTCAAGGCCATACCCGAAGCCAAGACCGCTATTCTGGTGATCGGCTTCAACGGCTGCAATTACCTCAACGGTTCATGGATTGTCAAAGGCACGAAGCTCAACCCCAACGGCGAGTTCATTTCCTCGCTCAGAGCCTGTCCGGACGCGCCCTATGAATTTGCTTTCAACCAGGCTATCAACCAGGTGGCTTCCTACAGTGTGATCGACAACAATTCAATCTCGCTCAATTCCGAATCAGGCACAGCACTCATGACTCTGCGCAAGCGCAATCTTTCGTTCCTCAACGGCGCATGGCAGGTTACTACCATCAAGGGCACTCCCGTCCCCGCTTCGACAGCCATCAAGGTGGTGATCGACATTGACGAGTGCAAGATCCACGGCAACGCCGGCTGCAACATTCTCAACGGCACCGTGGTCATCAACCTCGACAAGGGCGACGGCATCGAGTTCAAGGATCTCGCCACCACCCGCATGACCTGTCCTGACATTGCTACCGAACAGTCATTCCTCGTGGCTCTCGAAGAGGTGGCCACCTGCACCGAAGGAGCTTCTGCCGACCAGGCCATCATGAAGGATTCCGACGGAATGCCTATGCTGACCCTCATCCGCATCTCTCCCGACCAGCTCAATGAAGAATAATCCGATAATGAAACCCATAGACATCAGCCATCTGCTGCTCCTCACTCCTGAAGAGCAGCAGATGCGCATTGACAGGGTCAGGGCCCGTATGGCTGCCGCGCAGCTTCCGGCCATGCTGATCTCTGACAATGCCAACAAATATTATCTGACCGGACGTGTCTACGCAGGCTATATCTATCTGCCTCTGGAAGGCCCGGTCATCTACTTTGTGCGCCGCCCGGTGGAACTCGAAGGCGACGGGGTGGTCTACATCCGCAAGCCTGAAGAGATAGGCCAGACGGTGGAACTGAACGTTCCCGAAGCCATTGGTCTCGAACTCGATGTGCTCCCCTACTCCACAGCCATGCGCCTGAAGAGCGTCTTTCCGCAGAGCGAGCTGAAAAACGCTTCTGCGGTCATGCGCCAGGCCCGCGCGGTGAAGACGGCCGGAGAGATCGAGATGATACGCCGCTCCGGTGTCAAGCATGTCCACGTCTACAGCCGCATCCCCCATCTTTATCAGCCCGGCATGAACGATCTTGAGCTCCAGGTGGAGATCGAGAAACTCAGCCGTCTGGAAGGCTGCCTCGGCCAGTTCCGCATCAGCGGCGACTCGATGGAGCTTTATATGGGCAACGTGCTCGTGGGCGACAACGCCGACTTCCCCTCGCCCTACGATTTCGCAATGGGAGGCCAGGGCATGGACCCCTCGCTGCCGGTGGGTGCCAACGGCAACACCATCAAGCCGGGCAATACGGTGATGGTCGACATGAACGGCAATTTCGACGGCTACATGACCGACATGACCCGCGTCTTCGCCCTCGGCAATATCGATCCGCTGGCTCTCAAGGCCCATCAGTGTTCAATCGACATCCACCGCGAGCTCTGCGCCATGATGCGTCCCGGAGCCGAAGCCAAGGCGCTCTATGCCAAGGCCGAGGAGATGGTCAGGGATTGCGGGCTGCACCCCTACTTCATGGGCCACCGCCAGCATGCGGGCTTCATAGGCCACGGCATCGGCATCGAGATCAACGAGCTTCCGGTGATAGCACCCCGCTCGCGCGACATCATAGCCGCAGGCAACGTGATAGCCCTCGAACCGAAATTCGTGATTCCGGGCACCGGAGCCGTAGGCATCGAGAACACCTATGCCGTCCATGACGACAGCACTGAATGCCTGACCCCCGCTCCTGAGGAAATTTCCTATTTCGACGTCTGACCGACAGGCCGCCACACTCCCCTCCCACTCACCACAGCCAACACCTGAAAATGCAATCTTTAGAAGATATAGTAAAAAAAATCGACCTCCCGCTCTTCCACTCCATCGGCGAGGCAGCCGACTCGATCAGCCGCCCCTGCTATGCCGTGGGGGGATGCGTGCGCGATCTGTTTCTTGACCGCCCGTCAAAGGATTTCGACTTCGTGACCGTGGGCAGCGGCATCGAACTGGCCGAGATAGTGGCCTCGCGCCTGGGCCGGGGCACACACCTCAACGTGTTCCGCAACTTCGGCACCGCGCAGGTCAAGCGCCACGACACGGAGCTCGAATTCGTAGGCGCACGCCGCGAAAGCTACGACCGCAACTCGCGCAAGCCGGTGGTCGAGGACGGCACTCTCGAAGAAGACCTCTCGCGCCGCGACTTCACCGTCAATGCCTTGGCTCTGTGTGTCAACCGCAACGGCTTCGGGCAGCTCATGGATCTCTTCGACGGACTTGGCGACATGGAGCGCCGCATTCTGCGCACTCCGCTCGACCCCGACGTCACTTTCAGCGACGATCCTCTGCGCATGATGCGGGCCATCCGCTTCGCCACTCAGCTCGATTTCACCATCCTGCCTGAGACCTTCGAGGCTATCCGCCGCAACGCCGAGCGCATACGCATCATCTCCAAAGAGCGCATTGTCGACGAACTGATGAAAATCATGCACTCCCGCCGCCCGTCAACCGGCTGGGATCTGCTGCTGAAATCAGGACTGCTCGCCATCATCTTCCCCGAACTGGCCGTCATGAAGGGGGTGGACGTGGTCAACGGCCGCGGCCACAAGGACAATTTCTACCACACTATGGCCGTGCTCGACAACGTGGCCGAGAAGAGCGACGACGTGTGGCTGCGCTGGGGAGCGCTGATGCACGACATAGCCAAACCCGTCACCAAGCGCTGGGACGAGAAGATAGGCTGGACCTTCCACAACCACAATTTCATCGGAGCCAAGATGGTGCCGCGCATTTTCCGCCGCATGAGGCTCCCGCAGGACTCCAAGATGAAATATGTGGCCAAACTCGTAGAGCTCCACATGCGCCCCATAGCACTGGTGGAGGACGAGGTCACGGATTCGGCTGTGCGCCGTCTGATCCACGACGCCGGCGATGACATTGAAGATCTGATGACCCTCTGCGAGGCCGACATCACGTCCAAAAACCAGGAGAAAGTGCGCCGGATTCTCGACAACTTCGCGCTTGTGCGCCGCAAGATGGTAGACCTCAACGAGCGTGACCACATCCGCAACTTCAAGCCGCCGGTCGACGGTACCGAGATCATGGAGACCTTCGGCATTTCGGGCGGTCCGGTGGTAGGCCAGATCAAGAGCGCCATCAAAAACGCGGTGCTTGACGGCGTGATCCACAACGACCACGAAGAAGCCCGCGAACTGATGCTCCGTCTTGCCGCCGAGCAGGGTCTCTATCCGGTCAGCGGCGCCAAGGAATAATTTTTCAGAGCTACTTAAGAGAATTACTTCAAACAGAGAGAGAGTTACTTATGTACTATATCACCAAGCGATTCGAAATTGCAGGCTGCCACCGCCTCGAACTATCATATGAAAGCAAATGCAGCCGCCTGCACGGCCACAACTGGATTGTGACTGTCCACTGCCGCTCGCGCCAGCTCAACGCCGACGGGATGGTGGCCGATTTCAGCCACATCAAGGAGCACATCACCTCTTATCTCGACCACGGCAATTTCAACGAGCTTCTCCCCTTCAACCCCACGGCCGAGAACATTGCCCGCTGGATCTGCGAGCAGATTCCCCACTGCTACCGCGTAGACGTGCAGGAAAGCGAGGGCAACGTGGCAAGCTACGAGACTGACGAATAATCCCAACACTCCCCCCACCACTACTCCTTTTTTATGAGCTACCGTATAAACGAGATTTTCTATTCGCTTCAGGGCGAGGGCTACTTCACGGGCACTCCCGCGGTGTTTCTGCGCATGAGCGGCTGCAATCTGAAATGCGGATTCTGCGACACCCGCCACGAGGAACACACTCTGATGAGCCCCGCACAGATTGTAGAGGCAATCGGGCAATATCCCACACGCCACATAATCATCACCGGAGGCGAACCCTCGCTGCAACTCGATCAGATGCTGGTCGATCTGCTCCATGACGAGGGCTGGTTCATACAGATCGAGACCAACGGCACCAATCCTCTGCCCGAAGGGATTGACTGGGTGACTTGTTCGCCGAAGCAGGGCCCTGGGGGTGAGATAGCCGTGCGCCTGCGCAACATCGACGAGCTCAAAGTGGTCTACGAAGGTCAGGATGTCGAGTCCATAGCCAACTCGCTTCCGGCCATGCACTATTTCCTACAGCCCTGCAGCTCACCTCGCTACGCCGGCGGTTCCAATACCGCCGAAACCGTCAGCTACATCCTCGCCAACCCCCACTGGCGACTATCGCTACAGACTCATAAGCTGATCGACATACAGTAAAGCATCAAGAGGCAGCTCTATAATCTGAGCGTTATGTCAGGATTGATCGCCTTGACAAGATCGATAAATCCCGTCCTGTCATCAGGCGAAATCACCACGGCCTGACGGCTCCCTTTGTAATAGACCGCAATCCGGTCAGATGACGCCGCCGGGGCTGCCGACATGCTGCCGGTCGATTCTATCACGGTGATTTTCATTATATCCACTTGCCCTAATCTGAGCGGGCCACATCTGATCAGGAGTTTTTGATCTGTCACTACATAACTTATTCCAAATGTCACAGACCAAAGAATGGCCCCTGTAATGACGGCAACCCCAAGCATTATCCACGAAAACGCATAGAAAAGCGGAAGCCCGACCGGCAACGCCACGATCAGAAATAGCGCCACAACTACCCACAGGTCAATCTTTGATCTGAATTTGATATAATAGATCTGATTCAATCTGCTTGTTGACATTTAATCTTACTATTTGCACATGACGCAGTACATTTATAAGTTGTAATCAGAGAGAGACTTTTAGCATCAAGAGGCAGCTTTATAATCTGAGCGTTACGTCAGGATTGATCGCCTTGACAAGATCGATACAACGACTTTTAAATTTCGACTTGATTCAATTCTCCATTGACAAACATCTGCAACAGATCACGTATTGAGTCAGGGCCTACTTTAAGGAGTATGCTGTCTTGCTGTTCTTTAGTAAGGGTAGAATCCAGTACCCAATATTCCTTATACTCATCAAGAATTTTGTTGCACTCATCAATTCTCGCTTGTTCTTCCGCTGTATAGGCAACAGTAGCTACTTCCAAAGGGGCAGAAGAATCAGCCGTGTCTTTCTGTTGGCCTGTACATGATATCAAAGACACATAAGACATAGCACAAACACTTAGCAGGATAAATAACTTTTTCATCACCACATTAATAATTTAGCATGTTTTACTATTTTAGTATTTCATATCTTCACAAAAATATGCTTCCAAATTAAAAATTCAAAATATTTTAATAATTATTAACAATCTATTCGGAGCGGTAAATCGGTGTCCTCGACCGGACACCACATGCGGGGGGATCGCAAACCCGTGACACCTGCGCGCTGTGCGCTGCGGTGTCACGGGCTACGAGTAAATCGATGTCCTGTCGGACATCACCATCCGGCCTCAGCACACGCAGCGTGACCCGGACAGATCTGCACCCAGCGGGTGTCCGCAAGACGAGGCCCGAATGGACCCGCGGTCAGCGCATGTCCGCAATACGGGGTCCGGACGGTCTGCGGTCGGCGGGTGTCCGGCAGGACACCGGTTTACTCGTAGCCCCCGACACCGCAGCGCAACGCGCGCAGGTGTCGGGGGAAAGACATTCATTCAAATATGGTGTCCGGCCGAGGACACCGATTTACCGTTCCGAATGGACCCGCAGACAACGAGTACCCGGCAAGGCAGGGTCCGGACGGCCACGCAGGCAACGGGGACGGCGGCAAGGCGGGGTCCGGATGAGATGGTGGCTTCCATAAAAGTCTCGAAGAGACTGAGTTTTCGAAACCCCAGGGTAAGCGAGAGCCCAAAGGGCCGAGCGGTGCCTGGGGTATTGGTGAGAAAGAGACTTCTGCCTCGGAGAGGCTGGTTAACGGCGACGGGGAGACTATATTTTTTGCCCTCTCCCGCATTATCGCACTAAAACGGGGGCGGTGGGGATTATCTTTGCAGTAAATAATACTAAAATTTACTGCGCTATGAAAAAACATACACGAAAACCACTCTGTCCGGTATCAAAAAACTTCTATTCCACTATCACAGACCGCGTAAGAAACTCTCTGAGGAGTGTAGGCCGTGAGGATGCCGCGGAGGCGACTATGGGCTGCATTGACCGCTATATGACTGACGGCACTCTGCCTCCGAACGACGCAGATGCCGCTACGATTCTGGTTTTCAACCTGCTGCGCATGGAGATTGACAAGGCTCTCCAGCGTTCACGCCGTGCACGTCAGCGCGCCGCCGAAAGAGTGGCCGATGCCGCTGAAAAACACTGTGAGCCCGCAGCCGTAACGACAGTGTCGGCCTCCGCATCTGCTGAACAGGATGTTGACTCCGACGAAGCCGAGGAAGAAGAACCGGAGCCGTTCAGACCGCGCAACCGCCGCGAACGCCGCCTTTACGAGCAGGAGGTGCGCCGTGCGGCAAACAGACTGCGCCGCCGTCTGGCCCGACAGTAAGCAACGCCGGCCATGATGATTTTTAGAGCTTGTTTAAAAACAACCTCTTAGCCTCCGGTATTCGAGTATTTTTGCTAATTTTGCCGGTGCGTTTTGCGGGAGTGAAAAACTTTTGCGGAGTGCCGTTTGTAATGTAATTTAGATATATATCTCAATATAGCATATGAAACTCAACAGATTACTGATAGCGTGTGCCTTAGCGGCTCTATTCGGCGTGAGCAGCTGCACCAGGAAAGACGATTCGGCCAACAGGCTTGTGATTCTCCACACAAATGACACCCACTCGGCCATCGACCCCGACCGTCACAACCTCGGTGGCGCGGCTCGGCGCAGTGTGCTGATTGACAGCGTCAGAGGCGCCAATGAAAACGTGATGCTGATTGATGCCGGCGATGCCGTGCAGGGCTCGCTCTACTACACTCTCTTCGGCGGAGAAGTGGAGCGCAAGGTCATGAACGCTATGGGCTATGACATACAGATTCTCGGCAACCACGAGTTTGACAAGGGCATGGAGCAGCTCGCCAAGGAGTGGAAACAGCTCAACGCCGTGCGCCTCAGCACCAACTATGACTTCAGCGGATCGACGCTCGAAGGCCTTTTTGTGCCCTCGATGATGAAAAAGATCGGCGACAAGACCGTGGGCTTCATCGGCATCAATCTTGATCCGGCAGGAATTGTGACCGAATCGAACTACACCGGTGTCAAATACATCGACGGCGTAAAGGCTGCCAACGAAGAAGCCGCCCGACTCAAGAAAGACGGTGCCGACATGGTGATTGCCGTGACCCATATCGGCTATGACAACGAGCCCGGCTACAGCGACCTTGACATCGCCAGAAACTCACGTGACATCGACGTGATCATCGGCGGTCACTCCCACACGGTGATTGACCCGGCCGACAAGCGCGCCGGAGTGCCCACCTGGAGAGTGGCAAATGCCGCCGGCGATACTATCAGTGTGCTGCAGACCGGATCAAGCGGTGTGAACCTCGGCGAGATCGACATTGACCTCGACACCAAGGAGGTGAGCGCCAAGCTCATCCCCGTCGACAGCCGTCTGGACAGCCGCGTTGGCTCGAAGATCGAATCAATCGTGGCCCCCTACCGTGCCAAAGTCGACTCGATGCGCTCGCAGGTGATAGGCAACTCGCCTTTCGAATTCGAACGCAAGTCGACCGAGATGCTCAATCTGCTGAGCGATTTCGTCAAGGTGCGCGGCGAGGAAATCTGCGGAAAGCCTGTCGACCTGGCTATCATGAACAAGGGCGGTATCCGCAACTCGCTTGCCGCCGGCCCCATCACCCAGGGCGAGATCATCGACATCGCTCCCTTTGACAACTCCATAGTGGTAATCGAGATCAAGGGCCAGGACCTGATAGACAACTTCGGCATCATGGCCGCGCAGGACGGCAACGGAGTGAGCGGCAATGTCCGGGCGGTCTACGATCCCTCGACCAAGGCTATAAACAGCGTGACCATCGACGGCAAGCCCATTGACCCGAAACGCAGCTACCGTCTGGCGACCATCGACTATCTCGCCGCAGGCAATGACTATATGGAGCCTCTGAAAAAGGGCGTGACTCTCGCCAAGAGCAATGAGGTGCTCTATAAGATACTCATCGACTACATCTCGGCCGGGAAACTCGACAAACTGCTGTCGGCTCCTGACAAGAAGGCCCGCATGACAAGCTTCTAAGAAACTGCTTAAGAAGTTCCCTCAGACAATGAACGGATGGCTTACATTGGGCTTGCTTGTCATAAGCAACATTTTCATGACTTTCGCCTGGTACGGACAGCTGAAACTGTCGGAGATGAAGGTCATAACCTCGCAGACCCCGCTGATGCTGGTGATACTGCTCTCATGGGGCATCGCTCTGTTTGAATATTTTTTCATGGTTCCGGCAAACCGCTACGGTTTCTCCGGCAACGGCGGCCAGTTTTCGCTGCTGCAGCTGAAGGTCATGCAGGAGGTGATCTCACTGGTGGTATTCTCGATTTTCACCATAGTGTTTTTCAAGGGCGAGGCGCTCCACTGGAATCACTTTCTGGCATTCTGCCTGCTGATAGCAGCCGTCTATCTGGTATTTATGGACAGCTGAAAAAAGAGCCGCTCTTAGAGGTTATAAAAAAACAACCTCTTACTCTTCAACGTGATAAAGATTCATCCGGCAAGCCTGACAGTCGAAGTCGGCCCAGAGTCTTACAGGTCCGCTGATCAAGGTCAGCGGACCTTTCCATTCCTTGCCTGAGGGTTCGCGGAGACACTTTCCGAGTTCGCGCCGCAGGCAATAGCGGGTGGTCATCACCGGTGCCTGAGAGTTGTCGCCGCCGGTTTCCACGGCCGCTCCGATGGCCGATGCTCCGTGATCGCTGTAGAACTCGCGGGCAAGGCGATTGGCCACGTTGTCATGGACCGTCAGCACAGAGCCCTGAGGCAGAGCGGCGTCAGGCTTTTCAGGGAGCCTGTAGCCGTAGGAGTAGGTCATGCGCGAGGCGCGCTCCAGAGCCTCCACGCAGTCGCGGCGGAGCGAGGCAAGGGCTGAGGCGGGTATGAAATAATCGCCTGCGAGGTCTACTATACGGCCTGCACGATAGACGGTGGCTCCGAGCTTGTCGAGAATCTTGCGGCGCGGGGCGGCCTGCGGGGTGACGGCGGTCTGCAGGGATGAGTCGAGAGTGGCCACTACCGAGGCCGAGACTCCGCGCTCGTCAGTCATCTCA
Organism: uncultured Muribaculaceae bacterium; assembly: GCA_947179295.1. Lineage (GTDB taxonomy): Bacteria > Bacteroidota > Bacteroidia > Bacteroidales > Muribaculaceae > Duncaniella. Next base: position 9,730 of record CAMXAZ010000071.1, read on the forward strand.
AGCATCACGCGGTCGGGCAGGCGGAGGTGGAGCGACATGTCGACCGAGAGCGTGCGGCGAGTCTTGGCCGCTGTGATCTGATCGTCGAAGTTCTTGTCGCGGTTGCGGTAGAGCGGAGTTCCTGCCGGAATGGTCTGGGGCGAGGCCGGGAAAAGGCGGTTGCCGTCCGCACGGTTGAGTCTGAAGCCGGTGAATGCTCCGGCTGGGGTGAAAAATCCGAGACCGTCGCCGTTGGCCAGAGGCTCGTCCAGGCGCGCGGTGATAAACTTTGCATTGCAGGCGGTGACGGTGCCTATCTTCCGGCCGATGGCCTTAGGGCTTGCCATTGAGGCCATTCCCTTGGCGGGGGCGCGCCCGGTGAGGAAATAGGGGGTGAAGCCGCGGTTGAAACTCTTGTCGAGCGAGGGACTGAAACCGAGGCTGACACTTCCGGCCGACTGGCGGACATAACGACCGCCGCTCTCGCTGACAAGGCGGTCGAGAATGCGGCTGTAGGCTCCCACGGTATTCTTGACATAGGCATCGTCCTTGAGGCGGCCTTCGATCTTGAAGGAGGTGACTCCGGCCCCGACAAGTTCGGGCATTACCGACGAGCGGTTCAGATCGCGCAGCGAGAGCAGATGACGGCCGCTGACAAGCTGACGGCCTGAGCCGTCGACAAGGTCAAAGGGCAGACGGCAGATCTGGGCACACTCTCCGCGGTTGGCGCTGCGGCCGGTGGTGACGAAGCTTGCACGGCAGTCGCCGCTGTAGCTGACGCAGAGCGCGCCGTGGATGAAGGCTTCGAGCGGTGTCTGAGGCACGGCGGCATGAATTTCGGCTATCTCTTTCAGTGAGAGCTCGCGGGCAAGCACCAGACGCGAGAAGCCGACGGAGGCCAGAAAACGGGCCTTGGCGGCATCGCGGATGTCGCACTGGGTGCTGGCGTGGAGCTCGATGGGCGGCAGATCCATGCGCAGGAGGCCCATGTCCTGGACTATCAGGGCATCGACACCGGCGCGATAAAGCTCACCGACAAGTCTTTCGACTGATCTGATCTCATCGTCATAGACAATCGTGTTGACTGTGGCATAGATCCTGGCGCCGAATTTATGGGCATAGTCAGCAGCGCGTCCGATCTCGGCCACGGAATTGGCCGCGGCCCGGCGGGCACCGTGGCTCGACGCGCCGATATAGACCGCATCGGCACCAGCCATGACGGCGGCGATTGCGGTGTCGGCCGTGCGGGCCGGAGCGAGGAGTTCGAGAGGGGTTGCAGATGATTTGCCCATATGGAGTCCGTTGTGTTAAATAGCGTTAAAACAGAATGTTTATATTAAACCTCGGCGCCTTTGTCGAGTCAAAAAGACATAAAACGTAATAGAATTAGCTTTTTGATTATAATGATTGCTCTGCGTCGGCTCGTGAAGAGTGGCGCAGAGCACGTTTTTTACGGTGACGGTCAGACGCAGGCGGTCAAGACTGTCAGCAAAGCGGAAACCCTCGCGGCGCTTATCCTATTAAACGCTGCGAGGGTTGTGATTATTGCCGTAGGGTGGCGTTATCCACCCGAATGAAGCATTTTCGCTTATCCCTCGATGAAGCTGTCAAGAGATCTGACGGCTTCGATGCACATGCGTGAATTGTGGTAGGGACATTTCCAGAATCCGGCCTTGTCATCGGCAGTGTTGACAGATCCGTCGGCCCGGCGCGACCAGTGCCACTCGCCGGCGGGGTCCACAAGATTGTCGGCGATGTAGCGCCACGACTGCAGGGCGCGGTCGAGCTGCGCGGGCTGTCCGTGGAACTGCGCGAGCCAGAGCTGCCCGATCACGTTTTCGGCCTGCACCCACCAGTGCTTGTCATTGTCATAGTTTCCGGCGGGATGGCGCTCATAGACCATTGATCCGTCCACGCAGCGGCCCTGGAGAGCGGCCTGGGCTATGTGGGCTGTGTGGTCGAGGGTCTTGGCGGTGAGCTGCGGGTCGGCGATTACGTGGGCCGTCTCCAGCAGCAGCCATGAGGCTTCGATGTCATGTCCGTAGCTCTCGGCTCCGGGCTGGATGTTCCAGTCGTCGTCAAAGAAGAGTGTCAGATGGTGGCTGACGGGATTTTCGATGCGGTCAAGGAAGATCTGAAGCAGATTGACGGTGGCTTCCTCTACATCGGCCACACGGGTTTCAAACGATGCGGGACACTTTTCTTTCAGCGCGCGGAGCAGATTGGTGTAGCCCTCAAGAATGTGGAGATGGGTGTTCATGGTCTTGGAGGCGTTGGCGTCATGGTCGCTCAGGCGCATGTCGGCTATCGGCTGCCAGTCACGGGTGGTGGCCTCGATATAGCCATTTTTCACGCGGTCGCGCGAATGGGTCTCGATAGCGTCGAAGAGCTCTATGGCGAGGCGCAGCGACTCTTCATCGCCGCAGGCGCGGTAGTATTCCGCGAGACCGTAGATGATGAAGGCGATGGCGTAGAACTGCTTTTTGGTGTCGAGGGGCGAGCCGTCGGCGTTGAGACTCCAGAACGCGCCTCCGAATTCGCGGTCGATGAAGCGGTCGACAATGTAGTCGCGCGCACGGGTGGCCGCCGCGAGATAATCGGGGTTTCCGGTGGCGAGAGCGGCTGCGGAGAACGACCATAGGATACGGGCGTTGAGTATGGCGCCCTTGGGGGCATCGGCATCGAGATTGTCAGAGCCGTCGCGGCGGCCATAGAAGCCTCCGCGCGGATCGGTCATCCGGTCGAGCCAGTAAGGGAGTATGTTGCAGGTCAGGTTGTCAAGCAGTTCCTGACGGAAGACTTTGAGAGTTTCCTGATTCATTTCTGATGCGTTGATACGGGGTTCTGTATAAGAGTTAGAGATTGCAAAAATCAATCCCTTAATAAGCAGACATCAAATCACTACTGTCCACTAAAAATGGACGTGGTTAAAAATTAAATAAATTCGGTT
>CAMXAZ010000072.1 GCA_947179295.1 uncultured Muribaculaceae bacterium
GGAGAATGGTGGATGTGGGGGTGGTGGATTACTTGATGGTCCGCGGGTCGGTCAGCACGCCTGTCACCGCCGAAGCGGCCGCAACGAGCGGTCCGGCGAGAATGGTGCGCGATCCGGGGCCCTGACGGCCTTCGAAGTTGCGGTTTGAGGTGGAGACAGCGAGTTTGCCGGCCGGAACCTTGTCTTCATTCATAGCCAGACAGGCCGAGCATCCGGGCTGGCGGATCTCGAATCCGGCTTCCTCAAGAATTTTGTCGAGTCCCTCCTCGCGGATCTGCGCGTCGACTTTCCATGATCCGGGCACGAGCCAGGCGGTGATGCCCGGAGCTTTGTGGCGTCCTCTGACAAAGTTGGCGAAGGCGCGGAAGTCTTCGATGCGGCCGTTGGTGCAGCTGCCGAGGAATACGTAGTCCACGGGGGTTCCGGCAAGCACCTGGCCCACTTCGAAGCCCATGTAGTCGAGCGATTTGCGGTAGGAAATCTTTCCGGCTTCGTCTTCGGGATCGGGAGCGGGGATCGGGTCGTTGATGCCGATGCCCATTCCTGGGTTGGTGCCGAAGGTGATGCGCGGCTCGATGTCGGCGGCGTCGAAGTTGATCTCGCGGTCAAAGACGGCGTCGGGGTCGGAGGGGAGGGTGCGCCAGTAGGCCACGGCCTTTTCCCATTCTTCGCCTTCGGGGGCGAACTCGCGGCCTTTGACGTAGGCTATTGTGGTCTCGTCAGGGGCAATCATGCCGCCGCGGGCACCCATCTCGATAGATAGGTTGCAGACGGTCATGCGCTCTTCCATAGAGAGACGGCGGATGGTGTCGCCGGCATATTCCACGAAATAGCCCGTGGCGCCGCCGGTGGTCATCCGGGCTATGATGTAGAGCGCTATGTCTTTGGCGGTCACTCCGGGGCGCAGCTCTCCGTTGACGTTGATGCGCATTGTCTTAGGTTTGGGCTGGAGTATGCACTGCGATGCGAGCACCATCTCCACCTCGCTTGTGCCGATGCCGAAGGCCACGGCTCCGAAAGCTCCGTGGGTCGAGGTGTGGCTGTCGCCGCAGACAATTGTGTAGCCCGGCAGGGTGAGGCCGTTTTCCGGACCGATCACGTGGATGATGCCGTTTTTCGGGTGTCCGAGACCGTAGAGCGTCACTCCGAACTCCTGGGCGTTGCGGGTGAGGGTCTCGACTTGGTTGCGCGACACGGGGTCGGCTATCGGTCGGTCCTGGTTGAGGGTGGGGATGTTGTGGTCAGGAGAGCAGTAGGTCTTCTCCGGACGGAACACTTTCAGACCGCGCTTGCGGAGGCCTTCGAAAGCCTGCGGGCTTGTCACCTCGTGGCAGTAGTGGCGGTCGATATAGAGCTGCGAGGGGCCGCCTTCTATGTCGTTGACAACGTGTGCGTCCCAGATTTTGTCAAAAAGAGTTTTTCCCATAATGTGGATTCCTGGAGTGTGTGAGGGTCCGGAGACTGTTGTTCAGACAGCCTCCGGAATAGTGTGTGGGTGGATGAATGTGTGTGCGGGTTTATCTGACGAATTTGTTGATGGCGTCAATGAAGGCCTCGGCGCTGGCTGCCACGATGTCGGTGTTGGCCGAGAAACCGTAGTAGGGCACGCCGTCGTGTTCGACTGTCATGTGGACCTTTCCCACGTCGTTGCTGCCCTTGTTGATGGCCTGGATGAGGAATTCCTTGACGAGCATCTTGCGGCGAATGATGATCTTGATGGCGCTGATGGCCGCGTCGACCGGACCGTTGCCTGAGGCGCAGGCCTCAAACTTCTCGCCGGCTATGTCAAGACCTACGCTTGCCACGGAGTGGACGCCTACGCCGCTTGTCACCTGGAGGAAGTCGAGCTTGATGCGGTTGAGGGCCTTGCGGTGGGCGCCGGCTATCATGAGCACGTCGTCGTCATTGATCTCTTTCTTGCGGTCGGCGAGTTTGAGGAAGGCTTCATAGGCCTTGTCGAGATCGGCTCCTGAGAGTTCGATGCCGAGCACGTGGAGGCGGTGTTTGAGCGCCGCGCGGCCGCTGCGGGCGGTCAGCACGATAGAGTTTTCGTCGATGCCCACGTCTTTGGGGTCGATGATCTCGTAGCTTTCGCGGTTTTTGAGCACACCGTCCTGGTGGATGCCTGAGGAGTGGGCGAAGGCGTTGCGGCCCACTATAGCCTTGTTGGGCTGCACGGGCATGTTCATCAGGCTCGACACCATGCGGCTGATGCCGGTGATTCTGGTGGCGTTGATGTTGGTGTCGATGCCGAGGTCTTTGTGAGAGCGGAATGTCATCACCACCTCTTCGAGCGAGGTATTGCCGGCGCGTTCGCCGATGCCGTTGATGGTCACTTCGGCCTGACGGGCACCGTTGACCACACCGGTTACGGTGTTGGCCGTGGCCATTCCGAGGTCGTTGTGGCAGTGGGTGGCAATGACCACCTTGTCGATGCCCTCCACGTTGTCGATCAGATATTTGATCTTGGCACCGAATTCCGAGGGGAGGCAGTAGCCGGTGGTGTCGGGGATGTTTATGACTGTGGCACCGGCGCGGATGACGGCCTCGACCACGCGAGCGAGATATTCATTGTCGGTGCGTCCGGCGTCTTCGGCGTAGAACTGCACGTCTTCCACGAATTTCTTGGCGAAGGCCACGGCTCCGACAGCGCGTTCGAGAATGTCGTCGCGGGTGGAGTTGAATTTATATTTGATGTGGTAGTCAGAGGTGCCGATACCGGTGTGGATGCGGGGGTGTTTTGCATATTTCAGCGCTTCGGCGGCCACGCGGATGTCGTTTTCGACGGCGCGGGTCAGTGCGCAGATTGTCGGCCATGTGACTGCTTTTGAAATTTCCACTACCGAATTGAAGTCACCGGGACTCGACACCGGGAATCCGGCTTCGATGACGTCGACTCCGAGGGCTTCAAGAGCTTTTGCAACTTCGATTTTCTCAACTGTGTTGAGCTGACATCCGGGCACTTGCTCTCCATCGCGCAGTGTCGTGTCGAAAATAAACAGCCTGTCACTCATAGGGGTCTATAATATAATGTTATGTGTTGTTTTTAATTGGAAACCTGACCTAAAACAATGATTCGTTGAAGGGTGTGGACAGATAATTGTCCGCAAAGTTATAAATTATTTGTAAAATGACGCAATAAAATGAAAAAATTAACGAAAATGGCGGTTTGTATGGCGTGATTGAAATATTTTGGGGCGGATAAATGGAAATTATGCAGATCGCCTTTGATATGTTGGCGTAATGACGTATATTTGTTGCCGTACACATTTCTGACATGCTAATCTGCTTGGAGGTTGTTGTTAAGAGGTTGTTTTTTAACGGCCTCTAACCCCCCTCTTAAAAAATAAGCCAATCTGTTTTGCTTTATGAAATTCTTCCGGATCATACCGGTCTTAGTTGTGATTCTTTCTTTTGTGTGGCCGGCAGGAGGAGCCGGAGCCGTGCAGAAGGAGGAGCCGGGCTATGTCCGTGAACTGACCGGGACCGACAGTCTTGCCATAGCCGCGGCCGATTCGGTTATGAACAGCATCAATCTTGATGAGGTTGTGGTGACAGCGCCTCTGAAGGAGATGGAGGTGAGGGGCGATACTACGATCTTCAACGCGGATGCCTACCGCCTGCGTGACGGGGCCTATCTTCAGGAACTGGTGAGGGTGATCCCCGGAATGGAATATGACAAGGCTTCGGGCCGTCTGACCTATTACGGTACGCCGCTCAACGAGGTGATGGTCAACGGCGAGAAGTTTTTCGGGTCAGACGTCGTGGCCGCTCTCGAAAATCTTTCGGTCGAGCTGATCAGCCGGCTTAAGGTATATGACAAGGCTTCGGACGAGGAGGAGTTTACCGGAGTGAGGACCGGCGGCAAGAATCATGTGCTTGACATCCAGGCCAAAAGCGCGTTTGACGGAATGCTGATGGCCGGTGCGTCAGTGGCGCTCGGCAATGAAAACCGCTATGAGGGACGTCTCCACGGAAATTCTTTCCGGATGGGCGGCGACAATTTCTCATTCAATGCCGACACGGGCAACAGCCATATTCTCAGCGGCCGTCGCGGAAACCGCCAGGATTCAATGCATGGTTCCATCAATAAGACGTTCGGCAAGGGAATAGGGGTCTATCTCATGGGCTCGTATAACCATAGCATTAATGACGATGACCAAGTCGCCTACAGAGAGAGCTACATGCCCAGTGGCAACAACTACAGCTATAATGTGGGCGACGACCGTCGTCGCCGCCACGGTTTCAGTCTGAACGGGACTGTCAACGGCAAGATCAATGACAAGACCTATCTCAGTCTGCAGGGCTCGGTCAACAACAGCGATTCGAGAAGCTCCGCCGGTCGGCGCACGGCGGTTTTCAATACGAATCCGGGACTGGACATAGGAGCGCCGTTCGATGGTCCGGCCTACGATGCCGTGCCATTGGCCGACAGGGTTAATGACGAACGCTCGTCGTCTACATCGAAGAACCGTTCGCGGAACTACAGTGCTTCGCTCGGCTTTTCGCGCCGTCTCAACGACGCGGGGAGCACACTTTCGTTTTCTCTAAGTGCCGGAAGCGGCCGTTCGCGCAACGAAGCATTCAGCCTTTCGGAAATCAGATATTATCAGCTGCTGACCGCTACCGGAGTCGATTCGGTGCTTTTAAGAAATCAGTACAACCTGACACCCGGCAGCTCGCGGCAGTTCACGGCCGGACTGTCGTTCAGCCAGATGTTAGGCCAAAATTTTTCACTGAACGCCGGCTATAGTTATGTGGTAAACCGCGAGAGCAGCGAGCGTTCCACCTATGATCTCTCTCCTTTCATGGACGCTGTGCCTGACCGGGCCGACACCGCTCTGCCTCCCGACTACCTGCAGGGCTATGTCGATTCGCTCAGCAACCATAGTTTCAGTCACACCGTCGGCCATCAGATCAGCGTTTCGCTGAATTATGGCGATGATCACTGGCATGTGCACGGGGGGATCAACGTCACCCCTGAACGCCGAACACTCGACCAGAAGACCGGTCTGATAAGCGGCGACACCGTCCGCTCGTCGGTCAACTTCATGCCTGTGCTCAACGTTAGTCTCTATCGTGATGAATTATCTTTGGATTTCAATTATTCGGGATCGACCAATCAGCCGCAGCTCAGCAGTCTGATGAGCATGACCGACAACAGTAATCCGCTCTACATCACTCACGGCAATCCCTCTCTGAAAGCCTCCTACAGACAGGATTTCCGCCTCTCGGCGCGCCTCAACAAGTTTAATCTGGCGGCTGATCTGAGCTATTCGAATGTCTATGACGAACAGACGCAGGCGGTGTTCTATGATCCGGAGACCGGTGTCAGCGAAGTCTGCCCGGTCAATGTCAACGGCAATTGGTCGGCAAGCGGCAATCTGTGGCTGTTACGCACGATAAAGAGAATCCGCCTGTCGGCGCGTATCGGCGGGAACTACAGCCATCAGGTGGCTCTGCTCAACGAGGGGCAGAGTGTGGCGCCGGAAAAGAGCCTCACCCTGGGGCGTTCGTGCAATTCACGCATTGACGTGATGTATATGACTGCAAACACCACACTGATAGCCGATTTCGGCTGGCGTTTCAGCAATCCGGTCAACCGCCTGCGTGACAGCCGGAGCTATATGCGCGACTATGAGCTGGGGCTGGACGGCAACATCCGTTTCCTGAAACGTTTCGATGCCGGAGGCCGGGTGAGATATACCATGCGCAACAGTTCGATAGCCGCGTCAGGCAACGATGAGCAGACCATCCTTGACCTGAACTGCAGTTGGTCTTTCCTGAAAAATGATGCCATGAAACTGGCCTTTGAGTGGAACGACATTCTCAACCGAAAGAAAAGCATCAGCCGCGGTGCCTCGCCAAGCGGAGTCTATGAGTACCGCTCGCAAATCATAGGCCGCTACTTCATGTTCACCCTCAGCTACGACTTCCGCCATACGCGGTAGAAGTGCAAAAAATATATATGTAATGTATGATGACAGAATTCCGGATGAAAAGATCTCTATATATAATAAGGTGTATTTTGGCAATGGCACTGCTGCCGGCCATGCTTGCCGGCTGTCATGGCGGTGGGAGCTATAGCGCTGTTTTGGATGAAGCAGCCCGGATTGTTGACTTTGATCCTGATTCGGCGCGGATGATACTTTCGGCAATACCTTCCGACAGTCTTGACGGTGAGGCGGAACGTGATCGCCTGATGCTGCTTTCGGTCTGTGCCGGAGTGGAGTGTGACGATGGGGCGGTGTTGGAGGAGATGGCCGGCCGATATGGCGATGGCGAAAATTCGGTATTGGTCCTCCAGGCTATGGCCGTCAGGAATATGGCTCAGAAAAACTATCCGCAGGCAATGCGCAATCTGCTTCGTGCCGACAGACTGGCTGCCGACAGAAAGGATTTCCGGAAAGCGGCATGGCTCCGTCTGCTGATGAAGGCTGTGAATGACTCGGTCTATAATGAACGTGGCGCTCAGGAATTCGCATTTCGTGCGTTTCAGGCTTTTGAGCTTGGCGGCGATAGCACAGAGATGTACAGGGTCGGGAAGGATGTGGCATCGCAGGCTGTATTCTCCGGAAATTTTGACCGTGCCGAGGAAGTCATCGGCAAGATCGGTGCCATAGCTGAGATAAAAAACGATTCGGCGGAAATGTCATTTCTGAGCTTTCTGACCGGTTATCTTCAGGGCCGGAAGGAGAATCCCGGAACTGATGATATCGGATTTGCGTTAGACCGCGATTTTGCCGACAGGCTCAGGGCGCTTGGAGATAATGAGCCGCTGATATTGCCGGATTCAATCGAAGGTCTGACTCTGAGTGGATTGCATGACCTTGTAGTAAGTCTATGGGACGCGGGAGAGAGCGCGAAGTCATATAGCCTGATCAAGGCCCTGATCGAACGCTATGGCGACAATCCGAACAGAACTGTGGTTCTGAGCGTGGATGGATCGAAAAGTGCGGATTCATATGAGCTCTTGTCAGGCAGGCAGTTCATGAAATTGTTTCAGGCAGATGTCGATGCAGAGATCAGAAGTTTTGACTATCTTGAAAAGGTGGAGCGTCAGCGGAAAATCGAATCACAGAGGCTGGTCATTGTGCTGACTGCGGCTTTGCTATTAGTCGTGGTTCTGTTTGCGGTCTATCTTGTCAGCGTTAGAATGAGACGTCAGCGCATGAAGGTTTCTGAAATTCTTGATATGGCTGAGGAGCTGAACAGGAATTTCCGAAAGGCTCAGAGTTCATTGTTCATGACCTTTTCCAGACTGTGTGATGTGTACTATGATGGTTATGTCAAAAATTCCGGATCAGCTAAAGGTGCAAGGGAGGCGCTGAGGGCTATTGAAGATTTTTCAAAATCGCCTGATTTTTTCATGGAGCTTGAGGATTGTCTCGACAATACCCGCTCAGGATTAATGGCGCGTTTCAGGGAGCAGATGCCTGGACTGAGAGAGGATGAGTATAAGCTGTTTTTGTGCAATGCGCTCGGTTTGTCTGTGCCGACAATGACCTTGCTCTTGGGTGAGAAACGTGAGGTGGTCTACAACCGCCGTCTGCGCCTGCGGGCTAAGATTCAGGCGTCAGCTCCGGCAGATTGTGAGCGCTTTGTGGAGTGCCTTGGGTAGCGCAGGCGGCCATACACTCAGCGTTAACAATATTTAAGTTTATCATAAGCATTCATGCGGGGGCTGTACAGACTCCGTGTAAGGCTTTTATGCGATGATGAATCCGCTGAGGATTTATCTATGTGTAATATATTGTAAATCAGTGGGGTGCGGAGGCTATGATGAATCATTTTAGATCGTTCTCCGGTTGGCGGAAGGCTTGCGGAGCCATATCTTTGCAAGAGATTTAACTGACTTTTGATCTGAAATGGAATCATTGATAACTGCAATAGTACTGTCTGTGGTCTGCTCCATATCTGTGGTGGCAGGCATCCGGGAGTCATCTGCTGATCCGGCGGTAGCGTCTGATGAGCTTGATCCGGTTCCGGGCAGCATCAGTCTGGGAGAGGTTGTGGTCACGGCGCGTGTGAAGCCTGTATTTCTGAGGGGTGATACGATTGTCATCAATCCAGCCGCTTTCCGGCTGCGTGACGGGGCATATTTAGAGGAACTGGTCAGATGTGTTCCGGGGTTGACGTATGACAAGACCACCGGACACATTGCTTATTACGGTGAATCTCTGAATGGCGTATTGGTCAACGGAAAGAAGTTTTTCGGGCCTGACACGGATATTGCAATGGAAAACATGCCGGTTGAGTTGCTTGACGAGGTTAAGATTTATAAGCGTAATTCCGATGAAGGAATGCAGTCCGCGATGGCTTCCGAATCGTCGGTATATGTGATTGATTTAGGTGCCAAAGGAAACTTGGAAGCAATGACCACTGCCAATGCTGAGGCTGGAGCGGGCAATAAGGATAAAAAGTATCTTTCCGGTTCAGCCAGCCGGCATAAATCGGGAGGTGACAGAATTGTCATGAGGGGGAGCATCGGAAACAGGAACATGGAAACCACTTATCCCGATGCCCGAAAAGACAATCTTTCACTGAGTTTCGGCAAGAATGTGAGGGCTTTTGACATAGACGGGAAAATCGACTACAACAATGATATTACAGGCAACGGAGAGACTCGGTTTGCCGAAAACTATCTGCCGTCGGGCAATAATTTCCGCTATGGTGTGTCGGAGAATGCTTCAAGCGGGCGCTCTCTGGCTGCACAGATGGGCGCACGCGGAAGAATCGGTAAGCGTAGCTATCTTGATATTACAGGTGCGGTCGGAGGATCAAAAATCAGGAATCGTTCGTTGTCGCGCAGTTCGCTTTTCAGTCATGATCCGGGGCTTTCGCCGGCAGATCCGTTTGGCGGCAACGCTGATGAGGAAATACCGCGCCAATGGCGTATCAACGATGATATTTCGGCATCCGACAACCGGACAACAGACCGAAATTATAACCTTGCAGCCTCTTTCAGCCATTTTCTTCCTGGGGCAGGCTGCACAACAATAGCATTGCGTTTATTGGTCAACGGCAAGCGGATTGCAGGGAATAACAACACGTTGTCGGAGATCACTTACTATCGTCTGCCGGGTGGCTTGGGCGAAGACTCGCTTCTGAGCCGCAGGCGTTATGACTATCTGCCGAGGAGTAGCAGAAATTTGCAGGCAGGTGTAGATCTGTCGCGTAATTTCGGAAAGAATTTCTCGGCAAAAGTATCATATACATGGTCAGAACTGCGGGAGTATGATCACCGCGATGTCTACGGCTTTTTGCCTGAGGGGGATGTCCGTGAATATCTCGACTCTCTCAGTTCCTATACTGACGGGGTGACCGGAAGTCATGAATTCGCATTGAATCTGCACTATGAAATGAAAGACTTCCGGCTCAACGCCGGTCTGAGTATTGCTCCACGCAGACAAACGCTTGACCGAAAGAATGGTGCGGTTTGCGGCGATACACTGAGGCGGAGTGTCGGTCTGGCTCCCTCGCTGCAAATGTTATGGCAAGTCAGGAATCTGAATATTGATTTCAGATATGCAGGCAATACGACAGAGCCTGATCTGTCGCAGCTTATGATGATGACCGACAACAGCAATCCGCTTTACATCATCCACGGAAATCCGGAATTGAAAACGTCTTACAGTCAGGAGGCCGAACTGAGGGTAGCGGATTGCTCCAATGGTCTGTCAGGAGAAGTCGGATTTTCCAACACATATAACTCGATAGTTCAGGCTCAGACCTACAATCCGACATCCGGCGGCTATGAGACTTATCCTGTGAATATCAATGGTCTGTGGAATCTGAGAGGAGACGTGTGGAAACATCAGTATTTCGGAAAAGGCCTTGACGGTTCGTTTGGGTTAGGATGGAGCCGCTCGCAATATGTAAGCCTGCTGAATAGGACCGAAGGAACCGGCATGATGAGACGAGTGACGCATACTGACGGCTGTCAGGTTGACCTGACACTGAGCTACCGCTCTAAAAGCTGGAACATAGGGAGCAGGATGAAGTGGGACTACATGCGGTCGGTAAACCGTCTGAACGAAACAGTGGATTATACGCGCAACTATGAAGTGAACCTGTTTGGCCGCATCGATCTGCCGTCTGATCTGTTTGTGGATACGAATATGAGATGTCTTTTCCGCAATGGCTCCTATGTCAGCCGTGATGACAGGCAGGATATAAGGTGGAACATGTCTGTCGGTTGGCGTTTCATGAAAAGGAAGATGACACTGACGGTGGAGTGGTTCGATATATTCAACAAAAGCCGTAACATCATGCGCAGTGTCAACTCGTCAGGTCTCTACGAAACTCATGTCCGCAACCTCGGTTCTTACTTTTTGGTCTCGCTGAGTTTCAAGCTTTCGGACATGATGATCTTTGACATCGTGCAGCACTGATGCCGCAGTGCAGGCTGTCGGTGTCTGGGGCGACTCTGTGTCTCACTCCTGATGAGAAAGCCGGCGGTTTTGAGTCGCTGAGGAGAGCTTTGAGTTTTTCTTTAAGAGTGGTGAGCAGAGACATAGGTCGGCATGATGTAAAAAAATCAGAGACTTCAGGCGTGGTCCGGTTTGGCCGGAGGTGCCGAAGTCTCTGATTTTAATTATGGCTTATGAGATAGCCTTGATGGAGGTTGAGTCTCCTTAGGCGTTCTTCACTTTGTCAACAATAGCTTTGAAAGCAGCGGGATTGTTGAGGGCGAGATCGGCGAGAACTTTGCGGTTGATCTCGATGCCGGCTTTGTGGATGAGGCCCATGAGCTTTGAGTAAGAAAGATCTTCAAGACGAGCAGCTGCGTTGATACGCTGAATCCAGAGGGCACGGAAGTTGCGCTTTTTGTCCTTGCGGTCACGGTAAGCGTAGGTGAGACCCTTTTCCCAGGTGTTCTTGGCTACGGTCCACACGTTGCGGCGGCATCCGAAGTAACCACGGGTGAGTTTCAGGATTTTTTTGCGGCGAGCTCTTGAAGCTACATGATTTACTGATCTTGGCATTTTGAAAAATGAGTTGTGAACGTCAGCGGCACATCATTGCACTTAGATTCATTTTTAGGTGGCTGACCGTTCGGTTTAAAAAATTGAATTAGAAATCACGATTTTAAGATAGTGAAAACTTCCTTACTTGAGAGCGAGGAGTGACTTGACGTTTGAAGCGTCGCAGCTGGCCACGAGTGAGAAGTGGGTCAGGTTGCGTTTCTGCTTTTTGGTCTTCTTGGTCAAGATGTGGCTCTTGAAAGCGTGTTTTCTCTTGATCTTTCCTGATCCGGTAAGGGCGAACCTCTTTTTGGCACCGGAGTTAGTCTTAATCTTTGGCATTGGTTGTGATTGTTAAATAATGATTTTAATTCGTATGATGACGGTCGGAGACCCCTTGCGGGACCCTGCCGGTCAACGCTGGGTTGGTTTATTTTTTCTTCGGGCTGAGCATGATGATCATGCGCTTGCCTTCGAGCACAGGCATCTGGTCAACTTTGCCATATTCCTCAAGGTCGTTGGCAAAACGGAGCAGCAGTACTTCGCCTTGTTCCTTGAAGAGAATGGAGCGGCCTTTGAAGAACACATAGGCTTTGACCTTTGCGCCTTCCTGGAGGAAGCCGATGGCGTGTTTGAGCTTGAAGTTGTAGTCATGGTCATCGGTCTGGGGTCCGAAACGGATTTCCTTCACAACGACCTTGGTTGCTTTGGCCTTCTGTTCCTTCTGGCGCTTTTTCTGCTGATAGAGGAACTTCTGGTAGTCAAGCACGCGGCACACCGGCGGCTGGGCGGTGGGTGAGATCTCAATGAGATCGAGCCCAAGCTCATCGGCGATCTTCAGGGCTTCCTGAATGGGGTAGACGCCGTTTTCTACATTGTCGCCGACGAGACGGATCTCGCGGGCGCGGATGTATTCATTGATGGCGTATGGTTCCTCCTTACGTGCGTTGGGGAGGGGACGGCGCGGGCCGTTGTTGGGGCGCGGAGGGCGCGGAGCGAAAGGTTTTTTCTCCATTCAGGGGGTTTAGTGTCTGTTTTTTACTGTTGATTGATCATTTCATTGACTTCGTGAGCCAATTCGGCTGCAAAGGTAGCAATTTTCATCGAACCTTTATCACCTTCGCCCTGTTTTCTTACAGAAATTTCA
>CAMXAZ010000073.1 GCA_947179295.1 uncultured Muribaculaceae bacterium
GATTTGGCTGCCATAAAAATTTTATTGAATCAAATTTAAACAGTTTCTCAGACCTTAAGATCTACTCGATAAACGAAAAATAAATTCTCCTCTAAATACTCCGGACAAATTATGGAAATTACACAGACTTTAGCCGGCGACAAAAAAAGTTCGCTGATGCAGATAGCCCCCGTGATGCTCTGTTTCTTCGCAATGGGTTTTGTCGACCTTGTGGGCACCGCATCCAACTATGTGCAGAAAGACCTTGGCCTGACCGATTCGCAGGCCAACCTCTTCCCCTCGCTCGTATTCTTCTGGTTTCTGATATTCTCGGTACCCACCGGAATGCTGATGAACCGCATCGGGCGTAAGAAAACTGTGCTTCTGAGCCTGCTTGTGACAGCCGTCTCGCTGATACTCCCTATCACAGGCGACAGCTATACCACCATGCTCCTCTCGTTCTCTCTGCTCGGCATCGGCAATGCCATCATGCAGACCTCGCTCAACCCGCTGGTGTCAAATCTCATAAGCCCCAGCCGGCTTGCATCGACTCTGACATTCGGCCAGTTCGTCAAGGCCATAGCCTCGTTTCTCGCACCGGTGATAGCCGCCTGGGGTGCCACGACCTATCTCCCGACTTTCGGACTCGGCTGGCGTGCACTGTTCGTGATCTACGCCGTGATAAGCCTTGTGTCAATCTCTGCCCTCGCCGCCACTCCCATCGAGGAGGAGCGTTCCGACAAGGCTTCGGGTGTGGGCGAATGCCTCAGACTGCTCGGCCGTCCCTTTATTCTTCTCTGTTTCCTCGGCATCATGTGTCACGTTGGTATCGATGTGGGCACCAACACCACCGCGCCAAAGATCATCATGGAGCGTCTCGGCCTGCCGCTTGAAGAAGCCGGATTCGCAACGAGCGTCTATTTCATCTTCCGTACAGCCGGCTGCTTTCTCGGTGCCTTCATCCTGCGTTCGGTATCGCCGAAACTGTTCTTCGGAATCAGTGTGGTGATGATGCTCGTGGCTATGGCTATGCTTTTCACCTGCGAGTCACTGACTATGATCTATGCCTCCCTTGGCCTGATCGGCTTCGGCAACTCCAACATATTCTCGGTAATCTTCTCGCAGGCTCTGATGGCTTCGCCCGATGAAAAGAACGAGGTTTCCGGACTAATGATCATGGGGCTCTTCGGAGGCACCGTCTTCCCCCTCGCAATGGGCTATGCCGCCGATGCAACCGGCCAGGCCGGCGCAGTGGCAGTGATGACTGTCGGAGTGGCTTATCTTCTGTATTACACATTGAAAATCAAATCGTCAAATAATCAATAAATTATCAGACACCTTCCAAATCAGCAAGATCATGAACAACTATGTAGTAGGAATGGGCGAAGCCCTGTGGGACGTACTCCCCGAAGGAAAAAAGATAGGTGGCGCACCTGCCAATTTCGCTTATCATGTCTCTCAGTTCGGGCTTCCCAGCTGTGTGGTGAGTGCTGTCGGTGACGATGCCCTCGGCAAGGAGATAGTTGAGAATTTCACCTCCAAGGGTCTCAACCAGCTTATAGCCGAAGTGCCTTATCCCACCGGAACAGTGCAGGTTGAGATCGACCAGGCCGGTGTTCCGCAGTATGAGATCAAAGAAAACGTTGCGTGGGACAATATTCCCTACACAGCCCATCTCGAATCGCTCGCCGAAAAGACAAGAGCTGTCTGCTTCGGATCACTCGCACAGCGCAATGTGGTGTCGCGCAACACGATCAACCGTTTCCTCGACGCCATGCCGCAGAACGATGACACGCTGGTGGTCTTTGACGTCAACCTCCGTCAGGGATTCTACAACAAGGAGATTCTCTGCAATTCGATGAAGCGCTGCAACATTCTTAAGATCAACGACGAGGAACTGGTGACCGTGAGCCGCATGTTCGGCTATCCCGGAATCGACCTCCAGGACAAATGCTGGATTCTGCTTGGGAAATACAATCTCAAAATGCTGATTCTCACCTGCGGCATCAACGGCAGCTATGTGTTCACCCCCGGCAATGTATCGTTCCAGCCTACACCGAAAGTGGAGGTTGCCGATACCGTGGGCGCTGGCGACAGTTTTACCGCAGCTTTCATATCGTCAATTCTTAAAGGCAAATCCGTGGCCGAGGCCCACTCGCTGGCTGTCCAGACTTCGGCTTTCGTCTGCACACGCAAGGGAGCCATGCCGATTCTGCCCGAAGAACTGACCACTGCCTAAGGCACAAACACGCAAAGCTCTGATAACAGAGTGAGTCCGGAATAAAAACTTCACAACCAGACAATAAAACAATCAGCCATTTAGCGCTAAGCTAAGTGGCTGATTGTTTATTGGTATTCCGATAGGACAATATCAATCATGTCGCCGGTGTTTCCTTGTTTTCTGGAGCTTCCATTTATCGCAAGTATCTTCATATTGCCATTGTTTCCGTTAATCAGACTTGAGGCTCCGGCTAGGTCGCTTGAGCTTATCACTGCACCCGCCAGACCTTCATGGACTATATCAAGCTATCCTCCGAAGAGATAGCCGCCATCACCAAAGGCGCAATAAGTATTCTTATTAATTGATATCTGACTTGTAAAGTACTTATCAAGTTATTCAACTTATTCAACGGCTATATGAATTGGCGTACCTAAAAAGGTAAATCACTATCATTGCCAAATGGCATTGGGTTTATATTATTAACGATAGCCATACTATCCTTCCAGTTTGCAGCTAGCACATTGATTAGTTGTGAGTCTTCATCAAAGAGTGTCTTACTAATTTTTATGTATGTAGTAGATCCATCGCTATTATTTCTCGCCCACATATAATACTCTTCTCCATCAGGCTCCATTACTTCTCCTTGAGGACTAATTCGACGTGCCAACATCAATTGATTTAAATCATTGTATCCAACAATATAGAAGTTATACTTAATGTCCAGCTTCGCTCTTAACCAATTGACGAGAGGATGATTAATCATTAGGATCTGATTAATCTCCTCTTGCTGATCCTTGTTTTGATTGGAGATAAATTCAACTAATTGATTCAGATTTTTGGACGTACGCTCTAATTCTGCTATAAGATTTATTTCCTTTACTCTACGCTGGTCGTCAATAAAGCGCTGAAATAATCCCGCGAATTGCTCCCTTAAATAACCAGTTATATCTTCGGATGTTTCAAAGTCCTTTATATTATTATTTACCCCAAGGTTTTTAATCTCTTCAATAAAACTGTAAATTCGCTGGTCATCAACGAATTTATAGTTCACCTTATCATTGCCTTTATTGAGAAGATAAGTTTGGTATTCAGCGCTAACATTTTTATCAATGAATATATAAACCTGCTTTTGATTATCAATAGCCGTGCGAAGTTCGCGTTGACTTATAGACCCTTTCTGAAGATACTTTTCTATACTGGCTTCATCTTTTGATTCAGATCCAAACCTACCACCAATGATTGAAACCAAAATATCCGAATGACGCACTTCTTGGATACAATATTCTTCCAAGCGTTCTTCTTTACCGTAGGGAATTGAACCCTCTTCATTCCTTATAGCTTCATAACCTAAACCTTTAAGGAATTGGTCAATATCAGCTCTGATTTGACGTAAATCGTAAAATGTAGAGCTTATAAATACGCGCGGTTTTGCCATAATTCTTAATCTGCTATTTCTTTAAGTATTTCTGAAAACGACTAGTGGGTTTATCTGGTATAGTCATTTGCAGATGAGTACCGAGGAGTGGATTTAGATAACGTTCCCTAAAATTTCTATTATTTTTAAATCCACAATATTTTGCTATCTCTGACAGTGATCGAGGTTCCTTGCAAAATTCTATGATCTTTTCTTCTAGTGATTGACTTGTGTTCGACTTGTGCGTTGACTTGTGCGTTGACTTGTGCGTTGACTTGTGCAAATCCGACAAGCCGGATTCGTTTGTGGCATGTACATTGACACGAAAGGCAGTAATGGTGTTTACGTCAAATTCGGCAGGAGGATTGCCGTTTTCCTTCAACATCTCTTGCACACGGGTAACGCCACGGTTGAATTTATTGACGTACTTCATCACTCTCATGGCTTCTGCCACAAGAGGATTGCGATAGTCATTGACCGATGGGAAGTTCTCCGGACGTGCTTCGCCATAAAGACCTCCTGCATTCATCACTTCGATGTAGTCATCAAACTGATATAACCGTATTGGCATATTGGCTTGATAATCCCTGTGCATACAGGCGTTCATCAGCAATTCGCGGATTGCACCTTCCGGATAATTCCAGACAGTTCTTTCGCGGAACAGAGTTTCCGGAACGGGACGCTGAGTTATGATGCCGTCACGAACAAAAGATTCCAGTGTCGGCAACATCTTATATAGAGGTCCGGCAAACTGACGTTCGTTGAGTATATCGCCTCCTTTATCTTTTCCTGCAAATCTAACAAACTGCACATAATCACCCAGAAGGAAATACTTGGGGTTCTTGCCGAAAAGGATTATTCCGGCATATGTCGGGCAATCATTGTCCCGATCATATAAATGGATAGAAGCAAGTTGCTCCTTTATGTCGCGTTTATCGTTCGCAAGAGTTTCCTCGTCAAATACCATTGGAAGATAGTTTGTCTTGATGTAATCGACATCCAAATCTTCCAGTTCGGCACTAAGGCATGGAGTAGCATCAAAAGTTGCCATGAATGAGCAACGGCGTTCTGCGAGTATTCTTTCCTCTGCTTCTGTAGCAATGTCTCGTCTTGGTCCAATACGGATAAACACTCTACCTCGATAGCGGACAGGTGGCAAATCAGAAGGACGCACTTCAACAACCAACAAATCACCTTCCGGAAAAGAGAAGCGTTCTACAGACATTGTCGGCAAGGGAAGAATATTTCCGTCAGAGCGTATTCCGGCAATCTTTTTCAACAGATCGTCATCCACCTTCATTCCGGCGATAGATCCGTCATCTTTTGCTCCGATAATCAGATAGCCATTCTTTCTGGATGCAGGCATATCATTGGCAAACGCACAAATGGCCTCACAGAACTTATCCATGTTGCCAGTGCTGATTGTGCGTTCTACGCGATATGACTCGGTAGAATTCAGCAGTTCCAATATGTCCTCTTTAGCTATCATTACTTTTCAGTTGTCCTTTATATGCAAAATTACTAAATATTTTTCATCCATCCGTGCCATATTCAACATTTTATCCAACTTCTACGATATAAACAGACCCACAGACTTAGAGGTCGTTTAAAAACAAGAGTTAAAATCTTTTTTATTATTCTAACACAGGTTTGTTACCATGCGCCGAGAAGGTCAGTGGATTCGTGAACACTTGCACCTGTCTGACTGAATACATGCTGGGCGAATAAAAATCGGTCGGAACATCTATGGATGTTCCGACCGATTTTCTGTAGCGAGACCGAGAATTGAACTCGGGACCTCCGGGTTATGAATCCGACGCTCTAACCAACTGAGCTATCTCGCCATAATTTTATATTGTGTTGCAACGCTTTTGCGGGTACAAAGGTAGAAAGTTTTTTTGATATGACAAAACTTTTTTGCCCTATTTT
This sequence comes from uncultured Muribaculaceae bacterium, assembly GCA_947179295.1. Taxonomy (GTDB): domain Bacteria; phylum Bacteroidota; class Bacteroidia; order Bacteroidales; family Muribaculaceae; genus Duncaniella. The sequence continues at coordinate 5,544 of CAMXAZ010000073.1, forward strand.
TAACAAAATATCAGTTTTTACCGTTCCGGCGACTCTTGCTCTACCTCTCAACACCTTCTGAATGCTCCTTGCATGAGTCATCAACATCTTATTTAGCAGTCAGATACACGCCGCCGACAATCGCCAGTCCTCCGGCAATCATCCACAGCGTTATCGGCTCGCCAAGTATCAGAGAAGAGGCTACAATCGTGACCAGGGGTATAAAATAGATATAATTCGCGGCCTTTTCCGGACCGAGTATTTTCACCTCGCGGTTCCATATTATATAACACAAAAACGAAGCCACTATGCCGAGAAACAGCAGATTGAGCACAACCGGCATCAGCGACCCCGCCTCAGGGAGCCGTGGCAACGGCTCGAACACGCTCACCAGTAACGCGCTCGCACATCCGTAGAAAAATATCTTTCTCGTGACAAACAGATTCGGATAGCGGCTGGTCATCCGTTTAAGCAGCAGGCAGTATGCCGCCCACAGCAAAGCCGCGAACAGTGTCAGAAGATCTCCGGCAGGGTTCAGCCCAAGATTCATCGACCCGTTCAGTATCACGGCCGACACTCCGCACAGCGCTATCAGTGACCCCACAACAGCCTTGATACGAATCCTGTCCTTATAAAGCACCGCTCCGAGAATCATGGTCAGCACCGGTGCCGCACAGATGATCAGCGACACATTCGACGCATAGGTAAGCTGCAAGGCGGTGTTTTCCGAGATGAAATACAGCGATCCGCCCGTAAGCCCCATCGCCGCCATGTATAGCTCATCCTTTCGCGTGTCTGACCACAGTTTCTTGTGGCTTAGTGCCAGGATGCAAAGATAAGCCATAGCAAAACGGCTTATGAAGATCCATGTCGGTGTCAGGCCATGAGTGATGAGCACCTTTGTGGAGACGAAAGTAAGCCCCCACATCGCCACAGTGAGCAAGACAAGAATATTGCTCACAAGAGCCGGTCGTCCGGCACCGATATTTACAGTCGCAGCATTCATTGGTTTCGTGATTTTCTACAGCGCAAAATTAGCTCAAATATTCCATTTGTTCTGTCACCCTTGCGCATTTAGGGAAATATTCCTAACTTTACACCTCCACACTGCAAATATTCCCGAATACCCCGATCCGACACAGCCAAAACCGAACTAATGTACTATGACCAGATTAGACGACACCGACGTAAAACTTCTCAACGCGCTCCAGCGCGACGCCAAAACCGGCACCAAGGAACTCTGCGAACTCCTCAACCTCTCGAAGACTCCGGTCTACGAAAGAATCCACCGTCTTGAAAAAGAAGGCGTAATAACCGGCTACCGCGCCACCGTCGACCACAACAAAGTCGGCCTTCCGCTCGTGGTCTTCTGCAATGTCTCCCTGGCCGAGCACAACGACGAGCACTTCAAACAGTTCATCGAAGACATCAACCTTATTGACGAAGTGATGGAATGCTACTCGACCGGCGGAATCTACGATATTCTGATAAAAGTAGTACTCAAAGACATCGAGGAATACAACCGCTTTGTCCACGAACGCCTCACAAAAGTGCGCGGCATCGTGAAGATCCAGAGCTCATTTGTGCTGAGCGAGATCAAGAAGACCTCCCAGCTCAACCTCTCGCCCACCGACCGGTAAAAACCGAGCCTCCGAGTCATGTTTTTTGGCCCGCTCCACCATTTTTTCTACTTTTGCAGAAACCTTCTGAAGGAGACGCCGGGATTTCCTGCAGCCCTTGCATAGGTCAAGACCCGTTTATGAACTGGATTATCCTCATTTTAGCCGGACTGATGGAAGTCGGCTTCACATTCTGTCTCGGAAAAACCAAAACCGCCACTGGCCACGAGCTCGTCTGGTGGTGGGCCGGATTCCTCGCCGCTCTCACTCTGAGCATGTTTCTGATGGCCAAAGCGGCCGAAAAACTCCCTATTGGCACCGTCTACCCCGTCTGGACCGGCATCGGAGCTGTCGGAGCCGTCATTGTCGGCATCATCTTCTTCGACGAACCGGCCACCTTCCGGCGCCTTTTCTTCATCACCACCCTCATCCTTTCAATAATCGGACTCAAAGTTCTGGCATAATGGACAGAAAAATGCGACGTTTCAGGCAGGAGCTCCCACCCGCGGCACCATTGCCGACAGGCCGGAGGCTGTGAGTTTGTGATTTTTTGTGTAACTTTACACTCTCGAAACCCCAGGCCCCCACCTGAGGCTGCACAAACATCACATTCAGTAACTTTGCCATGAAACATAAACTTCTTTCGGCCCTCATTGCATTCACTCTGGTCAGCCCCGTATTTGCCGCGGACTCAGGCCGGACGGTCGAAAACTTCAACTTCGGATGGAAATTCCATGCCGGTGACACCTGCGGAGCGCCCGACCGCTCTTTCAACGACAGCCGGTGGACTCCCGTCAGCCTTCCCCACGACTTCCAGATCTCACAGCCCTGGGTAGCGCCCGCGGCCGACGAGAAAGCCGACATGACCAACTCGGCCGCCAACACCCGCAGCCGCCTCAGCGCCCGCGCCTTCAAGGAAATGGGCGCCGGATGGTATCGCAAGACCTTCAAGGCCGACCCCGCATGGAAAGGCCGCAGAGTCCTGCTTGACTTCGAAGGCATAATGCTCACCGGCGATGTCTACTTCAACGGATCGCGCGTAGGCGGCACTGACTACGGCTATCTCGGATTCGAGACCGACATCACCTCGCTCATCGACTTCGACGGAGACAACATTGTGGCCGTGCGCGCCGACACCGGCCAACCCGAAAACTCCCGCTGGTACACCGGCGGCGGTCTCTACCGCAACGTCAATCTCATAGTCACCGACCCCAGGCTGCATTTCACACGCCATCCCCTCCGCATCACCACCCCAGATGTCAGCGATAGCTGTGCATCGGTGGTCATCGACGCCGAACTCACCAACGCCATCAAGGACTACAAGGAAATCCGTGTGCTCGCAGAGATCACCGACGCCGATGGACAGACCGTCAGCTCCCGCACCTCCACCCTCCCCTTCAACCGCCGTCAGCGCACCAACGAATACCGCGTCGACAGCCTGCGCATAGACTCACCGCGCCTGTGGGACTGCGACTCGCCTCACCTCTACACACTCAGCCTCACCCTCTTCGCCCCTGACGGAAAAGTGGCCGACCGCATCTCTGAGACCTTCGGCATCCGCAGCATTGAATACTCCCCCGACTTCGGCTTCCGCCTCAACGGCAAAAAGCTGCTCCTCAAAGGCATCGCCAACCACCACACGCTCGGCGCCCTCGGAGCCGCAGCCTACCCGGCAGCTATCGAGAAACGCATCAGAATCCTCAAGGACTTCGGGTTCAACCACATCCGCTGCTCCCACAACCCCTACAGCAAACAGTTCATGGACCTTTGCGACCGCTACGGCATCCTCGTGGTCGACGAACTCTATGACAAATGGACGCGCCAGAACGCCGGAGGCCGCAAGGAATGGATGGAACAGTGGCCCGTCGACCTCCCCGAATGGGTCAGACGTGACCGCAACCACCCCTCGGTAATCATGTGGAGCCTCGGCAACGAGCTCCAGATGCTCTGGAACCTCCCCTTTGCCGACTGGGGCGTTACACCCTACCGTCTGCAGAAAACCCTCCTCAAGCGCTACGACACCACCCGCCCCCTGACCGTGGCCATGCACCCGCGCTACCGCGATGTCAACACCGACTCCCTCCCCGCCCCTCTGGCCCTCGCCACCGACATCGCCTCTTATAACTACAGGTATATGTATTTCCCCGGCGACAGCCGCCGCTTCCCCGGAATGATTTTCTACCAGAGCGAGGCCAACACCTCCGGCATGGGCCCGAATTTCTACGAAATGGACCTCGACCGCGTGGTGGGTCTGGCCTACTGGGGCATGATCGACTATCTCGGCGAATCGGCCGGATGGCCCGCCAAGGGCTGGACACAGGGCATCTTCGACATCTCGCTCGAACCCAAGCCCATAGCCTGGTTCCTGCGCAGCATTTTCAAACCGGAAGAGCCGGTGGTCCACATCGGAGTGATCGACAGCGACGAGCAACTCATGTGGAACGACGTCCAGGTAGGCACTCAGAAACTGTCCGACCACTGGAACCGCACCCCCGGAAGCCGCCTGACGCTCTACACCTTCACCAACGCCGATGAAGTCGAGCTCCGCCTCAACGGCAAGAGCCTCGGACGCAAGCGCAATGCCGTAGCCGACCCCAAAACCCGCAACCGCATTGTCTGGGAAAACATCCCCTACTGCCACGGCTATCTCGAAGCCATAGCCTACCGCGACGGACAGGGCCGCCCCGTAGCCATCCACCGCATCGAGACAAGCGGACGCGCCTCACGCCTCACCGCCACAGCCGACAACCCCTCATGGAAAGCCGACGGCATGGACCTGCAGCACGTCCGCGTCGAAGCCATTGACAGCCGCCACCACCGCGACCCGCAGGCCTCAGACCTGCTGACCTTCAGCGTCGACGGCCCGGCCGAAATTGTCGGAGTGATCAACGGCGACCTCTGCAGCGACGAACTCTCAACCGGCAACACCCGCAGCCTCCACAACGGCACCGCCACCGTGATACTCCGCTCCACAGCCACACCCGGCCCGGTAACCCTCACCATCGCCTCGCCTGAATACAAAAACCTGAAACTTCGCCTCACAAGCAAATAACCGCAACATTCCTCCCCACCACCTATTATATAATAATAAAACAACCACCCGCTCATGAAACTTTCATCCCATATCCTCGGCCTCGCCTCAGCCATCATTCTCGGCGCCGCCCTCCCCTCAGCCGTCAGCGCCGAAAACCGCGTCATCGAAATCAGCTCCCCCTCCATGCGTGTCTACCTCCCTGACACCGCCAAAGCCACCGGCCGCGCCGTAGTGGCACTCCCCGGAGGAGGCTACTCCCACCTCGCCCTCAACCATGAAGGCCATGACTGGGCACCATTCTTCAACGAACGCGGCATAGCCTACGCCGTCGTAGCCTACACAATGCCCAAAGGCGACCGCACCCTCCCCATCGGCGACGCCTGCAACGCCGTGAAACTCCTCCGCGACAGCGCCGGAGTCTGGAACCTCGACCCCGCGCAGATCGGCATAATGGGCTCATCGGCCGGCGGCCACCTCGCATCCACCGTAGCCACCCACGCCCCGGCCGAATCGCGCCCCGATTTCCAGATACTCTTCTATCCCGTCATCACAATGGACAAGGCCTACACCCACCGCGGATCTCATGACAACCTCCTCGGCAAAGACGCCGATGAAACTCTTGAAGCAGAATACTCCAACGAAAAACAGGTCACAGCCGAGACACCCCGCGCCTTCCTGATCCTCAGCAGCGACGACCGGGCAGTTCCCCCGGCCAACGCAGTCAACTACTACACCGCTCTCCAGAGCAACGGCATCCCCGCCGCCCTCCACATCTACCCCACCGGCGGCCACGGATGGGGCTTCCGCGACTCCTTCAGCTACCACGACCAGGTGCTCGACGAACTCAGCGCCTGGCTCAAAAGCTTCTGATCCACAAGCAAGCCCCTATCTCACACAATGCCTGCAACACCCCCAACCGGCGGCTTCCGGCTGATGGCCGCACCGCTTCAGGGCTACACAGAGGCCCCCTTCCGCCATTTCCATGCCGAAATCTATGGCGGCGGGGAGTCTCTGACCTACTTCTCACCCTTTCTGCGCATCGAGAAAGGTAGCGTCCGTCCGCGCGACCTGCGCGACATCACCTCGCCCCTCAACGCCAACCACCGGCTCATCCCCCAGATCATCTTCCGCAACGCCACCGAATTCCGCACCCTGACATCAGCCGTCCGCGACGCCGGCCACAGCCATCTGGACCTCAACCTCGGCTGCCCCTTCATCCCGCAGGTCCGCAAAGGCCGCGGAGCCGGACTCCTCCGGCAGCCCGACCTGCTCCGGGAAATAGCCGGCATAATGACCGCAGACTACCCTGACATCACCTTCTCCGTCAAAATGCGCCTCGGCATCACCGACCCTGACGAATGGCAAAGCCTCATGCCGGCCATCAGCCTCATGCCCCTGAGCCACCTCACCGTCCATCCGCGCACAGCCTCGCAGCAATACAGCGGACAGCTCCATCTCGACAGCTTCGAAGCCCTCGCCGCCGCCTGCCCCCACCCCCTCGTCTTCAACGGCGAGATCACCACACCGCAGCAGATCGACCACCTGCGTCAGCGCTACCCCACGCTCTCAGGCATCATGCTCGGCCGCGGCCTCCTGCGCCGTCCCTCCCTCATAGCCGAATGGACCGCCGGAAGCGAATGGACTCCCGCCGACATCCGCAGCCACCTCCTCCGCCTCCACGAAGCCATCCTCGACCACTACACCCGCACCCTCAGCGGCGACACCCAGATCCTATCCAAAATCAAACCCCTCTGGGACTACTTCGCAGACAGCTTCGACCGCAAAACCATCAAAAAACTCCTCAAATCCCCCACCCTCCCCCCGGTGGCGTTTAGCCCTCGGCCGGCCGCCGGGGCGTCGCCTGCGGGGGTAGGCCGTCGGGGGGGGGGA
>CAMXAZ010000074.1 GCA_947179295.1 uncultured Muribaculaceae bacterium
GGGGTGTTGTCTGCGGGGTGGGGTTAGTTGTCTTCGGTCCATTTGGGGAGGGTGAAGATGAATTCGAGGCCTCCGGTGGAGCGGTTGTGGACGGAGATTGTGCCTCCGAGTGATGTTATGGTGCTTTTTACGATGGGGAGGCCGAGGCCTGTTCCGCCCATTTTGCGTGAACGGCCGGTGTCGACACGGTAGAAGCGTTCGAAGAGGTGGGGTATGTGTTCGGGGCTTACTCCGTTGCCGTTGTCGTAGAAGGAGAATACGTAGAAGCGTTTGTTTTCGGATATCATGCGGAGTCCGGCTTCGGTGCCTCCGGAGTGGATTGCGGCGTTGCGGATGAGTCCGCAGATCATGCCCTGGAGGAGGTTGTAGTTTCCGGAGACGTTGCATTCGAGTGGTATGTCGAAGGTGAATTCGAGGTTTCCGGAGAGGTTGTTGGCGGGGAGGTCGCTTTCGATCTGGTAGACGAGTTCGTGGATGTCGATTTTTTCGACTGCTATCATGTCGGCTCCGTTTTCGAGGCGTGTCATTGTGGAGACGTCGTTGAGGAGGTCGGTTAGGCGTTCGACGTTCATGAGCATTCTGTCGAGGAAGCGGTTGCGGGTTGCGGTGTCCATTTCGGGGTCGGCGATTATGGATTCGAGGTAGCCTCGGATGATGCCGACGGGGGTTTTGATTTCGTGGTTTATGTTGTTGGTGAGCTGGCGTGTGATTTTGACTTTTTCCTCGATGGCGTGGATTGCTATCTTGCGTTCTTTTTTGATGAGTTCCATTGCTTTGAGGCGTTCGCGGTAGAGTTTGACGATTTCGCGTGAGATGTCGCCGAGTTCGTTGCGTGGAAATTTGTCTTCGCCGGTGAAGCGTCCGCCGGTGGTGGCTCGGTAGGCGAAGTCTTTGAGGAGGATTACGTTGCGCGAGAGGATGCGGGTGAGGTAGTAGGTTACGAGGAGTGTGGTCAGGAGGCAGCCGATGATTACGAGCCATACGGTTGAGTCGACGTCGATGGCGTCATGGACGTTGTCGCTGTAGGGCATTGCGGTGCGTATGGTTACTCTGCCGTCGGAACTTTCGGTTTTTGAGAATAGGTAGCGGTTTCCGTCTTCGTCGCTTCCGACGGTGCGTCCGGCTACTATGCGCCGGCTGCCGGCGGAGTCGGCGGCGTGTGTGTTGTCGAGTCCGTAGCCGCGTAGGGTGAGGCCGTCGTTGTCAATGGGGATGGGTGTTCCGAGGGAGTATTGGAGCTGGTCGTCGTAGTAGACGCTGACTCTGACTCCTTCAAAGATTGATCCTTTGAAGAATTTCTGGATGAAGTTGAGGAAGGTGCGGAGGTTTACGTCTTCTTCGTAGGCGTTGAGGATGCGGTTGTCGATGAGTTCGAGTTCGGAGCCGAATATCTGTGCGCGGTAGTCGGCCTCGCGTTTATATTGGTAGTATATTATGAGGCCGAATACTATGCAGAGTATGGTTGCGAGCGGCAGAAACAGTCGCCAGTGGTAGCTGAGAGTGTGTTTCATGACAACAAATATTAAGCCAAAGAGGGTGGGGCGGTTGTGAGTCGCTCCCTCTAATCTTTCTCTTTAAAGCCGTAGCCGAATCCGAGGCGGGTTTCGATGTTGTTGCCGTAGCGGCCGATTTTTTTTCTGAGGCGTGTGATGTTTGTGTCGATGGTGCGGTTTGTGACTACGACGTCGTCGGCCCAGACGTGGCGGATGATTTCCTCGCGTGAGTAGATGCGGTTGCGGTGGGTGAGGAAGAAGGCGAGGATTTCGAGTTCGGTTTTTGTGAGGGCTATTTTTTCGCCGTCGAGGCTGCAGATTTTGTCGTTGGGGTCGATGCGCAGGCCCTGGTAGGCGATCTGGGGTTCGAGTGCGCTGTCGCCGGCTATAGTGGCTGCTGCGGCTTCGCGTGCGCGGCGGGCTATCTGGGTGCGGCGTAGGACGGCGTTGACTCTGGCTATCATTTCGCTGATTTTGAATGGCTTGGTGATGTAGTCGTCGGCGCCGATGTTGAGGCCCATGACGGTGTCGTCTTCTCCGTTGAGGGCTGAGCAGAAGATGATGGGGGTTTCTTCGGTTGCCGATGAGTTGCGCAGGCGTTTGGCGAAGTCGAAGCCGCTCAGGCGCTCCATCATGATGTCGACAATGAAGAGGTCGTAGGGTGTGAGGTCCATTTCAAGGGCTTCTTCGGCGCTGAATGCCATGTCGACCTGATAGCCTTCTTTTTCAAGGTTATATTTCAGGATTTCGCAGATTGATTCTTCGTCGTCGATCACTAAAAGGCGTGTACTCATTGTCTATGGTCAGGGTATGTGGCGGTTAGTGTTATATATGTGTATGGGGTGTGCGGGGCGAGGAGTGGCGTGTCCGCTTTCCAGATGCTAAGGTACGACATTTTTCGGGGAGTGTGGTGTTAATGAGTGTTAAATACGAAGAGGGCGTGAACTTTCCTCCGGCGGGGCGGTTATAAAGACATAGTTACTATATTTGCACTGTGTTTTCATGGTATTAGATTTAAGGTTAAAGAGCAAAAAGGCTGTCGTGATGACAGCCTTTTGTTTTTTCGGTTTTTTTGGGGAGTAAAAAAGGCATGGCGGGATGAGCTTTTGCAAAGATACAACGCGGGGCCTGCGAATGAGTGCGATAATGCGGAGGCGGGCCATCCGGAACCGTAAATCGGTGTCCTTGACCGGACACCACTTGCAGGGGGGGATCACAGACCCGTGACACCTGCGCGCTTTGCGCTGCGGTGTCACGGGCTACGAGTAAATCTGCGTCCTCCGGACGCCCATCCGGAGTGACGGGATGCGTTCCGGATAGGACACGGGGTCGGCGAATGAGTGCGATAATGCGGAGGCGGGCCATCCGGAACCGTAAATCGGTGTCCTTGACCGGACACCACTTGCAGGGGGGGATCACAGACCCGTGACACCTGCGCGCTTTGCGCTGCGGTGTCACGGGCTACGAGTAAATCTGCGTCCTCCGGACGCCCATCCGCAACCGCCCCACGCAGCAGGTGTCCGCCGGATCACGTTCCGGACAGCCCCGCGATCAGCGGGTGTCCGCAGGGCGGGTTCCGAATGGTCCGCGGGCTGCGGGTGTCCGCTGGGCGGCTCGAAATCCGCTGATTCATATTTTGGTCTTCAGCCGGGTTTTGCTGCTTAACAAACTATAAATAGGGTTAAAGGTGGGAACTATCGGCGGGGCGGGGGCGTTGTGATTCTGTCAGAAGACCGAATCTTACTATAGATATCCAATAAATTAAAACACACAGCTGACTATGGAATTTCTGAAACATGACCATCCGGAAGAACGTGCGAAATGCCGCCGTCACCACATCATTCATTGTATTGTTCATGCGACTCTGCAGGTTGCTACTCTTGCTGTGGCTGCCGCGGCTCTCTGTGAGATCGAGAAGTTGCGTGAATCTGTCGGCCATCTGAAGCGCGCCAAGTAGGCCGGCCCGATAGGATGAAAAAAGCAGTTCCGATACCTGACCCGGTACCGGAACTGCTTTTTGTGACTCCTACAGGATTCAAACCTGTAACCTTCTGATCCGTAGTCAGATGCTCTATTCAGTTGAGCTAAGGAGCCGTTTTGTGAGTGCAAAATTAGGTCTTTTATTTTAAACCACCAAATTTTTTCGGGGAAAATATTGAAAAAGTTTTCAACATAGTTATTAACATAGTTGTCAACAAGTTTTGAACACTGCTGTGAATAATGTTGAAAACCTGAAGGGGAGGATATAAAAGAATCGGGCTATCCGTCTGATATGCCGCCGATTGTCGGCGTGGTGACGGATGGCCCGATGTTAATAACTGATGTTGATAAGTCAGTGGGGAAAGGGTTATTTACCCATGAGTTCCTTGACTTTGTCGGCGCCGGCCTGGGCGGCATCGGCTGTTTTTTCTTTGGCGCTTTCAACGGCTGAGGCAGCTTTGTCTTTGGTCTGCTGGGCTGCGTCGCTGATGGCGTCCTTGGCGGAGTTGACCTTGTCGCTCACGGCTTTTGAAGTTGAGTCGGCGAGTTCTTTGGCCGATTCTTTGGTTGCTTCGAAGGTGGAGTCGGCTTTGGCCTTGAGGTCAAGAGCTGTGAGACCGAGCACTGCTGAGGGGTCTTTGGCCTTTACGGCGGGGGTCACATCGTTGAGGAAGGTTTCAGCAGCTGAGTCTTTGCCGTCTTTGATGAGTTTGTCGGCATAGTCTTTGGCCTGCTGCACGTAGATTTTGAGACTGTCAGGATCGGTGCAGTTCTCGATTTTTGCCTTCAGGGCTTCACCCTCGTCCTGGGCTTTCTTTTCGGCACTGCAGCTGGCCATCATGGCGGTGGCTACGAGTGCGACTGATAGAAATAGCTTTTTCATAATTTGGTAAAATATGTTTTACCTTGTTATAAAACCTAAGAGGGGTAAAATGTTCATAACTCCGGCTCTGTCGGTCAGAGCGGGGCTACGGCGATGCGTTTGGTCATTGTTGACGACCGGCCGCCGGTGGTGACGGTGGTTTTGTAGAGATAGATGCCGCGGGTGACTTTCGATCCGGCGCGGTCGGTGAGGTTCCAGGTGACCGGCGACGAGGAATACATGTCGGCGCGGCCTGTGGTCTCGGAGTCCCAGAGGAGTTTGCCGTTGAGATCGTAGATCTCGATGCGGACGGTGAGGGTGGCTTCGGGTCGGTTGTGGGTCACGTAGAAGTTGGCCTGGGTGACGGCTGGGTTGGCGTCGGAGTAGATGTCGAAGATCTTGGGGGCAAGGTCGGGGTTTACAAAGAAGTCGATCGAGGCCGAGGCTGAATTTCCGGCGGTGTCCCAGATGCGGAGTGTGGCGGTGTGGTTTCCGGCACTGAGGTCGGGGAGGCGGTAGAAGATGGAGCCTGCGGGAGAGCCGTCGATGTCAGGGGTGTAGCCGTTTGAAACATCGGTGAGGTTGAGGTCGTTGTCGATGCGGAGGCTCATCTGATGGCCTATGCCGAGGTTTGACATGTTGAGGGCTACGTCGTCTCTGACGCGGGCTATCAGTACGGGGTTGGCGCCTACGACGTCAGACGGGCGGAAGCTTTCGTGGTCGAGGTAGAGCGATTCGATGACGGGGGGCACGTCGTCGGTCTCGGCATCGTAGTCAAAGCCGTAGACGTAGAGGTTGCGGCTCACTCCGGCGGCCTCGGTGCCGTCATCGGCGGCGGCAAAGAGGGTCATGGTGGCCGGACGGTAGTTCTCGGCCACTTCGGAGGGCATGGGTATGGTTATCTCGAAGAGTCCGTCGGTGACTGAGGTGCGGCCTGAGAAGAGGCGTTCGCCTTTTTCGTCGAAGGTGACTGATTCGCCGTCGTCGCCTCGGCCTTCGGAGGTCAGGCTGTGTTCGGCGTCAAAGAGGGTGAGCGAGAGCCAGCCGTTGAAGCTGTCGATGCGGTTTCCGGAGGGGTCGCAGATCTCGCCTCTGACCACGGGTCGGCCGAGGGCTTTGAGTTCGGGGCGGGATTCGTCGCTGACTTCCGTGCCGTCGACCGAGAGGAGGCGGACGGTGTTGACGGGTGTGGCGAGCCTCAGGGCCGGGTCGCCGAAGAAGACGTAGCGGCGGATGTTTTCATCGGCTGTCATGTTTTTGGCTTGGCGTACCACTTCACCCATAGGTATGAAGCGGCCGTCGGAGTCGCGGGTGAGGGCTACTTTGCCGAAGTTGTCGGAGAGTACGCCGTTGCGGGCTATGTAGACGGGGCGCACGGCTGAGAGGCCGCCGATGATGCCGCCGTTGTCTGTGAGCAGCAGCGATTCCATGCCGCAGGTGGCCGATCCGTCAAACTGGGCGAAGGTGCAGGTGGCGGCGTAGAAGAAGGGTGGCTGACGGAGGTAGAGGCTGTTGAGGTTGGCGGTGGTGAAGATGCCGTCGCCTGAGAGGGAGTTGATTGATCCGTGGCCTATGTATGACCATAGTATCACGCCGTCGTCAAGCAGCGAGAAGATGCGGTCAGCGGCTTCTTTGGAGGTGCCGTCGGTGAGCCGGTAGGCGTCGATGAACACTTTGTTGAATGTGAAGCCGCTGCCTGATTCGGTGGATAGCATCCGGGCTTCCATTGTCTTGGTCTGGGTCATGTGGTCGCCGCCGTTGCCGTCGTCGGCAAACATCATGATGCGGTTGCGCCATTCGCTTTGGGCGGGTGATGTGACGTATTTCTCAAGCCGTCGCACATAGGTTTCGGCTGCATCTGTGGAGCGTGCGGGTATGCGGCCCACGGCTATGCTGTTTGTGGCGTTGACGAGGCTCAGACCGGAGTTGTCTTCGAGGAAGGTGAGAATGTCGTCGGAGCAGAAAGAGTTGCTTTCGTTGATGCAGTGTTCCGACTGCCAGATGGGGAGGGTGAGGGCCGCGCTTGATGACATGGCTGACGTCAGGCGGCGGTGGTCATGGGTGGCGCCGCCCATGAGCAGGACGAATTTGAGAGTCGTGGCGGAGGGGGAGGCTTTTCCGCGGTCGTAGAACATTTTGAGCATTCGGCGCATGGCGTTGACATCGGCGCAGCCTGAGCCGAACTCGTTGAAGACCTGTTCGTCAGTTACTACGAGCACTTTCATGTTGTCAGGAGCGGCGGTGTGGATGGCGGCTATGCGATTGCTCTGGTCGAGAAGCCGGAGCGGAGAGATGATGATCATGTCAGGCGTCTCGGCGGCATGGATGTCCTGGTTGTCGATCTGGCGGACGAGACGCGGCTGGGGGAGCGAAGATGTGGAGGTCCAGGCGCAGTAGGTGCGCAGTCCGTTGTAGTCGTTGGTCCAGCCTGAGGTTTTGCCGTCGGCGGTCGCGCGCATGGCTATGGGACGGCGTGGGTCTGTGACGTCCCAGATGCGTGTCTCGGCCGAGGTGTCTTCGAGGCGGAGCGAGCGGCTGTCAGAGCTGAACACGAGATGGCCTGAGGCCGGAAGGGCCAGACGGCGGGTGTAGGTGAGGTCGATTTTGTCAAGATTGGCTATGCGCAGGGCGCCGCTGACGCTGATGCCGATGCCTAAAGAGAGGGAGGAGCCGTTGATGGTGAAGCGTTTGCGTATGCGGCAGGTGTCGCCCCAGTTGTCGTTGCTTCCGCCTGAAACCTTGTCGCCGGCGGCTTTCGGGAGGGTCTGGCCGTTGGCGGTGAAGGTGAGGTTGATGGGGGTGCTGACGGATTTGCCGTAGAACTCGCACTGCATCCAGATGTCGGTATCCTCTACTCGGCCCGGAAGCTGGAAGCCGAAGGTGCGCGAGGGGGTGAAGCGGAAGTCTTCGCCTAATAGCTGGTGGCCGCTTTCGGCGGGGGTGGACTGCTCAAGTTCGTGGTAGAGATGTTCGGTGAAGGTAGTGGCGGCGCCGGCCTGGGGTGCGGAGCCTTCGGTGGGGATTGAGGGGTCGTCCTGCGGGCGTGAGTCGCTCAGGAAGTAGTAGCCGAGGGTGGAGTAGGGGTTGAGCGAATGGGTGAAGATGTCATTGCGCTCGCGGGTCCATGTGACGGGGCCTTCGGCGTAGAACACTATGCCGGCTGAGGTGAGTTCGCTGCGCACGGGCGGGAGGTCGTCGATGTAGTTGCCTATGCTGAGGAGATCGGGGATGCGTCGGCCGCCGTAGCCGTAGACGCGCACGTTTTCAGGGTTGGTGAAGCCTAATGTGCGGAGTGCGGATGTGGGAATGAGGTGCGGGCCGGTGGTCTCTACGCTGATCTTGACCCAGCGGCCCGACGAGAGGACGGACGATGCCGTGTAGGTGTCGGTGCTGAATCCGAGCGTCCGGGCCGGAAAGGCACAGAGAAAAGTGATGGCGGTAAGTATGCTGAGTAACCGGAGTTTCATCTGCGTGGTTATCTGATTGGTCTATGGGATATCTTTATATAAACGTGGCTGTTAGCCTATTATTGTGTGTCGGCGGCTGTTGAAGCCATGCATCCGGAGGCAAACACTGCCCAGTCGGTGCGCGAGCCTTTGAAGGCGTTGATGTCGACCGGGGCGTTTATGCCGTTGATCCAGCCGTTGTGTGTTCCCTGCCAGAGCTGCCAGTCCAGGCCTTTGGGTTCGTCGACGAGCGAGCAGATCCATAGCGGATAGCCTTCGAGACGGCCTTTGACGAAGCGGGCGAAGCCGTTTTTGTTGGTGTAGATCATCACTCGGTAGCCGTGGCTTTCAAGATGGTCTATCATCTCGGAGAGGCGGTTGAGCACCATAGCTGTTGGCTGGCTGTTGGGGTTGGCCCACTCTTCGAGGTCGATGACGAGGGGGAGGTCGAGCCGGCGTCCGCGCACGGAGTTGAGAAAGTTGAGCCCCTGCATGTAGCCCGGAGTGTCGAAGCGGAAGAAGTGGTATGCTCCGGTCTTCAGTCCGGCCTCGCGGGCAAGCCTGATGTTGTCAATGAATTTCTTGTCTTTGAATGTGCCTCCTTCAGTGGCTTTGATGAATACGAAGTCTATGCCCTCGGCTGCCACCTTGCGGAAGTCGATGTCGCCGTTGTGGGCGCTGATGTCGATCCCTATGACCTCGAAGCGGTCACGGTCGGGATAGATTTTGGTCGATCTTCGGCCGTAGCCGCAGCCTGTCAGCAGGACTGCGCCAAGGAGCAGCAAGGCGACAAGCGGCGAAAGTAATACGGATTTCTTCATGGGCGGATTTGTCAGCAGATACAAATATAGCGCTTTTTCATGAAAATACCGAAAACAATCTCTAAATTTGCATTTTCAGAAAGCCGGAGGGTGAAAATCGGCTCTCCTGTTTTATATAGTTTTAACCGGACCATGAAATTGACCAAGAGATCATTTGTAGTTTTTGCCGTAGCGGCCGCCGGATGCCTTATGAGCCAGGCCGCAGTATATAATATAGTGGATTACGGAGCAGTGAGTGACACTACCCGTCTGAGCACTCAGGCCATCCAGCGCGCCATAGACAGCTGCACGGAGGCCGGTGGCGGCACGGTGCTTGTGCCGGCCGGATCGTTCAAGACCGGAAGCATCTTTCTGCGTGACAATGTGACGCTCAATCTTGAAAACGGCGCCACGCTCTATGGCAGTACCGACATAAAGGATTACACTCCGGTGACCACCGGCTATGTCTCACTGCGCACTGTCACTCCGACAATCCAGCTGATCTATGCCGACGGGGCGTCACACGTGGCTATCACCGGCCAGGGTACCATAGACGGACGCGGAAGCGCTTTCCCTAAACTGTCGTGGAACGACGAGGGCATCACACGCCCGCATCTGTTGCGTTTCATCTGCTGCTCTGACGTGAGCGTGGAGGGGGTGACACTCAGAAACTCAGGCTGCTGGATGCAGCACTATCTGGCCTGTGACAGGGTGAGGATCGACGGCATCACGGTGTTCAACCGCAACAATTACAACAATGACGCTCTTGACCTCGACGGTTGCCACAATGTGACCGTCAGCAATATGATAGCCGACTCTGACGATGACGGGATCACTCTGAAAAGCACCTCGCCGCGCCTCTGTGAGGACATCACGATCAGCAACTGTGTGATTTCAAGCCACTGCAACGCCATAAAACTCGGCACCGAGACCAATGGCGGTTTCCGCAACATCATTGTCAGAGGCATCACCGTGAAACCGTCGGCCGATCAGTCGTCGCAGTTCTTTGGTTTTCCCGGCGGTCACGGCCATTCGGCCATCTCGCTTGAGATTGTGGACGGCGGCACGATGAGCAATGTCGATATCGCTGACATCACAATCCGCGGCACCGAGTCGCCGATCTTCATACGTCTGGCCGACCGCCGCCGTCCCTATTCCAAGGATGTGCCTGTTGAAAACGTCGGCTCGATCAGCGGAGTGCGTCTCCACGACATCCTGATCGACGAGGCAGGTCCAGGCGGAAGTTCGATCACAGGAGTGGAGGGCCATCCGGTCAGAGACGTTGAGCTGCGCAACATCACCATACGCCACAAGGGAGGCCAGAAGGCCGTAGCGGCTCCGACTGACGAAAAGATCGCGGAATATCCGGAGTCGACCATGTGGGGCATCCTTCCGGCCCAGGGCTTCTGGCTCAACCACACGCGCGGAGTGATCTTTGACAACGTACGCATCGAAGCCATCACTCCCGACGCCCGCCCCCTCTTCGTCGCCACCGATTCCGAAGGCTTCGTCACCAAGGAGTGAAAGCCGGAGATTGTGATTTATGGATAATTCCGGAGCATCGGTCTGACTGAATTTTTATTAGTGCTGTCAGACCGATGTTCCTATGAACTATCATGAGATGTTGTCTGCAAGAGCTGTAGATCGCGCGCTGGCGGTAACGGTTTTCCGTGATGGATGGGTTAATTTGTGTTAAATTTGGTGAATAAATTGTTGATTTATTGGGGATTTGGACTACATTTATAGCGATACATTTTTATAATTACCAATAACACACCAATCTATGAAAAAAATTTTTGCTCTGGTAGTAACATCAGCCTTGATTCTCAGCCTGACTTCATGCGGTGACGACTCTGTGCTCAGCTCCTCTTCAGCCAAAAAGGCTCTCAAAAAGGAAGCTATTTTCAATGAGAATTTCGCAACCGTAGATTTCAACACCGGTTTCTATGAAGTAAGCGAGTCGGAACTCATCAAACTTCAGCAACTTAAAGCCGCCGGTATGATCACTCTGACCACTGAAACCGTGATCGAGAAGGTTCAGAAACGGAACTATGACTATTGGAGAGGCTACACCTACTATACTGTGGACAAGGAACACACTTTTGCCGGCGTGCAGCTCACCGAAGAGGGTAAGAAACTCGAAATTGATGAGCCGGTGACCAAGCGCAAGGATGAAATAAAGGATTTCGAGGCCAACAAAGATTATGTAGA
Source organism: uncultured Muribaculaceae bacterium (assembly GCA_947179295.1). Lineage (GTDB taxonomy): Bacteria > Bacteroidota > Bacteroidia > Bacteroidales > Muribaculaceae > Duncaniella. The sequence goes on from CAMXAZ010000074.1 coordinate 10,793, forward strand.
GGTGACTCCCGGCTACATGACCGATTACGCAAATGTCCAGGCTACGACTGCCGCTGCCGAAGTTGTTTCGGATGAAGTCGTTGCCGATTCTGTTGCCGCCGATTCGGTGGTAGAGGTTGCTGAAACTGTTGTTGAGGAAGTGGCTCCCGAACCTGCCAAGCCTGCAAAGCAGGACCCGAACGCGGCTTATAATGCTGCTGTGGCAAAGACCAACACCGAGTCTCACCACATGCTCCTCGGACGCTATGAACTCAAAAAGGTGAAAGAAGTGCTCTGCACCGAGGATATGGCTAAAAACGGCACCGGCAAGTGTCTGGCCATCATTACGTTCAACGACAAGACTCCCTTCGGTTATGTCTATGGCGCACCTTCCCAGGGCTATCTCCATTCAATACCCGTAAGTTTCATCTATTATCAGGATCTCGGCTGGACTGTCAGCAGTATTGATAAATAAGATGGCGCTCAGAGAGCGTTTCGCATCACAATAAAACAACCGCTCCATCCGCGCTGTGCACATTCGGCACTGCGGATGGAGCGGATTTTTATCGGGCGGGTGGCGAAACACCACTCGCTATGGATGCAATAAGCTGTGGCTTATTTGAGTTTGTAGACTTCGGTTCCGGCCAGAAGGAAGCAGCCGGTGCCGTAGTCGTCGAAGTCGGGCTTGGAGTCATAGGCTACGGGCTGACCGTCTTTGGGCTCTTTGCCGGTGCCCTGCACATAGCCGAGGTAGCCGTTGGGGTGGACGGCTTCGTTGACCATTGCATTCCAGGCCTTGGTGATGACGGGGAGATATTTGGCGCGGTCGAGAATGCCGTTGTTGACACCCCATGCCATGCCGTAGACAAAGAGGGCGGTTCCGGTCAGCTCCTTGCCGCCGAAGTTGCTTTCGTCGTGGAGGCTCACGTTCCAGAAGCCGTCTTTGCGCTGGCATTTCACGGCAGCCTCACACATGGCCTTGAGGTCGGCGATATAAGCTGCACGGTGGGGATCATCGGCGGGAATCTCGTCAAGCACACGCACGAGAGCTGCTACTACCCAGCCGTTGCCGCGTGACCAGTAGCAGTTCTTGCCGTTGGGTTCCTTGTAGGGGGGCACGAAGTCCTTGTCG
>CAMXAZ010000075.1 GCA_947179295.1 uncultured Muribaculaceae bacterium
TCTAAAAGATACACCACTCAGATTTTAACTCTTGTTATGAAACACCCTCTAAATTGAATAGAGAGTATAAGTTGTTAAAAAACACCCTCCAAATTAACTTTACACAAACTTACTTATGATTATACATCCTAAGTACTTTTCATTTGTCTGATACGGACTTTTTTTCTACATTTGCAAATCTTCACATAGACAGCTATTTACAATTTCTAATATTGCATATGATGAAATCTGTTCTCTCCATCAGTTTATTGGCTCTGAGCAGTCTTTGGGCCGTGTCACAGGAGGTCAGTGTCGACGCACTGAAAACTTCGGCAAAAATGATCCCGGTTGTGGACTATACCCCGGCCGATTTCGAGGCTGCGATCACCAACTCGTTCAACTTTGACAGCCACAAACTTTGCTTCTTTATAAAGAATGCCGATAAAAAAGCCCCTGAGATCTATATGTACAAAGGGACAATAACTCAAAGTGCCGGACGCTTGGAGATCGAACTGCCGCTGTCGGCCACACAGAAAGAAACACTCATGACGGCTGACAGTGTGTTCATTCTCACCCCAATGATTTCTTCAGTCGGCGAATTTATTCCGCAACATATCGAATATATCGGTTTCCGCAAAGGCGGACAGACACACTACATGACAGCTGACAAAACGTTCGGAAATCTATATGATTTCGTAGTCAGCGAATTCGGATCTGCCGGCAACTTCACCGCACTCTATCTTGAAAGCATGAGACGCGCATTCCTTTGGCCGGGCAGCGGTCTCTACGGATTCGACAGCGACCGCGCGGCCCTCGACTTTCTTAAACACGACTATCGCTTCAATGCTGTCTGCAACCGTCCTGCGGAAGAAACCATACCTCTGTTCATCGAACTGCTGAAAAAGGCTGTCATCGTCTCTCCCGCTCAGGAAGCCCGGCTGACCAAACTGTTGGCCGACAGCTATAAGACAGGCGATCAAATCACCTCCGACTTTCTTTCAGGCAAATCATTCGAAGTATTCCGTCCACAAACACTGCGTGCGGTATTTTCTCCGGATGAATACGATCTGATCCAAAATGCCATTACGGAAAACAAGGCCCGCCTCGCCATCGCCTATTGGCGCATTTCCAAAACCATCGGCAACACCGATGCCAACGGCGCCTATCTCTCAGACCGCGACATACTGAAAGAGATTTCCAAACGCACATTCTAACCACGCAATTCCGACATGAGGCGTCAATATAAGAGGGTGTTTCATAACATTCATGAAACATCCTCTTGATTGATTTTTCTGTCAGCCTACGCCGAGAAGTTCGATGTCGAGAAGGTATTGATTTGTATGTCAGTGATATAATATCAATATCTTTATCGCTAAATGGCCATTTTCAGCTACTTAATTATCATCGAGCACACGTCAATTTATATAATAATCGTCAATTTATATAATAATCTCTGTGTTTCGCTTTAAGTAAATTATATCCGGTCATTTATTGTAAACTTGAGACCATATTATGCAACCCTCAATTTATATTAATAATGCAAAGATTTTATAAATTCGTCTACCTTTGGAACTATGCAATTAATGTTGCTATAGTTTTCGGTTTGCTCTCCAATTATTGGATAGAGCTTGATATGCCTGAATTAAAAAGATGGTTGGAATTCGGCATTTGCAGCCTTGGAACATCAATGTTCCTCTTTCTTTGGAGTCGGTCATTCATCGCTGATAGTAGCTACAAAGGGGCATACATGCTCAATGCAAGAACTACACGACTATTCACAATCTCCCTACTTATAATCGAGTGGATGACGCTCTATTACTCGGCGTTCGGTCACGAACTTTTCATCCGCCCGGCTACCGCCGCCCTTATCGGATGGATTATCAGCCTCATAGCCTCGATTTTCAGAGGGAAATTGATTATACCGGTAAAACGTGTAAATTCATAACCTACAACAAACCTCGATGATGAAATTTATCTTTTATCCGATCATTCTCATTCTTCTATGCCTGCTCTCTTCCTGCGAGTTTGAGAACAAACAGAATGGATATCCGAAACATGTGCATTTTCCCGCTGAAGGCGGTAAAATCATCGTTAGTGGATTTGATTAAACTCACGGTTTAAACATTTTCAACCACTGAGTACAACTTATACTCTCTACAGAATAAGAGGGTGTTTCATAACATTCATGAAACATCCTCTTGATTGATTTTTCTGTCAGCCTACACCGAGAAGTTCGATGTCGAAAATTAGGGTCGATCCGCCGGGAATGCCGGGCTGTGAGAAGCGGCCATAGCCCATTTCGGCAGGCAGATATATCTCCCAGCGGTCGCCTACACGCATCTGTTGCAGGGCTATGATCCAGCCTTGGATGAGATCCCGCAGACGCATGGCCGGAGCCGTGCCGCCACGCGAACTGTCAAATTTCTTGCCGTTGATGGTGGTGCCGGTGTAGTGGACCACAACCACACTGTTACGGTTGGGCTTCGGCGCATCGGGACGACCTTTTGAGATCACCTTATAGAAAATACCCTTGTCAAGCGGTTTCACTCCCGGCTCCTGGGCCTTGGCCCGAAGCCATTCTTTGTTTTTGTCGATATATTCCTGCTTTGCCATAGCGGTTATTGCGTTGTTTTGAGTGTCAGGACGGCAAAGTTACGCATAAATTATGGATCTCTCCGCATTATCGCACCTTTTCGGCGGGTTTCGGGCCTTATCTTTGCACTGTGTTGACGGCAATGCAGCCTTTTTCACCCCACCGCCTGCATACTCCTCCACTCTTAGGATGCCTTGCCGTCAATGCAAACGGAAAGAACAACCCATTCGTAAAGAACCAAGAACAAAACCCTCAGACTCCCGCACATCAAAACCCTCTAACTCCCACACACTCAATGCACAACCACCCGCCTAAAGAAAGAGGCAGGCGTCGCCGTATGACAGAAAGCGGTAACGGCTGTCAGCCAAAGCGTAGTCATAGATTGCGCGCCAGTCCGGATTGGCCGGATCAGAAGCCAGAAAAGCCGAGACAAGCAGCAGAAGTGTAGACTTCGGCTGATGGAAATTCGTGACCATGCCCTTCACCACCCGATAGCGATAGCCCGGAGCTATCATCAGACGGGTCGAAGCCACAAACGTATTCTCACCCGTAGTGTCAAGATGCGAGAGAATCGCCTTCATGGCTTCGGCTACCGGAAGATCAGGATGCGAGGGGTCATAGGGATACCACTGCGGCAGCACATCGGCCGGCAGTCCGGCAGCCAGACGGCAGCCGAGATGGTAGAGACTCTCCAGAGTGCGCACCGAAGTGGTGCCCACGGCTATGATCCGGCGCTCAGTCGCGGCGAGTTCGCTGATCAGACTGCGGTCCACGGCTATGAACTCGCTGTGCATGTCATGCTCGCCGATGGTATCAGACTTCACCGGCTGGAAAGTTCCGGCGCCCACATGGAGCGTCAGTTCGCGCCTCGCTATCCCCTCGGCGTCTATCGCCTCAAGCACCTCAGGCGTGAAGTGCAGTCCGGCGGTCGGAGCAGCCACTGAGCCATCGATGTGAGAGAACACGGTCTGATAGTCCGTTGAATCGCTCTCCTCCGTTCCGCGGTTGAGATAGGGCGGAATCGGAATCTCGCCCACTGCCGAGATTATGCGGCTGAAAGTGACCTCCCGGTCATCCCAGTCGAAACGGACCACCGAAGTGTTGCCCTCGCGGCTCACACGGGTGGCGCGCAGAGTGAAATCATGGCCGTCGATGCTCAGCGGCATCAGCAGTTCGCCGCTTTTCCAGCGCTTGGAGTTGCCTACGAAACAGGTCCACGAGCAGCCCGAAACAGAGGCGAAGTTGCAGGCATAGTCGGCCGGCTCTACGGGTTCGAGACAGAAGATCTCGATCAGAGCGCCGTCGGCAGCCTCGCCCTTGCGGAAACGCAGGCGCGCGTTGATGACACGGGTGTTGTTGTAGACAAGCATCGAGCCTGCCGGGAGCAGACCGGGCAGTTCGTGGAAACTGCGGGTGCTGAGAGCTCCGTAGCTGTCTTTGAAGAGCAGCAGGCAGCGGTCACGCTGAGCGAGAGGATGCCTGGCAATGCGTTCGTCAGGCAGAGGATAGTCGAAATTCTCTATTCGGATGTCGCGGATATTCATTCGCTGAGGTCAATAAGGTCTGAAATGGCTTTGAACGGATCGGAAGCCCTGAAGACATAGCTTCCGGCCACAAGAATGTCAGCGCCGGCTTCGATCAACGCGGGCGCGGTCTCAAGATTCACTCCGCCGTCAATCTCGATCACGGCTTCCGAACCGCTTTCGGCTATGAGCGAGCGCAGCTCACGGACTTTGCGGACTGTGTTGGGGATGAAGTTCTGGCCGCCGAAGCCGGGGTTGACGCTCATGAGAAGCACCATGTCGAGATCGCGGATCACGTCGCGCAGCAGCATCACCGGAGTGGCCGGATTGAGCGTCACGGCCGCTTTCATTCCGGCCGAGCGGATTGAGCGGATTACGCTGTCGAGATGTGTGCATGCCTCCCAGTGGACATTCATTATCTCAGCTCCGGCCTCACGGACCTGATCTACATAACGGCCCGGATCGCAGACCATCATATGGACATCCAGAGGCTTTTCGGCAATACGGCTGATGGCTTTGATCACCGGGAAACCGATGGTGATGTTGGGGACAAACATCCCGTCCATCACATCAATGTGAATGAGCGACGCACGGCTTTTGTTGACCATGCTTACTTCCTCGCCCAGACGGGCGAAATCAGCTGCGAGCAACGATGGGGCGACTTGAATCATGACTGTGATATAATAAAAAAATAATGCGGTGCCGCCCGCTGCTGACGGACGACACCACAAAAGTACGCATTTATTTTTCAATTCGGGTCGGTTCGGCTCTAAAAGTTGACGGCACGGGGTCATCTCAGTCATTCCTGAGTGAGAGACGGCGGCGATGCGCTCAGACTCCGGCGCTCTTTTGGCGCGGCTTGAAGGCATTCCAGAGAATGACTCCCACGCAGATCACTCCGATGGCAAGCCCTACGTAGGTCAGATAGTCGTTATACTCCTCTACCTTCGCATAAAGCTGCTCCTGAGGCACCATCTTGCCCAGCCAGTAGCCGAGGGCACCGAGAACCACGTTCCAGGTCAGAGCGCCCAGTCCGGTGAAGATCACGAACTTGCCTACATTCATGCGCGCCAATCCGGCCGGAATGGAAATGAGCTGGCGCACAGCCGGAATCAGACGGCCGATGAAGGTCGACGCAGCACCGTGGCGGTCAAAATACTCTTCGGCATGACGCACCTTGGCCTCGTCGATCAGACAGGCATGGCCTATGCGGCTGTTGGCGAAACGATAGACTATCGGACGGCCTATCCAGACTGACAGATAGTAGTTGATCAGCGCGCCGATGATAGCCCCTACTGTCGCAAGGCCTACCACGGCTATTATGTTGACATCGCCCTTGGTGCAGGCCAGATAGGCCGCAGGCGGGACTATCACTTCCGAAGGGAAGGGAATGAAGGAACTTTCGATGACCATGAAGCCAAGGACAAGCAGATAGACTGTCATTGGGTCGGCACGGAAAAAGTCGGCCATGATGCCGGCCGGGTCAAACAGTGCCAGAAGCGGAATGAGATCTAACATGTGATTAAATACTTCTCTAAAATTAAAAAAATTCGATTATCGGGATGGAGGCTGACAAGGTGGAGCGGAAGGGGGAGTCAGACAAGCCCGGCCTTGCGGAAAAACTCTCTGTAGGCATCGGCTTTACGCTCTACGGCCAGCGGATAGGCCCGCGAGGTAGACGGCATACGGGTCATCTGAAGCACTCGCCCGTCAGCCGGCCACACAGCCGAGGTCCACTCCCCTATCTTCGGGACTGCTGTAGAGGTCAGCTCCGCGAGCACTCCGGCGGCCTTCTCGCCGGTGGTGGCAATGAAGCGGCAGTCGGGCATACGCTCAAGCAAGGCTCCGAGGCAGACCGGCTCGACGATTTCAAGAAACTTGTCGGAGGCGTTGTCTTTCAGACGGATCACAGCCGCACCGGTGTCATGGAGCGCTATGCCCTTCTCTTCAAGAAAGGCGCGTATGAGAGCCTCGTCGAAAGCGCCGTCGGGCAGACGGAAATGATCCACATCGTCATAGAAGATTATCCCCATCACGCGCCAGAAGTCATTGGTCTTGTTGGGGTAATAGAACTCCATTGACCAGCGCAGCGGTTTGGGCGGGAAAGTGCCCATGATGAGCACCTTCGCATCAGAGGGTATGAACGGCGGAAAGGGATGTCGCTCTATGCGTTTGTCGCTTGTCTCCATTTTCTGTTATAATATAGTCAAATCTATGGATTCAGCCCCGGAGAATGCGGTCGGCAACCGAGTCGGCCAGACGGCGGCATTCGGCTATCGCGTCGGCTCCGGGAGCCTGCTTCGCTTCAACTGAAACAACTTCGTCGCAGTAAAGTTTGCTTTCGTCCATCAGCTGGTTGATGCGCTTGACAGCCTGCGGGGCCCAGGTGAATGATCCGAAGGTGCCTATGACACGGTTTTTCAGCTCGCGGGTCTTCACGGCGTTCATCACGGCCTCAACCGGCGGGAAAAGCGTGTTGGAATAGGTAGGAGCGCCGACAATCAGTCCCTTGTAACGGAAAATGTCGCTCAGGATGTATGACAGATGCGAGACCGAGGCATTGTGCATCCGTATGTTCCTGATGCCTCTTTCGGCAAGCCGCGAGGCTATCGCCTCGGCCATATCCTCGGTGTTGCCATACATCGAGCCGTAGACAATCGTCACGCCATCCTCACCTTCATAACGGCTCAGGCGGTCATAGATCGAGACCACGCGGTCAATCTGTTCGTGCCACACCGGTCCGTGGGTCGGGCAGATGAAATCCATCTCAAGGGCGGCCACTTTCTGAAGAGCCTTGCTGACAAACATGCCGTATTTGCCGACTATGTTGGAGTAGTAGCGGTACATCTCCGGAAAATAAGGCTCGGTGTTCATGTCAGAGTCTGTCACCGCTCCGCAGAGAGCGCCGAAACAGCCGAAGGCATCGCCGGTGAAAAGCACTTTCCTCTCCGCTACGTATGTCATCATCGTCTCAGGCCAGTGGACCATCGGGGTCATCACGAATTTCAGACTCAGGTCACCGAGGTCGATGCTGTCACCGTCAGCGATCTTCATCACATTGTCATCTATGCCGTAGAAACCTCTGACCATTTCAAGAGTCTTGGCGTTGCCGACAATTGTCATGTCGGGAAACATGCCGCGGAGCACTCTGACCGAACCTGAATGGTCAGGCTCCATGTGGTTAATCACCAGATAGTCAGGAGCGACATCGCCGATGGTTGCTATGAGATTTTCACGCAGGCGGTCGCAGGCACTCAGTTCCACGCCATCGATCAGCGCCGTTTTCGCGCTGCCTTTCACTATATATGAGTTGTAGCTTACGCCGTCAGGCAGCGGCCAAAGGGCTTCAAAGCGGTGGGTCGTGCGGTCATTGACTCCTACATAGAATATTCCGTCACAGATTTCTTTGATATTCATAACCTATTGTACTGTTTTCTTGATTCTGATAAAGGGGAAAGGAGGAAAGAGATTGTTGCGTGTGTGTGCGTAGACCGGTGTGCGCGCAATGGCGCCTCCGGGCAGAGCCGGCCCAAAACATCTGACGAGCCGCGGGAAGAAAAATTCTCCCCCGGCTCGTCATTGTGATGTGACATTATGAAGTCCGGCCATCGGAAGGCCGGATGCAGTTGTCGGTCTGATTATTCCTTGATGCGTTCAACGTATGAACCGTCGCGGGTATCTACACGCACCTTGTCACCGATGTTGCAGAAGAGGGGCACGCGGATCTCAGCGCCGGTTTCGAGAGTGGCGGGCTTGAGAGTATTGGTGGCGGTGTCGCCCTTGATGCCGGGTTCGGTGTAGGTGATTTCGAGGACTACGCTGGTGGGCATTTCGCAGGTGAGGATAGTCTCTGAAGCGGCGTGAACCATAGCTTCGCAGATGTCACCTTCCTTGAGGAACTGAACGCCGTCGATGCTTTCGCCGGGGAGGGCTACCTGCTCGAAAGTTTCAGTGTGCATGAAGTTGTAGCCCATGTCGTCCTTGTAGAGATACTGGTAGGGGCGGCGTTCGATGCGCACTTCGTTGACCTTTACGCCTGAGTTCCAGGTCTTGTCGAGGACACGGCCGGTCTTTACGTTTTTGAGTTTTGTGCGGACGAAAGCCGGACCTTTGCCGGGCTTTACATGAAGGAATTCAACGATGAAAAAGTAGTTGCCGTCGATATCGAGGCACATACCGTTTTTAAAGTCAGCAGTTGTTGCCATGAATGTGGTAATGTGTTGAGATTATTAAGCAATTGAATGGTTTGGTGGCCTGGCAGCAGAACGGGGGGGATCAGTTGCCGCAGCCGTTGCAGCCGCATGAGGAGTCATCGCCTCCGCAGCCATTGTCGCCGCAGCCTCCGCAGCATCCGCCTCCGCATGAAGGGTGGAGTTCTTCGGGGGTGGCGTCACGGACGGTGACCACTTTGCCCTTGAAGCGGAGATCCTTGCCTACGAGGGGGTGGTTGAAGTCCATGACAACATGGTCGGCAGTCACCTTCTTCACCTTTCCGGTGATGCGGTAGCCGTCAGCTGTCATCATGGGGATGTATGCGCCCTCGCGGATGGTTTCGGCGTCAAACTTTCCGTCGACCATGAAGATGCTCTTGCTGAGCTCGGCCACGTCGTCGGGGTTATAGGGGAAACCCTCGCCGGCTTTGACGGGGACATCAAACTTCCTGCCCTGCTCAAGACCGTCGAGAGCGCGTTCGAGGGGAAGGATCATGCCTTGGGTCACACCGAATATGAAGCGTTCGGGTTCATCTTCAGTGACACTGTGGACGAGGTTTTCAGTTCCGTCAGGGGCAACCTCAAAGAGGTCGTAGCTTATTTCGACAAATTTGCCGGGGAGAATCTTTTCCATAATTTTCAGTTTTGTTTAGAGTCGGGTTGAACGTCAGACAGGGGCCTTGGATCATTCTCAGGCTTCTCCTTCGGTCACACCGGCGAGATCGGGGTCGATCATGATGCGTCCGCAGTATTCGCAGACTATGATCTTCTTGTGCATCTTGATTTCCATCTGCTTCTGCGGTGGGATGCGGTTGAAGCAGCCGCCGCAGGCGTTGCGCTGGATGTAGACCACGCCGAGACCGTTGCGGGCGTTCTTGCGGATGCGCTTGAATGCGGTGAGAGTGCGGGCGTCGATCTGGGGTTCGAGTTCCTTGGCCTGCAGACGGAGACGCTCTTCGTCTTTCTTGGTCTCGGAAACGATCTCTTCAAGCTGACGGCGCTTGTCGGCGAGAATGTGATTGCGGTCGGTGAGGGTTTCCTCTGCGGCGGCAATGTCGGCATTCTTGTTGTCGATCTCGCGGGCATACTGGTTGATGCGCTTTTCGGAGAGCTGGATTTCGAGGGTCTGATATTCAATCTCTTTAGATAACAAATCAAACTCACGATTGTTGCGCACGTTGTCGAGCTGCTGCTTGTAGGTGGCAATCTGTGCCTGGGCCTGCTCGATGTTGTTTTTCTCCTTGGCCGATTTCAGACGGAGGTCTTCGATCTCGGCTTTGAATTTATCGACACGGGTGTGAAGACCCTCGATGTTGTCCTCCAGGTCACGGACTTCTTCGGGAAGCTCGCCGCGGATGGTCTTGATGCGGTCGATTTCCGAGAGGATGGTCTGAAGTTCGTAAAGAGCGCGGAGTCGCTGCTCAACAGAAAGGGTCTGGTCGTTTTTGTTTTGCTCTATCGCCATATTGGTATATGTGGATTTTTTTATTTTTCAGACGTAGCGCACAGGGTTGTGCTCGGCACGTGACTGCCGGACTGCAAAGTTAGGAAATTTTTCTGAAACAATGGCCGAAAAAATTGACTTAGTGCAGATTTCGCTTTCGAAATGACCGGTATCGACTATCAATATGTCGCGTCCGAAATCGACAAAGTCGTGATAACGGGTGTCGGAGGTGATGTAGGCGTCGGCTCCGGCGGCTATTGCATCGGGGATGAATTCGCCACCCGATCCGCTGCACAGGGCCACACGTCTGATGCTTTCGGCAGCTGCCGGTCCTTCGCTGCGACGGACGGTCGGGGCCACATAGACGGCCTTGACCAGGCTGATGAACTGCTCCTGACTAAGGGCCTGGGGCAGTTCGCCCACAACTCCGAGGCCGGTCTGCGGATCGGCCTGGCGGGGTGACAGCACGGTCATGTTCTGCAAGCCGAGCATCAGGCCGAGTCTGTGTGACACTCCGGCTGAGGCACTGTCAAGCGCCGTGTGGGAGGAGTAGACCGCGATTCCTTTCGAAATCGCAGCGATGACGGCCCGCTCTACGGGTGTGGAGCCGGTGATCTGCCTGAGTCCTTTGAAAATCAGAGGATGGTGCGAGACGATCAGGTTGCAGCCTTCGGCGGCTGCTTCGGCCACCACATCGGGCGTGACATCAAGACAGAGCATCAGGCCGCTGCACTCCGCCCCGATGGGTCCGGGACGGAGCTGCCAGCCTGTGTTGTCCCATTTCTCCTGGATCTCAGGAGCGGCGAATGACTCTATGCAGTCTATGATTTCAGCCAGTGAGGGCATTATTCCTTTTCTTTGAGGTCGAGACGGATGCAAAGTTCGTCGAGCTGCGAGTCATCGATCGCGGCTGGTGCGTCGATCATCATGTCGCGGCCTGAGTTGTTCTTGGGGAAGGCGATGACGTCGCGGATCGAGTCGAGGCCGGCAAGGATGCTGACGAAGCGGTCGAAACCGAATGCAAGACCGCCGTGGGGGGGCGCTCCGTATTTGAAGGCGTTCATCAGGAAGCCGAATTTATACTGTGCGTCTTCCTCGGAGAGGCCGAGCAGACGGAACATTTTATCCTGGAGTTCGGCTTCGTGGATACGGATCGAACCACCGCCCAGTTCGTTGCCGTTGACCACCATGTCATAGGCAGTGGCACGCACGGCGCCGGTGTCGCTGTCGAGCAGATGGATGTCGTCGGGGTTGGGGGCTGTGAAGGGGTGATGCATTGCGTAGTAACGCTGTGTTTCCTCGTCCCATTCGAAGAGGGGGAAGTCAACCACCCAGAGGCAAGAGAAGTTCTGCGGGTCGCGCAGACCGAGGCGCGAGCCCATTTCGAGGCGCAGTTCGCAGAGCTGCTTGCGGGTCTTCATAGTCTGTCCGGCAAGGATCAGCATGAGGTCACCGGCCTTGGCACCGGCACGGTCGGCCCATGCGCGGAGGTCGTCTTCGCTGTAGAATTTGGATACTGACGATTTGATCGAACCGTCGGCTTCGATCTTGACCCACATCATGCCCTTGGCTCCGATCTGCGGACGCTTCACGAAGTCGGTGAGCTGGTCGAGCTGCTTGCGGGTGTAGTCGGCGCAACCGGGGGCCACGATGGCTCCCACATATTCGGCATCGTCAAGCACGGCGAAGCCCTTGCCGCCTGTGAGATCCTTGAGTTCCACGAATTCCATGCCGAAACGGGTGTCGGGCTTGTCGGAACCGTAGAGACGCATGGCGTCGG
>CAMXAZ010000076.1 GCA_947179295.1 uncultured Muribaculaceae bacterium
TCCACCTCAAAACTTTCGCTCAGATTTTAACTATTGTTTTTAAACAACCTCTAAACGTTCGCCACCACCGATTATGGAGATAAAAATCTGCGGCATGGCCTCCGAGATCAACATCCGGGAGATAGCCGCCTGCAAGCCCGACTATCTTGGCCTGATATTCCACCCGGCCTCGCCGCGCAACGCCATAGGTCTCGCCCCCGGATTCGACTTTTCGTCCAGACCGCAAAAAGGCTTTGTCGGAGTGTTTGTTGACAGAGACGAAGACGAGATAGTAGACCTCATACGCCGCTACCGCCTTGTGGCCGCCCAGCTCCACGGCTCGGAAAGCCCCGAACTCTGCCGGCGTCTGACAAAACGCGGCTTCAGAGTCTGGAAAGCCGTAGGGATCGACTCGCCTGATGACTTTCAGACCCTTGAAAGGTATACCGGTTGCGTGGACCGCTTCGTCTTCGACCGCAAAAGTCCCGCTCATGGCGGAACGGGAGAGAAATTCGACTGGCGGCTCCTGAGCCACTACACTGCCGGTGTCGATTTCATGCTCGGCGGAGGTGTAGGCCCCGACGATGCCGACGAAATACTGCGGATCGACCATCCGCGCATGGCAGGGATAGACCTCAACAGCCGTTTCGAGGTAATACCCGGCGTGAAAAACTCAACTTTAGTAGAATCCTTCATCAAAAAAATCAGATCAAAATGAACCGCATAGACAAACTGTTTGCCAAAAAGGACAAAGACATACTTTCGATATACTTCACATGCGGCTATCCACAGGCCGACTCAACTCAGGAAATAATCAAGGCTCTGGCCGCGAAGGGAGTCGACATGATAGAAGTCGGGGTGCCGTTTTCCGATCCGATGGCCGACGGCCCGGTGATCCAGGAAAGCTCCACCGTGGCCCTGCGCAACGGCATGACCCTCGAACGGCTCCTCGGCCAGGTAGAGGAGGTGCGCAGGGAAGTGCCGGAGATACCCCTCGTGCTCATGGGCTATCTCAATCCGATGATGCAATACGGAATAGAGCGCCTCTTTGCCCGCTGCAAGGAGATAGGCATCGACGCTCTGATCATCCCCGACCTGCCGTTCAGCGAATACATGCGCGACTTCCGCCGGCTCTGCCGCGAATATGACCTGCCGATGATCATGCTGATCACCCCTGAGACCAGCGACGAACGCATCCGCATGATCGACGAGCACTGCGACGGCTTTATATATATGGTGTCGGCAGCCGCCACAACCGGCACCCGCGACAGTTTCGGACCTCAGCAGCTTGCCTACTTCAGCCGCATCGCTTCACTCGGACTCCGCCATCCGCGCCTGATAGGCTTCGGCATCTCCAACCCCTCGACTCTCGGCGAAGCCTGCGCCAATGCCTCAGGAGCCATCATCGGTTCGCTTTTCATCAAATGTCTCGCCGCCACGGCAACGCCCGCCGAAGCCGTAGACAGACTGCTGTCAGCCATAGGCCGCTGAGCCATAACCCACAGAGCGCCGCAGCCACTGATCGGGTTTGCTGCTCTTGCGAAAAAGTGTTACATTTGCAATTTAAATGTAACACTTTTACAATTTCTAAAGTATGCGATCAGAACAAGAACTTGACGGCGTGTCGCTGCTCGGCAACACCGGAGTCAAATATCCCACCCAATATGCGCCTGAGGTGCTGGAGACATTTGTCAACAAGCACCCCGACAACGAATATCTCGTGACCTTCACCTGCCCGGAGTTCACCTCGCTCTGCCCCAAGACCGGCCAGCCCGACTTTGCGAAAATCATCATCTCCTACATCCCGCGCGAGAAGATGGTCGAAAGCAAGAGCCTGAAACTCTACCTCTTCAGCTTCCGCAACCACGGCGATTTCCATGAAGACTGCGTCAACATCATCATGAAAGACCTCATAGCTCTCATGGACCCGCGCTACATCGAAGTCAAAGGCATCTTCACCCCGCGTGGCGGAATAGCCATACTCCCCTTCGCCAACCACGGCGACAGCGAACATCAGGAAATGGCCCGCCGCCGTATGCTCGACTCATTCCCCTCGGATTTCTGAGACCTGTTTCACAAACTGACACCATAATATATAGATATGGCAAAAGATACACTTCTGGTGCTCTCAGGCGGCATGGACTCCACTACCATGCTCTGGGACTACGCCGACACCATAGCAGCAGCCGTCACCTTCCAGTACGGCTCAAACCACAACCGCCGCGAAGCCGAATGTGCGCGCTGGAACTGCGAACGCCTCGGCATCCGCTGGATCGAGATCGACCTCGAATTCATGGGCCGTTACTTCAGGAGCTCACTTCTCTCCGGAGCCGACGAGATTCCTGAGGGCCACTATGCCGATGACAACATGCGCTCCACCGTGGTGCCATTCCGCAACGGCATCATGCTCGCCGTGGCCGCAGGGCTTGCCGAAAGCATGGAACTCAAAAAAGTCATGATCGCCAACCATTCCGGCGACCATGCCATCTATCCCGACTGCCGTCCGGAATTTGTCCGTTCGATGGGAGCCGCGATTTCTGACGGCACCTATGAACATCTTGAACTCCTCGCGCCTTATACTGATATGACAAAAGGAGAAATCGCTTTACGAGGCAAAAACTTAGGTGTAGACTACTCGCACACATATTCCTGCTACAAAGGCGGCGAACACCACTGCGGCAAGTGCGGCACCTGCGTGGAACGACGCGAAGCCCTCGAATTCGCCGGCATTGTCCTTGATAACGATTGATTTTCTAACCGCAGCAACCCGCACACGCACCTCACGATGAACCAGCCCGTCAGCCGACGCAAACCCAGACGCCGTTTCAGCCTTGTCAAGACTCTCAGACTCCTGCTCCCTCTGATGCTTTTCATCAGTCTGTGTGTGGTTATGTGCACCCCGACCCATCACGGCGAGAGCGACGGCTCGGTAGTGGTGCCCGAAGTGAAAGTGTCGCGCTTCACCTCGGTCTACGACCTTGAGGTGGACACCGTGAGCCCCTACAGAGGCCATCTGCCGGAGATGCCCGATCCAAACGGACGGCTGAAAGTCAACTATTTCGGCAGTCTGAAACAGAACTTCAATGACAGCAACTACATCCACTGGGCCGAGGCCGAGCAGTATGGGCTGGAACCTCTGACCGACACCCGCTCACACTGGAAGCTGCGTTCACCGATAGTCAAGATCACGACCTGCGCCGACTACTATGTCGACACCCTGATTTTCTCGCGGCCCTACCTTGTGCCGGCCGCCGCCGGCCGCCTCCGCGAAATCGGGCGCCGCTTCCGCGACAGCCTTGAGGCAAGGGGCGGAGGCGACTACCGCATAAAGGTGACAAGTATCCTGCGCACACCACGCACCGTCAAGCGCCTGCGCCGCCGCAACCGCAACGCCATCGACTCGTCGGTCCACCAGCTGGGCACGACATTCGACATATCCTACGCCTCGTTCATAGCCAACTCGGCCGGTGACGCCCGCAGTACCGACGATCTCAAAGGAGTGCTCTCGGAAGTACTGCGCTCCATGCGTGACGAAGGCAAGATCTGGGTGAAATATGAAGTAGGGCAGCCCTGCTTCCACATCACAGCCCGCAAACCAGAGGAATAAGCACAAACAAACCACTAAAAATTCATTCTCATGAGCGATCAGCAGCAAAAGCCCGACCCCCCTGAGGGCAAAGAGAAAAAGACTAAAAAGTCCGTCTGGAAAAAAGTGTTGCGCACACTGCTTTTCACCATTCTCGGACTTCTTGTGGTGGTCATCGTTGTGATCACCATAGCCGTCTCATATCTCAAACCCGAACGGCTGACACCGCTCGTCGAGAAATATGCCAACGAGTATCTCGACGCCGATGTCAGCATCGGGCGCATGGAACTGTCATTCTGGAGCACCTTCCCGCGGCTCGAACTCGACGTGCGCGACCTCTCGGTCAGGAGCAAGGCCTTCGACTCGGTTCCGGCCTCACAGACCGCCAAGCTCCCTGCCTGTGCCGACTCGCTTCTGTCGCTGCGCCACTTCAACGCCGCCATAAACATTCCGAAACTTTCGGTAGGAGCGCTGGCGTTCTATGACATCATATTTGAAAATCCGCGCATCAACATTGTCCAGCTCACCCCCGCGCTGTCAAACCTCGATATTTTCCCGCCATCCGAAGAGACTGAAAAGGATTCCGGACCGCTGCTGATCCCTGACATTTCATTCGGAACCTTCGAGATCCGCGATTCAATGCCGGTGCGCTATCTCTCTGTGCCTGACTCGATCGACGCGATGCTCTGCCTCACCACCGCCGGTCTCAGCGGGAACAATGCGCCGGTCTACAGACTCGACCTCCAGGGTCTGACCGATCTGAAAATGCCCGCGCTGCTTCTCGAAGATCTCAGTTTCGGCATAGGCGGAAACATAGGCTGGAACCGCCACAACCCCTATCAGGTGACTCTCGACGATTTCGCGCTGCGGACCGGCAAGGTCAACGCATCGCTCTCGGCCGATGTGGATTTCACTGACACTCTGCGGGTCAACACTCTGGATTTCAACCTTCCGCTGACACCCTACAACGATCTGGCAGCTCTCGTCCCCGCCGCCTATGCCGGCGAACTCTCAAAAATCGAGACCGACCTCGGAATCAGCCTTGCACTGAAGCTCACCGCCCCCTATGCTCCGGCTGTCGACTCGATTCCTTCCTGCCATCTCTCTGTCGAGATACCCGAATGCCGTGCGCGCTACGAGCGTCTGAACCTCAAAAGCTTCTCATTCTCGGCCGAGGCTGACATTGACGGGCGCGATCTCGACCGCTCGACCGTAAGCCTCAAGAAACTCTCGGCCATAGGCGACGGAGTAGGCTTCGAACTGATAGCCGACTTCGCCAATCTGATCTCCGACCCCTCGGCCGAAGGCACATTCCGCGGCGGCATAGACATTGACCGCCTCCCCTCGGCCCTGCTCAAGAAACTGCCTTGCGAACTGTCGGGCAACCTGCGAGCCGACAGCCGTTTCGCACTGCGTCAGAGCTATCTTACAAAAGAAAAATTCCACCTCATACGCCTGACCGGCGACGCCACTCTGCGTGACTTCCGCGCCTCGATGCCTGAACTGCCGGCCGACCTCTACACCCGCACCGTGGAGCTGAAACTCGGCACCAACTCCTCATTCACCCGCGGAGATGTGGCCGTCGACTCGATGCTCACGGCATCTTTGAAAATCGACACCATCGCAGCCGATGTCACCGGCATGACCCTCATAGGCAACGGACTGAAAATGGGTGTCGGGAGCCGCAACACAGCCTCATCGGCCGACACAACCGTGATCAATCCCCTCGGCGCGCGCATAGTGGCTGAAAAACTCTTCTTCAAATCGCAGGAAGATTCTCTGCGGGTGCGTCTGCGCAAGGCAACCGTCGGGGCCACACTCCGCCGCTACAAAGGCGATGCCAAAAAGCCCCAGCTCCACCTGGATGTGGCTACCGAAGGCGCTTTTTATGGCGACCGCGTCAACCGGGCCATGCTGCGCAAGGCCTTGCTCTATGTCACTGTCCACCCCGACTCGCTCCCTCCTGCCGCCCCGCGCAACAGCCGTCTGCTCGACTCTCTCGCAGTGGCTCACCCCGAACTGTCTCAGGACTCCCTGCGCAGCATCGCGGCTTCGATCAGACGGACCCGTAGAAACAACCGTCTGAACGCCGACAGCGCCGCCGTGGCCAACGGAGAGGTGATTGACATTTCGGTCGACAACTCCATGCGCCGCCTCATGCGCCACTGGGATGCGAAAGGCATTCTGCGCGCCGAGCGAGTGGCCGTGTTCACCCCCTATTTCCCGCTGCGCAACAGTCTGACAGATCTGAACATGCGCTTTACATCAGACTCCGTCACCATTTCCGACACCCGCTTGCGGTCGGGCAACAGCGGCTTGACCATCAACGGATCAATCAGCAACATCACCAAGGCCCTGACATCACGAACCCATTCGCAGCCTCTTAAACTCGACTTCACTCTCTCAGGCGACACTCTTGACATCAACCAGCTCGCCGCAGCCGCTTTCTCAGGCGCCGCGTTTGCCGAAAAAGACTCTACAGGAACTTTCGTCGCGCCTGACACCGACAATGAGGCCGTGCTTGCCGCTTCGGTCCAGGCCGGAGCCGACACCGCAGCCCTGCTCGTAGTTCCGGCTAATATTGAAGGCACGTTAAAGGTACATGCCTCTGACATACTGTATTCCAACATGGTTTTCCACGACTTCAACGGAAAACTCAACGTCTACAAGGGAGCTATAAATCTGGAGCAGATGACAGCCCGCTCCGATGTCGGATCGCTCAATCTCAACGCCCTTTACAGCGCGCCGACAAAACATGACGCCACCTTTGCCTTCGGCCTCAGAGTCAATGATTTCCACATAGCCCAGTTCCTCGACCTCGTTCCGTCGCTTGACACCATCATGCCGCTCCTCTCTGACATCAGCGGCATCATCAACGCCGACATCGCCGCTACCACCGGACTGGATTCAAACATGAACCTTGACATACCGACTCTGAAAGCGGCCGTCAAGCTCTCAGGCGACAGCCTTGTGCTGATTGATCAGGAGACATTCCGCACAATTGGCAAATGGCTACTGTTCAAACACAAGGATAAAAACGTCATCGACAGCATGAACGTCGAGATGATAGTCAACAACTCGCAGCTCGAACTCTTCCCCTTCATCTTCAATCTCGACCGCTACAAGCTCGGCGTAATGGGCTCGAATGACATGGCCATGAACCTCAACTATCACGTGGCCGTGCTCAAATCGCCTCTGCCGTTCAAGTTCGGCATCAACATCAAAGGCGATGTAGACCACATGAAGATACGCCTTGGCCGCGCCAAGTTCAACGAAAAGAACCTCCCGCACACAGTTGCCATAGCTGACACCACCCGCATCAACCTCGTGCGCGAGATAGGCAACATATTCCGACGCGGTGTAAGGTCGGCCAAAATCAACAGTCTCGACTTCTCCGGCAATCACGCCGTCGGTCCGGCTGACAGTGATCCGGTTGCCGACACACTCTCTCACGCCGATTCGCTATATTTCATCAAGGAAGGACTGATCCCGGCCCCCGACACCACCGTCACGGCCACTCCGGTCCTGCCCGCCAAACAGAAAAAGAAACGCAAATGACACAGCCCCCGCTTCCCTTTGCCCCTGAAATACTCCGCTTTCTCAAGCGCCATCACTACGAGCGCGTCACCCCGCGCGCGGCTCTCATCGACATGGACGGAACCCTCTATGACTCGATGAAAAACCACACCCGCGCATGGCACCGGCTCATGACCGAGCTCGGAGTCGAGTGCACACGCGACGAATTCTATCTCTACGAAGGCCGCACCGGAGCATCGACAATCAATGCCCTGTTCCGGCGCCAGTTCGGACGCGATGCCACAGATGAAGAAAAAACCTCGCTCTATCAGCGCAAAACCGAATATTTCCGAGAACTGCCGCCGGTGCTTCCTATGGAGGGAGCTCTCGATATGCTCTCCGTATTCCGCGAAGTGGGAATGCAGCGCGTGCTTGTCACCGGCTCCGGACAGCAGTCGGTGCTTGACAACATCTCGCGCGACTTCCCCGGAATGTTTGACGATGACAAACGCATCACCGCCCGCAACGTCACCCACGGGAAGCCTCATCCCGAACCCTTCATCAAAGCCATGCAGCTTGCAAGAGTAAGCCCCTCGCAGTCGATAGTAGTTGAAAACGCCCCTCTCGGAGTCGAAGCCGGCGACCGTGCCGGAGCTTTTACTATCGGAGTGACCACCGGCCCCATACCCCGCGAAGCTATGGAGGAAGCCGGAGCCGCAGTGGTGTTCAGCTCAATGCCTGAATGCGCCCACATGCTTCCGACCCTGCTCCTCTCGCTGCTGACCATCACCGCTGACTATTAAGAGCCGGCTCTAAGCGCACCTGAACTTCATTAACCCTGTCTCTTACACCAACCGCCTTTCAAATGCAGAAAATAGTTTACACAAATGACGTAGCCCAAGCTATCAGAACTTTCGTCAGCCAACTCGCACCCGCGAGCGTCCACATAATAACCGATGCCAACGTCTCGGAGGCAGTGCTCCCGAAACTCGGACTCGACTATCCGGTGATCACCGTCCCTGCGGGAGACGACCATAAGAACCTCGACTCTCTGAGCCACATCTGGAGCTGCCTGATCAGCCAGGGTGCCACACGGAAATCACTCGTAATTAATATAGGTGGCGGCGTTGTCACCGATATGGGCGGATTTGCAGCAGCCACCTTCAAGCGCGGAGTGCGCTTCATCAATGTGCCGACCACTCTGCTTTCGGCTGTCGATGCGGCCGTAGGCGGAAAGACAGGCATAAACTTCGAAGGGCTCAAAAACGAGATCGGAGCCTTTGCCCCGGCTGATGCAGTGGTCATCTCTACAATACTGTTTGAATCACTTCCGAAAACCGAACTGCTCTCAGGCTATGCCGAGATGCTGAAACACGGTCTTCTCTCGTCAGCCGCCGACTATGCCGCACTGCTTGATTTCAACATTCTTGACGCCGACCTTAGCCGCCTGCTCCCCTTGCTCGAAAGAAGTGTGCGCGTCAAAGAGCGCATAGTCGAGGAAGATCCCTGCGAAAAAGGCATACGCCGTGCCCTCAACCTCGGCCACACAGCCGGCCATGCCTTCGAGGCACTCGCCATGCACAAAGGTCGCCCCATGCCCCACGGCTATGCGGTCGCCTTCGGCATACTGGTCGAAATGATCATCTCCCACTCGCTCGAAGCCTTCCCCTCGGCCGAGCTTTACCGCTATGCCGCCTATCTGAAAGAACAGGGCTACGGATCGCCCGACGTTTCATGCAACGACTATCAGGCTCTCCTCGAATATATGCGCCACGACAAGAAAAACGACACTCCCTCGCAGATCAACTTCACCCTCCTCTCAGCCCCCGGACAGCCGTTGATCGACCGCACCGCATCTGCCGACGAAATCCTGGCCGCCTTTGACATCTTCCGCGACCTCATCTGAGCACCCGCCTCCGCCGACGAAATTCCGTCCGCCTCCGGCATCTTCCGCGACCCGATCCGCAACCCGATCAGAAATATCTGCCGTCAATGCCTCGGAGAGGCTGAATTTTCGAAACCCCAGGGTAAGCGAAGTGCCCGCAGGGCCGAGCGATGCCTGGGGCACAAAACCGTCGCCATATCTGCCTCGGAGAGGCTTGATAACACGATGGAGCTTATATGATTCGGAAGAAACATCCGGGGAAATATCAGAAAATATAGCCCGCGGTAGCCATCACATTGACATTATGGGAATTCGGAGTCTTTATCGCCGCACTTGTGCCCATAGCCACATTCCGGAAACCGAACTGGCATCTCACTCCGAGCGAGATCTTGTTCATGAACGTAAGGCCCGTGCCGAGATGCAGGCCCATGTCGAAATCGCGGTATGAATTGATAAATCCGCGGTCGCTCTTGTAGTAATCGGCCGTCGGATGCGATATGTTTGTCACGAGTTGTCCCAGCTCATTGACCTTGGCATTATATATCGTGGCCTTCTGCTTGCCACCTGTGCCAAAACTCATGAAGATACCGCCGTCGGCATTCCATTTCACCTTAGGAGCCAGATTGAAAGTGAACGACGCGAAAACAGGCACGTTGAACGTGCGGTAATTATTCTTGATGAATACATTTGACACATTGGCCTCACCCTCCTGGGTCACCGCCATATCCAGTTTGCCCGAATTGCGCAGATAATTCAGCTCAGTGCCGAGCCCGACGAAAGAAGTCAGATTGAACTTGGCCCTGAAGCCCACACCCCAGGCAAAACCCATCGAATTGTTGACATCAGAAACAGCCGGAAAACAGCTCTTATAGTTTTCCGTCACATAGCTGCCACCAGCCAGCAGATGGACCTGAGTCTCGAAAAACTTGTCGGGCTTGCCATAGACAATCAGTTGTGACTTTACAGCTGTCGGGAATAACAGAGCCGTGACAGCGATGACGGCGGCGGTGAAGATTTTTTTCATAACATTAGCGCGTGTGTGATTATATTTGACTGCTTTATTTCAATCCAAAATTACATCAAAAAGCCCTTATAAGCAACTCCGGATATAAAAATCACCAAAAAATGAGATTTTTTTTTGCACAATTGAATAATTATTTCTAACTTTGCAGAGTCAAAAACGACAACACAACGGCTCCTTAGCTCAACTGAATAGAGCATCTGACTACGGATCAGAAGGTTACAGGTTTGAATCCTGTAGGAGTCACACCAAGCCCGCTTCACCAAGCGGGCTTTTTTCATCCCCCGCCACCACTCCCGGCCCCTCCGGAGCCCGCCACACCGGCCCCTGCGACCACTCCCTCGTCCGGAGGGCCCCTTTTCGACGCCCCGTCATCTGCGAGACCGTCCGGGGCCGTAAACCGGTGTCCTTGACCGGACACCACAATAATTTGAATATCTTTTCCCCCGACACCTACGCGCATTGCGCTGCGGTGTCGGGGGCTACGAGTAAATC
>CAMXAZ010000077.1 GCA_947179295.1 uncultured Muribaculaceae bacterium
ATGAATAGAAATGGAAGAAATGGCTGAGATTATAACTATAAATAGAGACTTAAGTGAAAGTTGTAACATATTATTACGAGTTTAAGAGACGGTTTTGAAATTTTCCGCAAAACTATGTATAGACTGTTCCCCAATTGTGACACAAAAGGGTATTTTAAGAAATTTGACTTTGAAAATTACACTTTTGTGTAGTATTCTGTTTCCTGTATGACTGGATTTACTAATTTTGCATCGTTAATTTGATCTAATGTTATGGACTCCAATATAAAGACAGGGAACTTCTTTTCACTGCAGAACTCGGTGGAGAGCGTCAACGAGTCTGACTATGAGAAGACCGGACTCATAATAGAGGCTGCGAGGGCATTCGAGCGCAGCACATACCAGTGCGTATATATAATAGACTATTTCAAGAAAGGATTCCTGTATGTCTCCAACAACATAGCCCGTCTCTGCGGCGGCGAGGCCGAAAAGATAAAGGATTTCGGGTACAGGTTCTATATAGACTATGTGCCGCCGGAAGACCTTAAGATGCTGGTGGAGATAAACAACAAGGGATTCAAGCTTTTCAACACACTTCCCATAGGAGAGAGGAAGGACTATACGATATCCTACGACTTCCACATAATGAGAGGAAAGCGCAAACGTCTCGTCAACCACAAGCTGACACCGCTCATTCTGACGAAGGATGGCAGGATATGGCTGGCGATATGCACAATCTCCCTTGCGGCAGGTAACGAGCCGGGTAATGTCATCATGAAGAAGCCTAATTCCGGTATGTTCTACCAATACTCCCTGTATGACCACAAGTGGGAGGAGTGCAAGGAGATAGTGCTTACGGACAACGAGCGCGAGGTTCTGTCCCTATCGACACAGGGATATACAATGAACGATATCGCCGACAATATATGTAAGTCGGTCGATACTGTCAAGGCCTGCAAGCGCAGTATATTTCAGAAACTGGGAGTGCGTAACATAGCGGAGGCAGTGGCATATGCCCAGAACCACCAGTTGATTTAGGGCAATGAATCCTTACGCCGGATCGCAGCGCAATGAGGCGAAATAGAACTTCGGGAAAAACTTCACCTCTTTTCCGGTGATGATGTCGAACATGGCGTTTACGCATTCTCCGGCAACAATCCATGAAGCGACAGAAAGCTGGGGTGGAGGCAGCTCTCCCGGTTCGCTGCGGTATGCCTTTATAACGTCATCGAGCCATCTGTTTGGCATATTCCAGAATGTGCAGTAACGAGCCACGAAATCCGCCATCTTGACCTCAAATCCCTTATATGACGGAGACACCTCCGTGAGCTGGTATCCTCCGGGCTTGATTATAGTCAGGAAAGCCCCCATCCGAAATTATAAGGATGCAGGACTGGTATCTTCCTCTTTGAACAGAGGTCGTCGAAGACAAACGGAATGTCGCTCTTGAAGTCGAGGGCGTTGATTGCTATGTCAACACCTTCGAGCAACTCCTTGACGTTGCCCTTGTCGATAAACGTGTCATGGTATTGTATATTCGCCTTCGGGTTTATCCTCAGCAGCCTCTTGGCGAGGCATTCCGCCTTGGATTTACCGATGTCGCTATTGACATAGTTTTGACGGTTGAGATTGGATAACTCCACCTTGTCACCGTCCACAATCACAATATTCTCGAAGCCGAAGCGCAGGGCGCACTCGGCAATGATGCTGCCTATGCCAGCCCCACCGAGCAATATCCGGGTCTCACGAACCTTCTCCTGCTCATCCTCGCTTACATAAATTCTGTTTCTGTTATATCTGTCCATATAGGATATTGTTTAATTACGGTGCAAAGATAGGCTTGCGGAAACGAACCGATATAACACAAAAGGGTATTTCTCATTTTTATCCGGATTTATTTTGCCGGGCCCCGAAACAAGTATTTTTCACCCCTCCCCGCATCATCGCACTAAAACCGGGCATTCCCGGCATTAACTTTGCAAGCACAACCCCTCCCGCCCGCACACACACAACACTCCATTTCCAACAACAACCTCCAATTCTCCCACTCCCATGCGCACCATCACCGAAATCATCATCCACTGCACCGCCACCCCCGCCGGCCGCCACGTCAGCGTGGCCGAAATCGACCTCTGGCACCGCCAGAGAGGCTTCCGCACCATCGGCTACCACTATCTCATCGACCTTGACGGCACAATCCACACCGGACGCCCCCTGAGCGAGACAGGCGCGCACTGCCTCGGCCACAACTCCCACAGCATCGGCATAGCCTACGCAGGAGGCCTCACAGCCGACAGCACCCGCCAACCCGCCGACACCCGCACAGAAGCCCAGAAAACCGCCCTCCTGAAGCTCCTGAGCGATCTCCGCCTCGCCTATCCCAAGGCCCGCATACATTCCCACCGCGATTTTGCCGCCAAAGCCTGCCCCTGCTTCGACGCCACCGCCGAATACGCCACCCTCTGAAGGCCGGTCTCCCTCCTGACTGTTGTTTATACACACTCTTTGGCCACCCCGTAAAAAACAAGCAGTTCCGGAAGATCGCTCTTCCGGAACTGTCAATATAATCAAGATGTGATGAATAGGCTTAGTCGATTTCTTCGTCAGCCTCGTAGCCACCCATTTCGCGGATAGCGTTCTTCAGCATAGTGTACTGCTGGAAGAGGTGGTTGACGGGCACTTCACCCTTAGTGTAGTCATGCATCGGGCTCTTGAGGAAGAAGCTCAGGAAGCGCTGGATGCCGTGACGGCCTGCACGTGCGGCGAGGTCGCTCAGAAGCACGAGGTCAAGGCAAAGAGGAGCGGCAAGGATAGAGTCACGGCAGAGGAAGTTGATCTTGATCTGCATCGGATAGCCCATCCAGCCGAAGATGTCGATGTTGTCCCAGCCTTCCTTGCTGTCGTTGCGCGGGGGATAATAGTTGATGCGCACCTTGTGGTAGTAGCCCTGGTGGCCGCCTTCCTCAGCACCGCCGCAGTTTGCGTTGTAGAGATCGGGCTGATCTTCGGGCACGAGGATTGACTCAAGGGTAGAAAGCTTGGAAACCTCCTTGGTACGGAAGTTTGCGGGTTCGTCAAGCACGAGACCGTCGCGGTTACCGAGGATGTTGGTCGAGAACCAGCCGTTGAGACCGAGGCAGCGGGTGCCGATGATGGGGGCGAAGCCTGACTTCACGAGAGTCTGGCCGGTCTTGAAGTCCTTGCCTGAGATAGGCATGCCGGTCTTTTCGCTGAGTTCCCACATTGCGGGGATGTCAACGGTTGTGTTGGGAGCGCCCATGATGAAGGGAGCGTCCTCGCAGAGGGCTGCGTAGGCATAGCACATTGAAGGTGCGATGTGTTCCTTGTCGTCAGCCTTCATTGCTGCTTCGAGAGCTTCGAGAGTTCCGTGGATCTTTTCGTCAACCGGAACATATACTTCAGTTGAAGCGGCCCAAAGAACCACCACGCGGTCAACACCGTTTTCCTTCTTGAAGTTGCGGATGTCTTCGCGGAGCTGCTCTACCATTTCCCAGCGGGTCTTGCCGGTCATCACGTTGTCACCGTCGAGACGCTTTGCATAGTTGTGGTCGAAAGCGGCCTTCATCGGAACGATCTTTTCGAGTTCGTCCTTCACAGGCTCGATGTCCTTGGGCTGAAGCACTTCAGCATAGACTGCGCTCTGATAAGCGTTTGCAGGATAAACGTCCCATGCGCCGAACACGATGTCGTTCAGGTCGGCCATCGGAACGATGTCCTTGTAGTGGAGATATTTTTTATCAGCTCCCTTGCCAACACGGATCTTGTCATATTGGGTCATTGAGCCGACAGGTTTTGCGAGACCTTTGCGGGCCATGAGGACGCCGGTCATAAACGTGGAAGTCACGGCGCCAAGTCCTACTACGAGTACGCCAAGTTTACCATCGGCGGGTTTTACAGTAGATTTAGTCATGATTGTTCGTTACTAACTGAATAGTAGTTTATTAAGGTTAATTTTTGATATCTGGGCTTTAGCTCGTTGCAAAGAGTGTTTCCAACTTTACATTTGAGCCTTCAAAAGTACTGAGTTTTTTCGGATTGTGAAATTATTATTATTTAAAAATTACCTTATTAATTTTAAAATATGCAAAATAGAGCGCATAATCCGTAATTTTTATTAATATAAGCACAAAACAATAAATTATTCGTAAACAAATGTTAATCCAGCCCACCCGAAATCCGTCTGCATTCGCTATGCAGACCGGATCTTACAACAGACCGCCGGCAGAAATCCTTCTGCCGGCGGTCATTGCCTTTTATATCAGGCCGGAAAGCCTTGTCCGGCCATCGATTTTACTGAGAATTCTCTTATTCCACAGTCCAGGTCTCGCCGGCGAGAACCATGTCACGCAGCGACGAGAAGTTCTTGCGGCCGCGCACCTCTTCGATCTGAGCCTCGATCTCTTCGTTGTAGACCGGAGAGTCAACATCGCGGATCACACCCAATGCCAGCGGCAGATCGTGGCCGTCCATCATGGCGAGCTGCTGGTGCAGGAAGTTCGACTGTGTGTGTGCGTCATGAACCAGCACATCATCCATCGTGTAGCCGTCTTCGCCCACCTTCACGGCTTTCAGCAGGAAGCCGTCGCGCACAAGACCCATCTCCTTGTCCTTGCCGAAAAGCATCTTTTCGCCGTGAACCAGATGGATAGTGCGTTCCGCACGGTGTTCGCGGTCGGTGATGAAGTTGTGGATGCCGTTGTTGAAGATCACACAGTTCTGAAGCACCTCTACAACCGACACTCCCTTGTGGAGGGCGGCGGCCACAAGCACCTCCTGCGAGATCTGAAGCTCAACGTCGATGCTGCGGGCAAAGAAATTGCCGCGGGCGCCGAACACGAGTTCTGCCGGGATGAACGGATCTTCGGTTGTGCCGTAGGGCGACGATTTCGACACGAAACCGCGGTCGCTTGTGGGCGAATACTGACCCTTGGTCAGACCGTAGATCTTGTTGTTGAACAGAATCATGTTGATGTCCACATTGCGGCGCACTGCATGGATGAAGTGGTTGCCGCCGATGGCGAGACCGTCGCCGTCGCCTGAGATCTGCCAGACGCTCATGTCAGGGCGGGCCACCTTGAAACCGGTGGCGATAGCGGCCGCACGTCCGTGGATGGTATGAAAACCGTAGGTGTTCATATAGTAAGGCAGACGCGAGCTGCAGCCGATGCCTGAGATGACTGCCGTCTTGTGGGGAGGCACACCCACGGTTGCCATTGCCTTGTGGAGTGTGTTCAGGATCGCATGGTCACCGCAGCCGGGACACCAGCGCACTGATTGATTGCTCTTATAATTGGCGGGGGTATATTGAGTCTGTTCCATGATTATTTGTCCTCCATGATTTTTTTGACACCGTTGACAACTTCGCTTACGAGGAATGGCTGGCCCTGGATCTTGTTGATGCGTTCGATGTGCAGATCAGGGAACTTGGCCTGGAGATAGTCGGCAAACATGCCGGTGTTGAGCTCGGCCACGATCACACGCTTGTAGCCGCGCAGCACTTCGGCAGTATTTGCGGGCAGCGGGTTGATGTAGTTGAAGTGGGCGAATGCCACAGGCTGACCTTCGGCGCAGAGTTCGCCGGCGGCAGTGCGCAGATGGCCGTAGGTACCGCCCCAGCCCACGAGGATGGTGTCGGCTCCCTTCGGATCGAGCACTTCGAGCGCGGGGATGTGGTTGGCGATGCGTTCTATCTTCTCGCGGCGGGTCTTGACCATCTTCTCATGGTTGATCGGATCGGTCGAGATGGCGCCGGTGTTGTAGTCCTTTTCAAGACCGCCCACACGGTGTGCGGCACCCTCGGTTCCGGGGATAGCCCAGTAGCGGACCAGATCCTCGTCCTTGCGGGTGTAAGGCTGCCAGGCTTCGTCGATGGCATTGGGCGCCAGCAGCGGAGGATGGATTTCGGGCAGATCAGACGCTTCGGGCACTCGCCATGCGCTCGATCCGTTGCCGATGAAGGCATCGGTCAGGAGAATCACCGGTGTCATGTGTTCCATAGCTATTCTCGCAGCCTCGAATGCCATAGTGAAGCAATCGGTCGGAGTCGATGCGGCCACTACTGCCAGAGGCGACTCGCCGTTGCGGCCGTAGAGAGCCTGCATGAGGTCGGTCTGTTCAGTCTTGGTAGGCAGACCGGTGGAGGGACCGCCGCGCTGCACGTCGACGATCACCAGCGGAAGTTCGGCTATCACTGCCAGACCGATACCCTCGCTCTTGAGAGCCAGACCGGGGCCTGAGGTCGAGGTGACAGCGAGATGGCCTGCGAAAGATGCGCCGATGGCCGAGCAGACGCCGGCAATCTCGTCTTCCATCTGCAGAGCCTTCACGCCGAGATCCTTGCGCTTTGCAAGCTCCTGGAGTATGTCGGTGGCGGGAGTGATGGGGTAGCTGCCGAGGAAGAGCGGACGTCCGCTCTTTTCAGAGGCCGCGATGAAGCCCCATGCGGTGGCGGTGTTGCCGTTGATATCTGTATAGACGCCGGGCACAGCCTCTTCGGTTTCGATGCGGTAGGTGCTGACACTGGCGTGGATGTTGTTTCCGTAATTGTAGCCGGCCTCGATAACCTTGGCGTTGGCCTCATAGATGGCAGGCTTCTTGGCGAATTTGCCCTTGAGCATACGGAGCGCGCCCTCAAGCGGACGGTCGAAGAGCCAGCAGACGAGACCGAGGGCGAATATGTTGCGGCACTTGAGGATGCTCTTGTTGTCCAGTCCCGACTCGGCCAGCGCGGCCTTGGTCATCGAAGTGACGGGCACTTCCACCACCTGGGCCTTGATATCGAGTTCCTTGAACGGATCGAGAGTCTCGAAAAGCGCCTTCTTGAGATCTGATTCCTTGAATGAGTCGATGTCGACGATCACCACACCGCCGGCCTTGAGAAACTTGATGTTCTGCTTGAGCGCTGCGGGGTTCATGGCGATGAGCACGTCACAGAGGTCACCCGGAGTGTGCACATCGACACCTACACTTACCTGAAAGCCCGACACACCACTGAGCGATCCCTGCGGAGCACGAACCTCGGCAGGATAGTCGGGGAAAGTTGACACTTTGTTTCCTAACCCTGCGGAAACATTTGTGAAAATGTTGCCTGCAAGCTGCATGCCGTCACCGGAGTCACCGGAGAAACGGACCACAACCTTGTCAAGGGTCTTGACATTGGTCTTGTCTAACATAATTAGATTGGTTTGATTAGATGAATGTGGTTATCATGGTTGATTATAAGAGGGTGTTTCATAACAATAGTTAAAATCTGAGCGAAAGATTTGAGATGGATATGGCTCTGAATTGAAGGAGCATAGCGAGCTATGTGACTGAGATGAAGAGCCATAGCCGCTCAAAGCTTTCGGAGGCGATTGTATTGTCTTTTTGGAAATAGTATATTCCATTTGTAAAAATTTTTAAGTTACCTGAGCCTTGGTGTCTCTTTTGCTAAATTGTTGAAGCTCGTCAGTCGCATAGCTCGCTATGCTTCTTCCTCCCTTGCAACAATTTATCTAAAAGATACACCACTCAGATTTTAACTCTTGTTATGAAACACCCTCTAAGTTCCTGTTTTGGGGCTTTTCGCCGGCCGGAGCGAATTCGAGTGCCATAGCCGCGCCGCTCTGCGGATCGGAACCGGCCTCGTAGACCACCGTTCCGTTGACCATCGTCATCTCTATCCGCGCCGGCAGAGTTATTCCGGCGAGCGGAGTCCAGCCGCAGCGGCTGATCACCTCTGCGTCGCTCACCGCTGTCCGGCATCCGAGAGGGTCCACCAGCACCAGATCGGCCCAGTAGCCTTCGCGGATATAACCGCGCCCTTTGATGCCGAGCAGATCGGCCGGACGGTGACACATCAGCTCCACCACCCTCTCCGGCCCGCAGCCTTCGAGCTGCGGATCTGACGCCACAAGCTCAAGCATGGCTCGCAGCGAGAACTGCACCATAGGCATACCCGACGCGGCGGTCAGCGCATCGCCCTCTTTCTGCGCGGGCAGATGCGGGGCATGGTCGGTGGCAATGGTGTCGATGCAGCCTCCCGGCAGGAGCGCGCGCAGCAGCGCTATGCGGTCAGACGCTTCCTTGATGGCCGGATTGCACTTGATGCGCGCCCCGGCTCTCTGAAAGTCGTTACGGTCAAAAAGCAGATACTGCGGGCAGGTTTCCGCCGTCACCTTCACGCCCTCGGCCTTGGCTTCGCTGACAAGCTGCAGCTCCTCGGCAGTGGACAGGTGGCAGATATGCACCCGCGCGCCCGTTTTCCGGGCAAGTTCTATGGCCTTGCGTGTGGCCTTCACGCAAGCCTCGCGGGGCCTGACATCCGGATGCCTTTCAACCGGAATCGAGCCGCCGCATTCGTCGAGCAGCCTTTCGCGGGCCGCACGGATGGTGTCCTCGTCTTCCGCATGCACGGCTATCAGCGCCGGTGCGGAGGCGAAAAGCTCTTCGAGTGTATTGTTGTCGTCAACAAGCATATTGCCCGTCGACGATCCGAGAAACAGTTTTATGCCGGCCATCCGGCTGTAGTCGGCCTTCAGCAGCTCATCGGCATTGTCATTTGTGGCACCGATAAAGAAACCGTAGTTTGCAGCCGAGACTTCAGACGCGCGCCTGATTTTGTCGTCGAGCGCCGCGCGGCTCACAGTGGCAGGCTTGGTGTTGGGCATATCGACAACCGAGGTGACACCTCCGGCCACAGCCGCACGGCTTTCGGTGGCCATGTCGCCCTTTTCCGTCAGACCCGGATCGCGGAAATGCACATGCGTGTCGATCACTCCGGGAATCAGCAGCCGACCTCCGCAGTCAACAGCCCTGTCGGCCGTCTGCATCAGGCGCGCGCACTCGGCACCGTCGGCCGCTCCTTCGCCCACTCGGCCTATCTTCTGTCCGTCCACAAGCACATAGCCTCTGAACCGACGGCCTTCGTTGGCAATCTCTGCATTATATAATAAGGTGGTAGCCATCTGCAACGCTTGAGTTTAATTTTTATAAGATCGAGGCTTACACTGTCTTGCGTTCATATTTCGTAAACAGGCTCGACCATTTCAGCCGCATCACCCCGAAAAATCCCTCGCTGAAGATGCCGGAACTCATTTTCGACGTTCCGAGCACGCGGTTCACAAAGATGATGGGCACTTCCTGAATCCTGAATCCATACTTATAGGCCAGAAATTTCATCTCGATCTGGAAGGCATAGCCCTTGAAACGTATATGGTCAAGAGGCAAGGTCTCAAGCACCCGGCGGCGATAGCAGACAAATCCGGCCGTCGCATCGTTGATCGGCATTCCGGTCACAATCCTCACATAGCGCGAGGCGTAGTACGACATCAGCACCCTGCCCATAGGCCAGTTGACCACATTGACACCCGTCACATATCTCGACCCGATGGCCAGATCGGCGCCTTCCTTGGCGCAGGCGTCATAGAGCTTCAGCAGATCGGCGGGATTGTGCGAGAAGTCGGCGTCCATTTCAAACACAAACTCATAGCCCCGCGCCAGAGCCCACTTGAATCCGGCTATATAAGCCGTACCCAGGCCCTGCTTGCCGGCGCGCTCCACCAGATGCAGGCGTCCGGCATACTTCTTCTGAAGATCTTTCACTATCGCGGCTGTGCCGTCAGGAGAATTATCGTCAATTATCAGCACGTCAAACTCACGTGGCAGTCCGAAGACAGCCTCGATGATCGCAGCCACATTCTCCTTTTCATTATAGGTGGGAATGATGACCACGCTGTCGACAATATTTTTTTCAGAAACCGGTCCGGTCGCCAGTTGCTGGCCGCCTGCCGGCTCTTTCTGTTCCTGCTGCATGATGTCAGGCCTTAGATTTTATAGATTGGTTAAATTCCAAATTACACTTGTAGATTTCTGTTTAGAGTGTGTTTATTTTGACTTATGTTAAGATTTAGAAAATATTTTCGAGTCAGTTTTTAGATTTTGTGAAAGAGTTATGGGGTTCCATAATGACTGAACAAAAGCTTAAAATTGCCCGAAAAGAGCTATAAAGATTTCATAAAGTTAAAAGTAAACACACTCTTAAAAACTCTACAATTAAGAATTTTTGCAAATTTAGAAAATAAACTTTGATCCCTCCAACCTTTCTTTCAAAAAAAATCCGCACCCAGGCAATCTTTTTCCATACCTCCTTTCATATCGTTTTTAACTGTCAGAGCCAACACTCACCACCCGCCCCGCAGTCATTTCGGCCAACAATTCTTCATTTTCACCTTTTCAGACTCCGTTTTTCAAAAAAATCGAAAAAACTTTCAAAAATATTTGGTCAATTCAAAAATCCTCTCTACCTTTGCAACGCTTTAAGCGAGAAAGGGCGCTTAGCTCAGCTGGTTCAGAGCGTCTGCCTTACAAGCAGAGGGTCGGG
>CAMXAZ010000078.1 GCA_947179295.1 uncultured Muribaculaceae bacterium
GTTTTTTAAGTTTACTATGATTCAGGCTGTTGGCAAGTGACGGGAATCTCGCGCCGACAGCCTTTTTTATTAATAACATCTGATAGTCACGGGCAGGGATGCCTGATTCGAGCACGGCCTTGTCGGCCTGGTATTCATGGACGGTCTTGAACTCCTCGCGCATGAGCCACGCCGAGGGATTGTACCACTGGAAAATGCTTATGATCTGCGCTACAGCCAGGTCAATCCAATGATGCAGACTGAGGTGCTTGAACTCGTGGGTAAGGATCATGCGCCCGCTCTCGTTCCAGTCGCTACGGCTCATGACCACATAGCGCCACCAGCTGAAGGGTGCTATGCCTCGGTCATCGGTAAGAATTATTCTGTAAGGCCCCTCGCTGACGGTCTCTCCGGCCGAGATGATGCGCCACAGCCTTAAGGCAATCAAGAGTGTCCGCACGGCCGTCAGCACTACTCCTGAAAGGTAGATCCAGAGCACGGCGGTGAGCCACAGAGGCTGAGAACCGGTGCTCTCGTCGGCCGCCAGGCCGATCTGTATCTGCCCCATCTCGATTTCGGGCATCACTGCAGCCGGAGCATCGGCGCCAATGGATGCGGCCAAGCGCGACAGCGGCAGACCGAGAAGCGCGACAATGCAGATCAGCCAAAGGGCTGTCCGGTTGTAGGCATGCTGATTCTCTCCTGCAAGCGCCCATTTATATGAAAGATAGAGCAGGGAGAGGAGAATGGAACTGTAGAGCGAGTAGGAAAATAGTATGCCCATATACCTTATAATATAAAGAGAGTTTTGTTATTGAGCGGAAGAGCCGGATGTCGGTTTTACTTGTTGCTGTCGGCATTTTTGCTTTCTACAAGATCTATGATCTCGCGCAGTTCGTCAAGCGAGATTTTTTCTTCCTCCACAAGGGCCGAAACCGCATTCTTATAGGAATTGTTGAAATAGTCGCTGACCAGGCGGGCAAGCGATTTCTTGCGGAAGTCTTCCTGACGCGCCACGGCATAGTAGCGGTGGGAGGCGGCTACGACTTCATGGCCCACATGGCCTTTGTCTTCAAGAATGCGCACTATGGTTGAAACGGTGTTGAAGTGAGGCTTGGGTTCGGGATAGATCTCAAGCATCTCGCGGACGAACATCGGACCGCGCTCCCAGAGCATTCTCATGATGACCAGTTCTTTCTCGGTCAGAATCTGTGGTTTCCTTCCTGCTTTCATAAATGTCTGTCTGAGTTAGAGGCTGTTTAATAACAAATCATGGCGTCAAACTAATACATTAGTTGACACGGCAAAGATATAACTATTTTTTTAATCCCCAAAACTAATATATTCGTTTTGCGCCGTTAAATTTTGTTAACCATAACATTATCCACTTTCTAAAGCGCATATTTGTCTCGCTTGATGGCGGCGGATGGATGCCGGATTTTGTAAATTTGCAACTCCCCCAACCTGTCAACATCAAAAAATTACAGCTCTATATGATAAACCCCATCTACTCCCCTGCCCCTGCAAGATATGACTGCGGCATGAAATACCGCCGTTGCGGACGCAGCGGCATACTGCTTCCGGAGATTTCACTCGGCCTCTGGCACAATTTCGGCGATGTCAATCCGCTGTCCGACTCTATGGCTATGCTGCACTATGCCTTCGACCACGGCATCACTCACTTCGATCTGGCCAACAACTACGGTCCGTCATACGGTTCGGCCGAGGAGACTTTTGGTCTTGTCATGGAAAAATCACTCGCACCCTACCGCGACGAGCTTTTCATCTCGACCAAGGCCGGCTATGACATGTGGCCCGGTCCCTACGGCAACTGGGGTTCGCGCAAATATCTTATGGCGAGCCTCGACCAGAGCCTCCGCCGCATGAAGC
Source organism: uncultured Muribaculaceae bacterium (assembly GCA_947179295.1). GTDB lineage: Bacteria > Bacteroidota > Bacteroidia > Bacteroidales > Muribaculaceae > Duncaniella. The sequence continues at coordinate 1,870 of CAMXAZ010000078.1, forward strand.
TCGACTATGTGGATCTGTTCTACAGCCATCGTTTCGATCCGGAGACTCCGCTTGAAGAGACCCTGCAGGCGCTTGTCGACATTGTGCGTCAGGGCAAGGCTCTCTATGTGGGGATCTCACGCTGGCCCGTCGAGGCTGCACTCAAGGCCTACAGCTATCTTGCCGAACGCGATGTGCGCTGCCTGATCTATCAGGGACGCTACAACATGCTCGACCGCGCTGACGAAACCGGAGGTATCATAAGCGGGGCGGCTGACAACGGCGTTGGCTACATAGCTTTTTCACCTTTGGCCCAGGGGCTTCTGACCGACCGCTATCTCAACGGCATTCCGGAAGATTCGCGCATTGCTCTCGGCGGCCATCTGAAATCAGACTCTCTGACTCCCGGCCTGCTCGAATCGGTAAGAATGCTGAACGGCCTGGCCGCAGAGCGCGGACAGAGCCTCGCCGAGATGGCTCTCGCATGGATTCTGCGTGACCGGAAGGTAACGAGTGTGATTGTAGGCGCAAGTTCCACTTCCCAGCTCCGGCGCAATCTCAGCGCTCTGGATTCGCCGGCTTTCAGCGATGAGGAATTGCAGATGATCGACTCAGCAACCCGGTGAGATCTGCGCGCTCTGCGCTGCGGTGTCATACAAATAAATCCCCCGTGCTCGGATCTGAGCACGGGGGATTGTCATATAGAAAACTTCGTTAGATTTTTCTATTTTCTATCGGTAGCAGGTTGACTCTGATTATTTGTCAGCCTCGATAGTTACGGCGCGGTCGAGAGATACGAACTTCTCGCCCATGTCGTTGAGGTTGCCGTTGTTAACGGTTACGTTGAGCTGAGAAGCGTTAACGCCGTTGCGGAGAAGAACGCGTTCAACACCCTTGGCACGAGCGTTACGGAGACGTTCGTTAACCTGGTCAGAACCGGTGTAGTTGTCGGCCCAGCCTGTAACGGTGTACTTCTGTTCGGGGTTCTGCTTCATGATTTCAGCCACAGCACCGAGCACCTTGTTGTCTACACGAGAGATGTTAGACTTGCCGATTGTGTAGTAGATGGTGCAGAGGGGACCTTCTTTGGCTTCAACCTTTTCAACCGGACGGTTGAGGCAGTCGCGGAGCTGACGTTCGAGGTCAGAGATGCGGGCGTTAGCAGCCTGGAGACGAGCTTCAACAGCATCGCAGTTGGTGGGTTCGGGGCAAACGGGCACAACGGGAGCTGACCAAGTGGTCTTGTTGAAGTTGTAGGTAAGACCGAGGTAAGCCTGGAGGTCCATGTACTGCTTCTGCTGATAAGCTGAAACGCTGCCTGCATAACGGAGGTCGTCAGTCAGGAGAGCTGCACGAACGTCGAGGTAGAGGCTGAGGTGCTTGTTGAGAGCGAAGTTGTTGATAAGACCAACGTGGGCAGTGAGGTTCTTGTTGCCGCCGTTCTTCCAGCCGTCACGGTTGCCGTTTGAGTCGTAGTCGGGCACATACTGCCAGTTGAGACCGGCACCACCGTAAACGATAGCGTTGTAAACGCGACCGGGACGATAGCCGCACCACCAGTTGGTGAGGTTCAGCATAGCGTCGAGGTTGAAGCCGAATTCGTTACGTTTGTACTTATCGAAATCTTCGAAAGTTCCGTAGTAACCTACACCACCGTCTTTGCTGAGACCTTTGACCTGAGTGAAGTTGCCACCGGCACGAAGACCTACGATGGGAGAGAACCATTTACCAACCCAGATGCCGGCATTGGGAGAGAAACGGTCGAGGAAGCTACGTTCTGAGTTGTGGTTGCGGAAGTAGTAGTTCATACCACCTTCAACCGATACAAACCAGTTGTTTGAGAAGCTATTGATGAGATAGCCCTGAGAGGGGTCCTCAACATAGCTGATTTCTTGGTTGCTCTGAGCCATTGCGCTATGACCAACAAAAAGAGCAGCTACCAAGCCAAGGATAGCACTTTTTTTCATAATAATTTAAATTATTGTAAAATAGTTGAAAAATGTTTGGTTTAAGACTGTGTCTATAATAATTAAGGTGTATAGTCATTCCTAAGACGCAGGCTTGGCAGTCGGAGCCACACCTATCTATGGAAATTACCGTCAAAGGTATAACTTTTTTTTCATTCTATCTAAATTTTAGCTAATTTTTCTTTAACAATCGCTAAATTTCTTCCTTTCTGACCAAAATAACGGATTTTTATAGGCCGATAGGAGAAGATTAGTGACCAAAAATGCAAACTGCCTGCCGGCACAGCCGCTCCACAAAAAAATCGCTTCTGCCGCCGATTGACAAAAATGCGGAAGCAGAAGCGATACATTGCAGAGCCCGTCAAAGGTCCTGGTCATAGAGTTTCAGAACAAGTCTGCCACTCCAGGAATCAGGCTTTGATGAATTTTTCAACGAGTCCTTTGACATGATCGACTGTGAAGCCGAATTTTTCGTCAAGGACTTTATAAGGTGCGGATGCGCCGAAGTGGTCGAGGCCGAATACCATGCCGTCGGCTCCGACTACTTCGCGGAGGGTTGAGGGCAGACCGGCTGTCAGGCCGAACGCGGGAACTCCGGGTGTGATGACTGCCTTGCGGTAGTCGGCATCCTGAAGGAAGAAGAGTCCGATCGAGGGCACTGAGACTACGCGTGCCTTTTTGCCTTCTTCGGCAAGACGGGCTGCGACTTCGCAGAGGAGCGATACTTCAGAGCCGTTGGCTACGAGGATCACGTCGGGGTTCTCGGCTTCGACAACCACATAGCCGCCACGGCGGCAGCCGGCGTTGGCTTCGGCGAAGCGGTCGCCTGATGCGGCGGGGAGGTCGGGGATGTTCTGACGCGAAAGAATGAGGGCCGAGGGAGTCTTGAAGTTCTCCATTGCCATTGCCCATGCCACAGAGGTTTCGGCTGCGTCGCCCGGACGGAGCACGAGCATCGAGGGCTCGCCGTTGAAGTTGCGGAGCTCTTCCATCAGTCGGATCTGGGCTTCCTGCTCTACGGGTTCGTGGGTCGGGCCGTCTTCGCCTACGCGGAATGCGTCATGTGTCCAGATATATTTCACGGGAAGTTCCATCAGAGCGGCCATGCGGACAGCGGGTTTCATATAGTCGCTGAACACGAAGAAGGTGCCGCAGGCTCCGATGACTCCGCCATGAAGAGCGATGCCGTTCATTACGGCTGCCATTGTGAGCTCGGAAACACCGGCGTGGAGGAAGGCGCCTGAGAAGTCGCCGTTGGTGAACGGATGGGTCTTCTTGAGGAAGGCGTCGGTCTTGTCAGAGTTGGCAAGGTCGGCAGAAGAGACAATCATGTTGTTGACCTTCTCGGCGAGCACTCCGAGCACGTCGGCCGATGCCTGACGCGATGCGATGCCGGGCTTGTGGGGAATGGCCTTCCAGTCGATTTCGGGGAGCTTGTTGTCAAGGAATGTGTGGAGTTCCTTGGCGAGTTCGGGGTTGGCTGCTTCCCAGGCTGCCTGTTCGGCGCGTTTTGCTTTGACAATTTCACGGAGCTCACGGCGACGTTCGTCATAGAGAGCTTTGACATCGTCAAAAATAACCCAGGGATTTTCAGGATCTGCTCCGAGGTTCTTCATAGTGGCTGCATAGTCGGCACCTGATGCGCTCAGAGGCTGACCGTGGGTAGAGCACTGGCCTTCGAAGTTTGAGCCGTCGGCCTTGACAACGCCACGGCCCATCACGGTGTTGCCGATGATCAGTGTGGGGCGTTCCTTTTCACCCTGTGCGGCGATGATGGCCTGGGCGATTTCCTGAGGATCGTTGCCGTTGATCTCGATGACGTTCCAGTGCCATGCGCGATATTTTGCGGCTACGTCTTCGCGGTCTACAGCGTCGACCATTGTTGAGAGCTGCACCCGGTTGCTGTCATAGAACATGATGAGGTTGTGGAGGCCGAGATAGCCGGCAAGACGGCCTGCGCCCTGCGAGATCTCTTCCTGAATACCGCCGTCGGAGATGAAGGCATAGGTCTTGTGGCTCATCCATTCGCCGAAGCGGGCGGCCATGAAACGCTCTGCGATGGCGCAGCCGACAGCCATTGTGTGGCCCTGGCCGAGAGGTCCGGATGTGTTTTCAACACCGCGTTCGGGGTGAAGTTCGGGATGACCGGGAGTCGGCGAGCCCCACTGACGGAACTGTTCAAGTTCGGCCATTGTGTAGTGGCCGAACAGAGCCAGGACACTGTACAGCATAGGCGACATATGACCGGGATCGAGGAAGAAACGGTCGCGGCCAAGCCACTTCCCGTCGTCGGGATCGGTCACAAGAAACTGCGAGTAAAGAACGTTGACGAAATCAGCGCCACCCATGGCGCCTCCGGGATGACCGGACTTGGCTTTTTCAACCATTGATGCAGCGAGCACACGGATATTGTCGGCTGCATGGTTAATTGCTGATAGATTCATGGGGTTATTTATAAGTATAAAAATAGTTTCAGATTGCATTCGGGGCGATCACTGCCTCGCCTGAATGACTTGTGAGGTGATGCAAATTTACAAATTAAAAACGAATTCCCCGCCAAAAACGGCAAGGAATTCGACACACAATAGTAACAAATAAAATAGATGTACCCGCTTTTCACAAAGAGGATTACTATCTATGCGGTCAATCCGGAGACGGCCCGACAAACAGCTGTCTACAATAAGTCTGATGACACTTATTGCTCAAAGCCTGCCGCGGATCAATATGAGGTCAAAGGCCGCATCACAACAGAAGCGGCCCGATGTTTCTGATCGGGGGATAAGGTGGATTTGCTATAATAAGCAGGTATAGTAGTTTCCATATGTTTCTATGTTGCAGAGATGGTTTGCTATGCTGCTATGGCATGAGAATATAATGTGTCAGTTGATTCTCCAATTGCCCCATTCGGGCGGAATCATGCACTGAACAGTCTGTTTTATGAAGAATTGCGTTACAAATTTAGGCAATATTGTCGAAATGACAACAAAAAACTCTACTTTTTTTGTAAGAGCACCCGTAAAAACACTAATCCGCCACCCTTCAAGCAGTCATTCCAGCCGGTCATGATATTGTATGCCGGGGCTTATCCAAACGGCCCGGTCCTCTCTGTCAAATATACAATAAGCCACCCTGAATCATAGGCTTAGACAAAAAATTTCCGCGAAAAGGCAATCAAAATCTATAATTATCCGCAATATGATAAATTTATTTAAAAAGAATGGTTATCTTTGCTGTGTTATGAAACTATCGGTCATACAAACCATATTTTCCGCAAACACAAATTTCTAAGGCTCGCAAAGAAACAAATTCTTTTATTACATAATTTTTCTTCTACCAAAAATCAACAAATGGAAACTACCGTAAAGAACAACGGGCGAATAGTGGCTATAGTGGTGATGTTTTTCATCTACGCCATGATCTCGTTCGTTACCAACCTCGCAGCTCCGATCGGTACAATCTGGGGCTATCAGTTTGAAGGAAATTCAGTGCTCGGCATGATGGGCAACATGATGAACTTCGCAGCTTATCTGTTCATGGGCATTCCGGCCGGAAACCTGCTCGTCAAAATCGGCTACAAGAAAACGGCTCTCTGGGCCCTGGCAGTCGGCATAGTCGGCCTTTTCGTCCAGTTCCTGTCAAGCAGCGTAGGGACAGACACTGTTGTGACCACCTTTACTTCTACAAATGCTGACGGTGTGGCACACTCTTTCCCCATCACTCTCAACTTCTTCATCTATCTGCTCGGCGCATTCATCTGCGGTTTCTGCGTCTGTATGCTCAACACGGTTGTCTGCCCGATGCTCAACCTTCTCGGCGGCGGCGGCAACAAGGGCAACCAGCTGCTGCAGTTCGGCGGTGCGCTCAACTCTTTCTCAGGCACGATGACTCCGTTCTTCGTCGGTATGCTCATCGGCGTTCTCACCGACAAGACCCAGATCGGCGCTGTCAATCCGCTTCTTTTCATCGGTATCGGCATCTTTGCAGTGGCTTTCGTGATCCTGTCATTCGTAGCCATTCCTGAACCGAACACTACTTCGGGAAAGAAAGTCAAGTATTCACACTCTCCCTGGAACTTCCGCCACACTGTGCTCGGCGTGATCGGCATCTTCTTCTATGTAGGTATCGAAATCGGCATCCCCGGCACCCTCAATTTCTATCTTGCCGATCAGACTGCCAGCGGCGCCGGCGTGGTGGGCCAGGCATCAACTATCGCAGGTGCGATAGTGGCTATCTACTGGCTGTTCATGCTCGTGGGCCGCACACTCTCAGGATTCATCAGCGGAGCCGTTTCGTCACGCACACAGCTCATAGCCGTTTCATGCACAGCGATAGTGCTTATCATCCTTGCCATCTTTATCCCCAAGGAAAGCACACTCCCCGTACCTGAATTCCTCTATGAGGGTGGAGCCGAAGTGCCTGTCAGCGCCTTCCTGCTGATTCTCTGCGGCCTTTGCACTTCCATCATGTGGGGCGGCATTTTCAACCTCGCGGTGGAGGGCCTCGGTAAATATACCGCCCAGGCTTCCGGCATATTCATGATGATGGTGGTAGGCGGCGGCATCATGCCTCTCGTTCAGAACGCCATTGCCAACAGCATCGGCTATATGGCTTCCTACTGGCTGGTGGTAGCAATGCTTGCCTATCTGCTTTTCTACGGCCTTGTTGGCTCGAAGAATGTCAATACAGACATTCCCGTCGATGAAGAAACCGATCCCCGCAATCTGTAATCAGGATTGAGCGGAGCAGACTTCGCTCCACGTGTCCGCGACACGCACATACATTACAATAAAATCGCATCCGCGCCGAGAGTCTCCGACCTCATTGCGGATGCGATTCTGTTTTATGCGCCTGTCCGGATGCTTATTCCTGAGCTGTCAATTCACCGGCTGATCCAAGGGGCGCCGTGGCGGGGGTGGCTGCCGGAGAGACTTGCCGGATTTCTTATGGCCTGATTTCTTCCTGCGCCCTACCCTCTTGTCCGGATCTTCTTTATGGCCTTTGCCCGGAAGCGTATCCGCGTGAACGGCCTGTTGATTTTCCTGCGCCCCTGCTTCATCTGCGGCTATGATTTCCGGATGTGACATGCCACTGTTGCGATCGTGACGGCGGTCACTGATCGCAAGTGCCGCTCCAAGCAGCAGCAGAATCAAGGCAAGCAGGATGAGGCCTCGCCTTTCGCCGGAGGTAAACATTTTCATTATGCAGATGCTGTAATTTTTAAGGTTTCATAAATCACTCAGTACCACACATCTAAACCCATACAGACTCTTTTAAGGGCTGCCGAGAGTCAAAAATTGCGAGCCGGAAAATTTTCCGGCCGGAATATCGCAGGGATACGGGCATAAATATAATAAAAAAAATTTCACCGGATGCTCCTTTGGGAGGAATCCGGTGAAATTTTTATAAATGAATCTCGTTGTCAGCTTTAGATTATTCAGCTGCGGGAGCTTCTGCTGCAGGAGTTTCTGCCTGGGCGGGAGCTTCAGCTGCGGGAGCTGCGTTCTTGGCGCCACGGCGAGAACGACGGGTGCGGGTCTGCTTCTTGCCGCCGTTGTCCTTGAGCATGTTTTCGTTGTAGTCTACGAGTTCGATGAAGCAAGTCTTGGCGTTGTCACCGAGACGGTTGCCTGTCTTGAGGATGCGGGTGTAACCACCGGGGCGGTTAGCGATCTTCTGAGCGATTTCGCGGAAGAGTTCAGTCACAGCCTCCTTGTTCTGGAGATGAGCGAAAACCAGACGGCGGTTGGGGGTGCTGTCTTCCTTAGCGCGGTTGATCAGGGGCTCAGCATAGACGCGGAGAGCTTTAGCCTTGGCGAGGGTTGTGAAGATGCGCTTGTGCATGATCAGCGAGATCGTCATGTTGGCGAGCAGAGCGTCGCGATGAGCCTTCTTGCGACTGAGGTGATTGAATTTTTTATTGTGTCTCATCGTTATAATTACTCTTTATCAAGTTTATATTTTGAAATGTCCATTCCGAACGACAAATTGAGGTTGGCAAGGAGCTCATCGAGTTCGGTGAGTGACTTCTTACCGAAGTTACGGAATTTCAGGAGGTCGGTCTTGTTAAAGACCACCAGTTCACCAAGGGTCTCGACCTCGGCGCTCTTGAGGCAGTTGAGTGCACGGACAGAAAGGTCCATATCCACGAGCTTGCTCTTGAGGAGCTGTCGCATGTGGAGCACTTCTTCATCAAATTCTTCTTCACCGTCAGTTTCGTCCGTTTCAAGAGTGATCTTTTCATCGGAGAAGAGCATGAAGTGGTAGATGAGGATTTTGGCTGCTTCTTTGAGAGCGTCTTTCGGCAGAATTGATCCGTCGGTGGTGATTTCAAGTGTGAGCTTGTCGTAGTCGGTCTTTTGATCAACGCGGAAGTTCTCCACTGTGTATTTCACATTCTGAATCGGGGTGTAGATCGAGTCGATTGCGAGGACATCAATAG
>CAMXAZ010000079.1 GCA_947179295.1 uncultured Muribaculaceae bacterium
TCGCGGTAAATGTCGGGGTTCGTGTCCTTGATGTCGATAATCAGGGTGTTGACCATCGGGAGCAATGCCTCGATGTTGGCGGTCGGCACATTGAGCGACGTTTCCAGGTTGAGCCGCCACTCCGGACCGCATAATCCACGGAACTCACGGATGAACTGTGGACGCAGACAAGGTTCTCCGCCGCCGAATGTCACGCCACCGTTTGTGGCAATGAAATAAAGCTCGTCAATGCGGGTCTCGGCATAGAGTTGTTCCGGTGAATACTCGCGGAAACGTCCGCCGTCGCCTAACGACTGCGGGTTAAGACAATAGCGGCAACGAAGCGGACAGCCGTGAAAAGCCACAAGCGTAGTCACGCCATCGCCGTCAGTCGAGAGGCGATGCCGCGCGATACCTATTATCTTTGCCCGTTGCCGTTCCATGAGGGTTTATTATTTCTGTAATAAGTAACTCTTCAAAATTAAACGATATAATGTACATTAGTATCACCTATGGATGATCTTTTATACTCTCTGCGGTTTTATTCCGGTCAGAATCAAGTTCTTCATCGGTCGTTTATGTCTATAAACTCCCTCTTCAGTCCTCGATTCTGCCTCTGAATAAATCCCGCATATAGTATAAATTAATTTTTCAGAGTTACTTATCGCAAATATAATGAAAAATAGGCACATATTCATGCAATTGCGCCATGAATCTATCATGTACGGCTTGGAAAATGGCGATAATAAGGGGGTATTCCATCCGGAGCGGTAAATCGGTGTCCTCGGCCGGACACCATATGCCGGGTGGGATTGTAAACCCGTGACACCTGTGCGCTTTGCGCTGCGGTGTCACGGGCTACGAGTAAACCGATGTCCTGCCGGACATCACCATCCGGTCTCAGCACTCACAGCGTGTCCCGGACAAATCCGCAGGCAACAACGCGCCCGACAATACGTATTCCGGACGGATCTGCGATTGGTAAATGCCCGACAAGGCAGGCACCGCGGTCGGCTGAAATCCGACAAGGTGGGTTCCGGGCGGATCTGCGATTGGTAAATGCCCGACAAGGCAGGCACCGCGATCGACTGAAATCCGACAAAGTGGGTTTCGAACGGATCTGCGGTCAGCGGGTGCCCGGCAAGGTGGCTTTCGGGCGAGATCGCATCTTTCTTAAATGTCTCGAAAACATAGCCTCTCCGAGGGGCTTCGCCCTCCGGATTCGGCTTGAGGCGGGTTTCCGGAGGGATATAGCAAAAAAAGATGATTTCAGAAGTCTGAAATCATCTTTTCCGAGTAGCGAATCTGGGAATCGAACCCAGGTCTCCACCGTGAGAGGGTGGCGTGCTAGGCCACTACACTAAATCGCCATTCACTACTCTCTGAAAGGAATTTTTCGATCTTATGTCGGCGAGGCTCTCCAGCCCTGCGTTCCTTTCCGGTTTTGCACTGCAAAGGTAAGGGCTTTTTTCGAGTGTTGCAAATAAAGATTCTTGTTTTAACATATATTTACAAACGGGGCAAGGAATCATCAACAAAAACCAAACCGCCTTACCGGTTGTTAAAACATCGAAGCACATTTTACCCTCCAGGCGTAATCAACCGCAGGCCGAATCTATGGTTATTCAGGGAAAATGCTTATCTTTGCATGTTTAAATTAAACACTCATCACTTAAAAAACAGAGAATACGCTCTTAGTTTCAACCAAATCTTACACAGAATCAGACAAATGACTGAAACAGTAACAGACATATTGCCCTCGATCATCGAAGGAATCCGCGACCGCAAGGGCCGCAAGATAACCACAGTCGACATGAGCGACATCGACACCGCCGCCGCCCGCCGTTTCGTGATCTGCGAAGGCACATCCACCCAGCACGTAGCCGCCGTGGCCGACAGCATCCGTGAATATCTCCTTGAACACATCGGCGTCAAGCCCTACAACTATGACGGTTACGGCAATTCAACATGGATTGTGATAGACTACGGTGACACGCTTGTCCACGTCTTTCAGCGCGAGACCCGCGATCTCTATGCGCTTGAAGAGCTCTGGAGCGATGCCGTCATCACCGACTATCCCGATGAAGACTGAGAAACTGTTATAAAAATCCTCTCATAATCAATTGATCCCAAAATGAGTTCTCCGACTCCACCCAACAATAATTCGAACCCGAAGAAACCGTTCAAGATCGGGTTCAGCATGTACTGGGCCTATGCCATAATAATCCTGTTCCTTCTCGGTATGCTCTATATCGACGACACGTCTATCGAGAAAGAAGTGAGCTACACCAAGTTCAAGGAATATGTAGCCACAGGAGGTGTGGGCGAGATCACCGTGTTCTCCAACACCAACAAGGCCGAGGCCGTGCTCTCCGACTCTCTTGCCCGGAGCGTCTTCAAGGAAAGCCAGTATAAGGGCGACAAAGGCACCATTGCCAAGATCATCACCGACATACCCTCGGCCGACAAGTTCGAGGATCAGATAGACCTCTGGAATCAGGAGGGAGTGAAGCACGGCGAGGTCAAGTATGACAAATCGTCGGACTACGGCTCGCTGCTGTGGTCGTTCGGCCCGATCCTGCTTCTTGTGTTCTTCTGGTTCTTCATGATGCGCCGCATGTCAGGCGGAGCCTCTGGCGGCGGAGCCGGCGGAGTGTTCAATGTAGGCAAATCCAAAGCCAAGATGTTTGAGAAAGGCGAGGGGACCAACGTCACATTCAAGGATGTGGCCGGACTCTCCGAAGCCAAGACCGAGATACGCGAGATTGTGGAATTTCTCCGCAACCCCCAGCGCTACACCGACCTCGGCGCCAAAATTCCCAAAGGCGCTCTCCTTGTAGGCCCTCCCGGAACAGGCAAGACGCTGCTCGCCAAGGCTGTGGCCGGCGAAGCCAATGTGCCCTTCTTCTCGATGTCAGGTTCAGACTTCGTAGAGATGTTTGTGGGTGTCGGAGCCTCACGAGTGCGCGACCTTTTCCGTCAGGCCAAGGAAAAAGCCCCCTGTATAGTGTTTATCGACGAGATCGACGCCGTGGGCCGCGCCCGTGGCAAGAACCCCAACATGGGAGCCAATGACGAGCGTGAAAACACCCTCAACCAGCTGCTTACCGAGATGGACGGCTTCGGGTCAAACAGCGGTGTCATCATCCTTGCCGCCACCAACCGCGCCGATATCCTCGACAAGGCCCTGCTGCGCGCCGGCCGTTTCGACCGTCAGATCAATGTGGATCTGCCTGAGCTGAAAGACCGCATAGAGGTGTTCAAGGTGCATCTGCGCAACATCAAGACAGATGATTCGGTAGATGTTGACCTGATGGCGCGTCAGACAGCCGGATTCTGCGGCGCCGACATTGCCAATGTCTGCAACGAGGCCGCGCTGATTGCTGCCCGCGGCAACAAGAAAGCCGTTGACCGCGACAGCTTTATGGCCGCTATCGACCGTATAATCGGAGGTCTCGAACATAGCTCGAAGATAATTTCCGATGACGAGAAGAAATCAATCGCCATCCATGAGGCCGGCCATGCCACCGTCTCCTGGTTCCTGAAATATTCCAATGAGATGGTCAAGGTGTCGATCGTGCCACGCGGAATGGCTCTCGGAGCTGCATGGTATATGCCTGAAGAGCGCCAGATCACTCCCAAGGAGGCTCTGCTCGATCAGATCTGCATGACTCTCGCAGGACGTGCGGCCGAGGAACTGACCACAGGTCAGATTTCTACCGGCGCGCTCAACGACCTTGAGAAAGTGACCAAAATGGCTTATGCGATAGTGGTTTATTACGGTATGAGCGACAAGATACCCAACGTATGCTACTACGATTCGACCGGTCAAGCCTACGGCTTCTCCAAGCCCTACGGCGGTGAACGCGCCAAGCAGATCGACGACGAAGTGTCGCGCATCATCAGCGAACAGTATGAACGCGCCAAGCAGATTCTGACCGATCACAAGGAAGGCCACGCCAAACTTGCCGAGACTCTTCTGACAAAGGAAGTCATGTATGCCGAAGACCTTGTCAACATATTCGGCAAGCGTCAGTGGAAATCTCGTACCGAAGAGATCATGGAGCTTCAGGCCGCACGCGATGCCAAGCGCCTCGCCGAAGAAAATGCAGCAAAGGAAGCAGCCGGAGAATCCGAAAAGCCCCATGATGCAGAACCGTCAGACGATGCCGCCGACAGTCAGGAAGTGGTCGATGTAGAAGTCACCGAAACGACTGAGACTGCAGACTCGGAAGAGAAAAAAGACACTGTTGCGACCCCTCCGCCCTACAAAGGCGACGGCTCAAGGGACAGTGATAGCAACTGATCTCAGACGTTGCATTTGTTATTAAACAATTTCTGAAAATCCACCTCAGGCGGTCCGTATTCGCGGATCGCCTGAATTTTTTTGCCTCTCCCCGCATTATCGCACCTAAAGCGGGGCCGGGCGCTTGTATATTTGCGGGTGTGAATTATCAATAAACCAGAACCAGCCATTACAAGCGATGAAAAATACAAAGTCAGTCAGCATGTTGCCGGATTGTCCGGTGTCAAAGAAGTTTTATCAGGAGACCATCAGCCGCATTCAGGCTTCGTTCCAGTCCATAGGCGGAAGTGCAGGCGATGAGCTTGCCGAGAAGACGGTCAAGGCCGTGAATGATTATCTTAGCGGAGCTTGTCTGCCGGCCGATGACTCGGATGCGACTGTCAGGCTGATGTTTGCGCTGATCCGCAGTGAGCTTGACAAAGCTATGGCCCGCTCGGCGGCTGCCCGTCGGCGCAAGAAGGCGGCTCCCCGCCGCCCTCGGCGTAAATCTGCCGGAAAGAATGTCCCGGAAGTGTCTCGGAGCGAAGCCAAAGCCTCCGGAAGCGGCATTGACATGGCGCGCCTGGCAGAACTTCTGAAGATAAGAGAGCAGTTTGATTATGACGATGACGATAATGAGGCGGTTGAAGATGAACCTGCGGAGCCGATCTTGCTTAACCGCAGGCAGCGGCGCATGATAGAGCGCGAGAAGCGCAGAAAGGCGCGACGCGAGGCCTCCCGGCGCCGTTGATGAATTAAGGAACCTGCCGTTGATGAAAAAGAGGGAGACGGCGTTACGGCAACGTCGTCTCCCCCGGCTTCAAAATCAACGTCAAAACTATTGTTATATAGCGCCGTATGTTTGATTTTATGGTTTCTTTGCAAGATGTTCAAGGGCCTCGTGGTTGCGGTTGCAGTCGGCCTGAAGCTGCGGGCGGAGTATTCCGGCCTCCGTCGGGTCGATCATGGATAGATCGGCATAGCGGTCTTCATTCATGGCGAATTGCTCAACAGTGCTGACCGGTTCCGGATCGGGGTAGCGGGGCGATTCGGTCAGCGGCGACGAGCCGTTGACACCGCTGTTGTCAGCGCCCGGAATCACAGAGTCGATGGTCAGAGCCGGGCGTCCTTCAGCCACAGCCTGCGGATTGTAGCGGTAGAGAGGCCAGTAGCCCGCCTCGACAGCCCGTCGCTGTTCCACTATGGAGTGGCCAAGGCCCGGACGGATGCCGTGGTTCAGACAGGGACAGTAGGCAATCACTATAGCCGGTCCGGGATAGCGTTCAGCCTCGGCGAGGGCATCGATGGTCTGCTGATAGTTTGCGCCCAAGGCCACGGAAGCCACGTAGACATTGCCGTAGGTCATCATCATGCGCCCCAGCTCTTTCTTAGCCACCCGCTTGCCGTCGGGGTTATATTTGGCCACAGCGCTGCGAGGCGTGGCTTTTGATGTCTGACCGCCGGTGTTGGAATAGCATTCAGTATCCATGACCAGCACCTTCACCGGCTCGCCCGAAGCAAGCACATGGTCGAGTCCGGCAAAGCCTATGTCATAGGCCCATCCGTCGCCGCCTATGGCCCATACGGTTTTCCGCCCGAACAGATCGGCCTCCTCAAGCAGGGCCGCATAGGCCGGGCTGAGATCTCTGACAGGTTCGAGCATGGCTCTGAGCTGCCAGCCGGTTGCTGCCGAGAGTTCAGGATCGTCCTTTGCCGAATACCAGGCCTCAAGCGGCTGCTTTAGATAGGGGAGAGTGTCGGGGCTGTCAATAAGCTCCCTGACCTGCATGGCCACACGCTTGCGGCGGTGTTCGAGAGCCACGAGCATTCCGTAGCCATATTCGCCGTTGTCCTCGAACAGAGAGTTGCCCCATGCCGGACCTTTGCCCTGCGGATCGGTGCAGTAGGCGTTTGACGGATAGTTGGCTCCCCAGATCGAGCTGCACCCCGTAGCGTTGGCAATCAGCATCCTCTGCCCGAAAAGCTGTGTGAGCAGCTTGACATACGGAGTCTCCCCGCAGCCGGCGCAGGCTCCGGAGAATTGCAGGCATGGCTGGCGCAGCTGTGAGCCGTTGACGGTCTCGGCCGGCAGAAGTCGGTCTTTGAGAGTGACGTTGGCCATAGCCCACATTGCAAGCGGGGCCTCGCGGTCAACCACATCTTCAAGCGGTGTCATGGTCAGAGCGTGTCCGGGGCAGATTATAGAGCATGACGAGCACCCCAGGCAGTCTTCCGGAAAGTTCTGGATGTGGAACTTGTAGCCTTTGAGCTGTTGAGCTCCGGTGGCATCCTTGAGCGCGAAGCCTTCGGGGGCCTTGGCGGCCTCTTCCGGCGATAGTATGAAGGGGCGGATGGCGGCGTGGGGGCAGACGAGCGAACACTCGGTGCACTCCACGCATTTGTCGGCATCCCAGACAGGCACACGGGTGGCAATGCGGCGATGCTCGCAGGCGGTGGTGCCCATAGGCATTTTCCCGTCAGGCGAGAAGGCCGAAACCGGAATCAGATCGCCACGGCCTTTGATGCAGGGGGTGTGGATGGTGCGGATGAATGTTTCAAGCGTGGCATCGGCAAAGGCCGGTTCCGGCCTTGCCGGAGCCTCCGGGTCAGACCATCCGTTGATTTCGCTGACATTTATCTCCTTGAGAGCAGCGATGGTCATGTCAACGGCCTTGATATTGCGGCTTACCACGTCACCGCCCTCATGGCGGTAGGTTTCGGACAGACGCTCCTTCAGGGCGGCCACACCCTCGTCAAACGGAATCAGGCCGCTGAGATAAAGAAACACCGTCTCCATCACCATGTTGATGCGCGGGCTGAGGCCACAGACAGCGGCAATGCGGTCGGCGTCGATATTGTAGAAACGCAATTTCTTTTCAGTGATGGCCTTGCGCATGTCGGCGGGCAGTTTTTCGGGCATACGGTCGGGAGTCCAGGGTGAGTTCAGCACAAAGATGCCTCCGGGCTTGATTTTGTCGAGCATATCGAAACGCCTTACATATGATGCCTTGTGGCAGCCCACATAGTCGGCCCCGTCAATGGCATAGGCCGATGTGACAGGCTTTCTGCCGATGCGCAGCTGTGAGATTGTGTAGCCGCCTGATTTCTTTGCCGAATAACTGAAATAGGCCTGGGCGTAGAGACCGGGAGTGTCGCCGATGATCTGTGCAACCTGCTTTGTGCCGCCCACAGTGCCGTCGTTGCCGATGGCGTAGAGTATTGTCTGATAGGTCCCGGATGCCACATTGGTCTCCACGGTTTCGGTGACCGGAATGGAGAGCCGGGTGACGTCATCGGTGATTCCGACAGTGAACGGGTTCTGTGGCTCATCCTTGGCCATCTCATCGAAAATGGCCTTGACCATCGATGGGTTGAATTCCTTGCTTGACAGACCGTAGCGTCCGCCTATGATGCGGGTGTCGCGGAATTTTCCGCAATCATGGAGTGCTGTGATAACGTCCTCGCACAGAGGCTCGTGGCGGGCTCCCGGTTCCTTGGTGCGGTCGAGCACCGCTATGCAGCGCACCGACGGAGGAAGCGCCTCGCACAGCTCCCTGACGGGGAAGGGCCGGTAGAGGCGCACTTTCACCACTCCTGTCCGGTAGCCCTTTTCGGAGTTGAGATAGTCTGAGGTTTCGCTGACCACATCGGCTGCGGAGCCCATCACTATGATTACTCTGTCGGCATCGGCCGCGCCGTGGTAGTCCACAAGATGGTAGCTGCGGCCGGTGATGGAGCTTACCTTGTCCATTGCCTGCTGCACTATTGCGGGGAAGGCATCGTAAAATCTGTTGGCGGCCTCGCGGTTCTGGAAGTAGACATCCGGATTCTGGGCCGATCCTCTCAGATCGGGATGCTCAGGGTTCATGGAATGGCGGCGGAAAAGATTTACTTTCTCCCGGTTGACAAGGGGCCGCATTGATTCATAGTCAATCACGTCGATGGTGTCCATCTCTGACGATGTGCGCCAGCCGTCGAAAAAGTGCAGCACCGGGAGTGAGCCTTCAATGGCTGCGAGATGGGCCACGAGGGCGAGATCCATAGTCTCCTGCACGGATGCGGAGGCAAGCATTGTGAAGCCCGTGGCACGGCAGGCCATCACGTCCTGGTGGTCGCCGAAGATCGAAAGAGCATGGGTGGCAAGCGAGCGGCAGCCCACGTGGAAGACAACCGGCAGCAGTTCGCCGGCAATCTTGTACATGTTGGGGATCATCAGCATCAGCCCCTGCGAGGCTGTGAATGTGGTGGCCAGAGCTCCGGCCGCCGCTGCACCGTGGACTGCTCCGGCCGCACCAAGCTCACTTTCCATTTCCTTGACCTCAAGGGGCTGGCCCATCAGATTGCGCCGTCCCTGCAGTCCCCACTTCTGGGCGGTGTCGCCCATCGCGGCTATGGGGGTTATCGGGTAGACGGTGGCGACGTCACTGAGTGCGAATGCCACGTGTGCGGCTGCCGTGCAACCGTCAAGGATCTGCTTTTTCATTTCGGTCGGTTTGAAAGGTGGATAGTAGAGTCGGTGAGGAGATCTGAATGGTGAGCATAAGTGCGGTCAGGCGCTTATGCCCTGATGAGTTTCATTGCAGCTTGACAGACTGCCTGAAATCTTTTTTAGAAAGATCCTGCGAGGCAGAGGTCTGTGATCCAGAGCCAGAGCGGGCAGAAGCCTATGAAGAGGATGACCGAGAGGGTCAGTGACGAAGTGCCCTCGGCCACATAGGTGTCATATTCGTCGGCGATGATGATGCCGGAGAATGCAGGAGGCAGAGCGCCGGCCACAACGAGCATCTTAAGGTTCAGAGGGTCCATGTGGAAGATCAGGCCCATGATAAGCAGCACGGCGGGCATCATGATCATCTTGAGGATTGATCCGAGTATCACCTGCCAGTTGATAGAGATCTTGATGGCCGAAAGGGTGATGCCGGCTGAGAATACGGCCATTGAGGCATTGGCTCCCTTGATAAGAGTGAACGAAGGGCTTGCCCAGTCAGGCCAGGGTATTCCGACGAGAACCCAGATCACGGCGAGGATCGGGGCCCATGCCACAGGCTGTTCCAGCGCGTGGATCACAGGTGCCCAGGCACTTTTGTTTTTCGATGATCCGGGATTTTGCTTTTCAAGAGATGCGTTGAGCAGCGAGAGGCCCACGGGGATGCCGACGGCGTTGACCACAATGCCTACTATAGCCACTACGAGTGCCACGGTAGGAGTGGTGCCGAAGATAGGCTCCAGCACGGCGAATCCGAGGAAGCCGATTGTCGGCGAACCGCTGATAAGCGCCGAGATGGCGGCATCGGCTCCGGTGTTTTTCTTGAACATCAGGAAGACAAAGTAGACAATCATGAAGCAGAGCATGATGCCCACGAGCGAGATGATGGACAGTTTCAGGTCATGGGCGAGCATTTCGCGCGTGGCTTGGACTATGGAGACGAAAAGGGCGGCAGGAAGGGCGTAGTCAAGCACAACCTTGTTGAACTTCTTGGCGTCTTCGCCGGAAAATATTCCCTTCTTTCCCGAAATATAGCCCGCCAGCATCACAACGATGATCGGGACTATGGCGTAGAGAATAATGTGTTCCATAAATAGTTGTTTGAAAGTTGGTAATCATGTGGGGGAATATCAAAACCGGCCGGATGGGGTGAGGCTCCATCCGGCGGATTTGAGTCTAAGAGGTTGTTTAAAAACAATAGTTAAAATCTGAGCGAAAGTTTTGAGGTGGATATGGCTCTGAATCGAAGGAGCATAGCGAGCTATGTGACTGAGATGAAGAGTCATAGGCGCCCAAAACTTTCGCAGGCGAGGGTATT
>CAMXAZ010000080.1 GCA_947179295.1 uncultured Muribaculaceae bacterium
CTCCTTCCTCATTTGCAACAATTTATCTAAAAGATACACCACTCAGATTTTAACTATTGTTTTTAAACAACCTCTAAGCCCTCCCCTTGACGTTTTTTAAAGTCTTTTAGCGCACCTGACCACTTCAAAGCATGGTTTCAGTTGTTTTAATAGTGTAAGTAAAGATAAAGAAGCAACAACAAGCAGGAAAATCTAAATTTACATCCCTCGTCCTCTTTATCGGGTTGTGAAACCAGGTTCTGAGGCTCTCATAAATAAATAGTTGAAACGTGAGGGGAGGAGTTAAGGCAGCTGTCTTAACTCCTCCTTTGTCATATATTGTATAATGAGTCAGACTGTGATTACAGACTGCGGCTTTATGTAATTCCAGTCAAAGGCTTCGATCAGATCTTCGGGACGGCAGGCATGGGGCTCCGGCAGCAGTCCGGCAAGCCAAGCAAGATACCCGACAAGTCGCTCAGGGCTATAAGCCTCGCGCAGCCGGTCCATGCTCAGCGAACTGTCGCGCTTCGACAGGCGCTGTCCGGCCTGATTGCATAGCAAGGGCAGATGAGCATAGGAGGGCGGCTGCAAGCCGAGCAATCTGTAGAGATAGATCTGCTGGGCGGCGGACAGCAGCAGGTCATTCCCGCGCACAACCTCGGTCACCCCCATCAGCGCATCGTCTACCACTACCGCCAGCTGATAGGCCCAGGCTCCGTCGGCGCGGCGCAACACAAAATCGCCGCATTCGGCAGCCAAAGAAACTCTCTGCTGGCCATAGACGCGATCGGAGAAACAGATTTCATCTTCCGGCACGTAGAGTCTGACGGCATGACGGACCGTCAGATTTTCAGCCGGCGAAACACAGGGGAGTTTTGCCGGACGGCATCTGCCGCCATAGATCACACGCCCGTCAGACTGGTGTGGAGCCTGGGTGGCCATTATATCGGCACGGGTGCAGACACATGGATAGGTGTAGCCGGTCGCCTCCAGGCGCCTGAGATAGGTCTCATAGATCTCTCCGCGCAGACTCTGCCTGTAAGGAGCCGCATCGCCCCTGTCATCCAGACCACCCTCGTCCCATTCAAGACCGAGCCAGAGGAGGTCGTCTTCAATCTGCCGCGCATATTCTTCTCTGGAGCGCTGCGGGTCAAGATCTTCTATCCGAAGAATCCACCGCCCTCCGGCCTTCCTGACTGAAAGCCATGAAAGCAGAGCCGTGAACACGTTGCCGAGGTGCATACGTCCGGTAGGCGATGGCGCGAAACGCCCGGCAGGAGTCTGCGTAGCGGCTGCAATTACGGTATCTGAGTCTTTAATATCCATTGCAAGTTCTATTTGAGCACAAAGATACACAAGATTCAGTGATTTTTTTCGAAAAATCTAATTCCACGGATGCAAGATTCAGCAGAAAGCGGATTTATAGAGATAGACAACAGCAATAAACCAATCAGTATAAATTTGAACCAATCAATATAAATTATGAAGAAAGCGAAACATCTGCTGCCAATTGCCCTGCTTCTGGCCTCAGCGCCGATGATGCAGTCGTGTCTTGATGATGATGACAACAACAACTACGTCATATGTCCGTCGAGCCCCAACGCCCTCGTGACAGTCTGCCCTACTGAAAACGGAGGGTTTACAATGGTGCTTGATGACAAGACCACCCTCGTGCCTTCGAACATGGAGAAATCGCCTTTCGGCAATAAGGAAGTCCGCGCACTTGTCTGCTACACCCCCGACAAATCATTTTATGGCGGAACCGGCGTTACGGTCAACCGCATCGACAGCATCCGCACCAAGCTGCCCGTCATTGATCTCGGCGACAAGAACGATGAGACTTACGGCGATGACCCGATCGAGATCGTGAAAGACTGGGTGACTGTGGCTGAAGACGGTTATCTGACTCTGCGTGTCCGCACAATCTGGGGCCCCGGACATACCCCACACCATCTCAACCTGCTCACCGGCTCAAATCCTGACGATCCGTTTGAAGTCGAGCTCCGCCATGACGCCAAAGGCGACACCAAAGGCTATTTCGGAGACGCGCTTATTGCATTCAACCTCAACAACCTGTCGGACACAAGTGACAAACCTGTCAAGATCAAGCTCCGCTGGAATTCGTTCTCCGGAATGAAGACCGCCGAATTCGATCTGGCGCTGCGTCCGAAAATATTCGATGACGATCTGTCAGACCTTGTTTCCGCCTCGGTTCTCAGATAAGAGGACCAGAAAGCAAGAATCTGCCCTTTCCTCACGTTATATTTTTACACAGAGCTAATTCGACAGTCAATTAGCGCACATTTTTTCATATAGCGGTTTTGAACACAGCTGACAACGAACATGACCTGTTGCAGCTCATCGGCAACAACGAGCCTGCGGCTTTGAGACTGATATATTCAAGATATATCAGACATCTCACAGCCGTATGCTCCCGCTATATCCGGAATGACGAGGACGTGAAAGATGTGTTGCAGGAAAGTTTTCTCAAAATATTCGGTTCGATTGACAGATTTGTCTACAAAGGTGAAGGCTCGCTGAAAGCGTGGATGACAAAGATTCTTGTCAATGAGGCGCTCAAATTCATCAGCCGCACCGGGCGCCTTGATTTTAGCCCCATTTCAGAAGTGAATATCGACCCCGGAGACGAGCCGCCCGAAACAGCCGACATCCCTGCTGCAATAATCCATGACTTCATACGCAAGCTGCCAGACGGCTACCGGATAGTGTTCAATCTCTATGCCATCGAGAGTAAAAGCCACCGGGAAATCGCTTCGATGCTTGGCATCAGGGAAAGCACCTCGGCCTCTCAACTCCACAGAGCAAAAGCTCTGCTCGCATCAAAAATCAGAGAATACATCAACAGACGGTCTTCATGAACAACGACAACTGGTTAGACGACATACGGAACAAGATGACGGATTTCGAACTGGACGAGCCGTCAGGTCTCTGGGAACGGATCGAAACGCACCTTGCCGACCGTCAGCAGATCTCCCCGATAAACCGCAGCGGGCACCGACGCGGCGCCGTACTGTCATGGCTTGTGGCCGCCTCTCTGCTCACCGCCGTAATGCTCTCAGGCCTGTATTTCCTTAAGCCTGAAAGCAAGATGGACATGACCGCGACCCGACTCGCAAAAGATGTTTCCGACAACACCCTCCTTAGCCCGGTCAATTCAGAGCAGACACTTGCGCAGACCTTGTCTCAAAACATCGGCAGCCGGATCAACCGGGCCAATGCCCCTACGGCAGCCGACTGTCAGGCATCACAGTCTTCAGCTGCCGTAAAGCAGACCAATGACAAACCGGCCAATCAGGATTCAGACCGGAAGAGCAATGAAAATTCCGAAAATTCTGAAAAATCGCCGGCTGCCCCCAAGACCGTCAATAGTATGGCTATGGACTGCACGGAGCCCGCAGTCTCTGCCACAGACAGCCATAATGCTCAGAAAAGAGTCTCCGTAGGCATATTTACCTCAGGCTCGATCGGCAACGGAATTTCAGGACCTTCAGGCAACAGCGGCTATAAATCACAGAGCGGTCTCATGTCAGACCCAATGAAAAATCCTGATGACGGCCCCATAGTGCAGTCTCAAGCACCCGAAACCGGCAGTTCGAATACACGTAACCTCAAAATGCAGCACCACCTGCCGATCCGCTTCGGGCTGACCGTAGCCTACCCTCTCTCACCACGCTTGAGTCTTGAAAGCGGCCTGACATACTCAAGACTCCGCTCTGATGTTGACGCAACAGAGGCAAACATCAGTTTCTCCGGCGAACAGACTCTTCACTACATAGGCATTCCGCTGAACCTGAAATGCCGCCTCGCCTCCGTGAATCGGTTTGAAATCTACGCCTCGGCAGGCATTCTGGCCGAAAAATGCGTTGCCGGAAAACTCTCCGGCCACAAATTCATCAACGACCAAGCCGGAGCCGGAGAAAGCACCGACATCCACGAAAAAAGGCTGCAATGGTCACTCAATGCAGCAGCCGGAGCACAGCTGTCAATAACTCCGGATCTCGGCATCTTCATAGAGCCGGGCATAAGCTATTATCCCGACAACGGCTCAGACATCTCTTCGATCTACAAAGACCGCCCACTGAATTTCAACCTGAACCTCGGCCTAAGACTCACCCTTGGGAAGTAGCAGCCTCTCCCGAAAGCAAATCCTCAAGAAGCTGAGAAGGCTGGTGCCGGATGGACTGCGGTCAGCGGGTGTCCGCAAGGCGGGAACCGGCGGTGGGGTATCATCTATAAACAGATATAAACAGAAGAGGCTGTCGTTCTCGACAGCCTCTCTGTAAAAAATGTGATAAATTCTTGGTTTTGTCTACTAAAAAACTATTTTGCAACCGTAAATTTTCGTGCTTCGGTATTGATTTTATATCTTTGAGGCTTCATGTTTTGATGAGAGAATGAAGCTCTGTTTGTTTCACGATGCAAAGTTAAGACAGTTATATTACAATCTTGTTACAAATGCGACACAATTTTGTTACACACTCAAATTTAACCTTTATTTTATAAATTTAATCCGGAATTTCACACATTCATAATAAGATCTATTCTCCATCTGTCACGATCAGAACAGTCTGCAATGCAAGCTGTGGGAGCATCAAACCAAAGTCACGCTCAAAATGTTTGGGTAGGTGAGAGAAATTTGGTAATTTCGCAGTCTGATTGTGACGGCTTTTGCTGTCTGAAAAGACAGTCCGGATTTCCGTCAAGAAAACCATCTGACAATTTTTTATCTGAGATGAGCAAAAAACTACTTGAAGTCCGCAATCTCCACGCCAAAGTGGAGGACAAAGAGATATTACGTGGTCTTAACCTTACGGTAAACGAAGGTGAAGTACATGCCATAATGGGGCCTAACGGTTCCGGCAAAAGCACCATGTCAGGTGTGCTGGCAGGCAACCCGGCCTATACTGTCACCGAAGGCGAGGCTTATCTGCATGGAGTAAATCTGCTGGAGCTTTCTCCCGAAGACCGCAGCCATGAGGGCCTGTTTCTGTCATTCCAGTATCCGGTAGAAATCCCCGGAGTCTCAATGGTCAACTTCATGCGCGCGGCAGTCAACGCCAAACGCAAATATCTCAATGAAGCCCCCCTCTCGGCCAGTGACTTCCTGAAGATGATGCGCCAGAAACGCGCCATCGTCGAGCTTGACAACAAGCTGGCTTCACGCTCTGTCAACGAAGGTTTCTCAGGCGGCGAGAAGAAGCGCAACGAGATCTTCCAGATGGCCGTGCTCGAACCGCGTCTGGCAATCCTTGACGAGACAGACTCAGGCCTTGACATCGACGCTCTGCGCATCGTGGCCGGAGGCGTGAACAAACTCAAGACCGACAAGAACGCGACCATCGTAATCACCCACTACCAGCGTCTGCTCGACTATATCAAGCCTGACTTCGTACACATTCTTTATAAAGGGCGCATCGTCAAGACCGGCGGTCCTGAACTGGCCCTCGAACTTGAAGAGAAGGGCTACGACTGGATTAAAGAGGAGAACGACATATGAGCAATTCCCTCACCCAATACATCAGTCTGTTTGAAGAAAACAGAGATCTGATCTGCGGAAACTCGGCGCCGGCGCTTAACGCTCCGCGCAGCGAGGCTCTCGCCATAGTCAGATCATCACGCCTCCCCGACAAGAATACCGAAGGGTTTGAAAAAACTTCGATCGAAGAGATGTTTGCCCCTGACTATGGTGTGAACATCTCGCGCGTCAACATTCCGGTTGATGTGGCGGCAAGTTTCCGCTGCGATGTACCCTCGCTCTCAACTCTGCTGGCTTTCGTAATCAACGACTCGTTTCATCCTACATCGAAGCTCGAATCAAAGCTGCCGGAGGGAGTAATCTTCGGATCTCTCAAACGCATCGCTGAAGAAAAGCCCTCACTGATAGAAAAATATTACAACACTGTGGCTCCGGCTGAAAATCCGGCCGTTGCGCTCAACACCCTCCTGGCCCAGGACGGAGTGATGATCTACGTCCCCAAGGGAGTGCTCGTAGAACGACCTCTGCAGCTGGTCAACGTATTCTCTTCGCCGGTTCCCCTCGCCGCATTCCGCCGCATACTTATAGTATTGGAGGAAGGAGCCGAACTGCAGCTGCTTGTCTGCGACCACACCCAGGACCGCGACAGATCATATCTCGCAGCCCAGGTCTCGGAAGTGATTCTCGGCGAAGGCTCGCGTCTTGAAGTGTGTTCCATCGAGGAATCGTCAGAGAAGACTTCACGCTACTCCCGCCTCTTCGTCCGTCAGGAAAGCGGCTCGCATTTCTCGTTCAACTCCACTACCCTCACCTGCGGCACCACCAGAAACGACTTTTCGGTATCGCTGCTCGGCGAACACTGCGAGACTATGCTGGCCGGCATGGTGATCGGCTCAGGAAAGATGCACGTCGACAACGACTCCGACATCCGCCACATGGCCCCGCGCTGCCATAGCAACCAGCTGTTCAAATATGTCCTCGACGAAGAATCAAAAGGCGCTTTCGAAGGCAGCATCTTCGTTGCCCCAGGAGCCAGATTCACCGAAGCATATCAGAGCAACCGCAACATTCTGGCATCGACCACAGCCAAAATGCACTGCAAACCGCAGCTTGAGATCTACAATGACGATGTGAAATGCTCTCACGGCGCCACGACAGGCCAGCTCGACACTGATGCGCTTTTCTACATGCGCTCACGCGGCATTCCCGAAAGCGAAGCCCGAACCATGCTCATGCAGGCTTTCATGGTCGACGTCATCGATACGGTCCATATCAGCGGACTGCGCGAACGTCTGCTCCATCTCGTAGACCGCCGCTTTTCCGGAACACTCGGCGACTGCGCCGGCTGCCGGTCGAAAGAATGCTGATCAGCAGCCCCGCTGACAGCTCCGGTTCAATCTCCTCATCTGCAATCCACCCCACACTCCACAACCATAACTGCAACCTCTATGCTTGACATCGAAAAGATACGTGCCGACTATCCGATTCTCGACCGCAAGATCTACAGCCGTCCGCTTGTCTATTTAGACAACACCGCCACTTCACAGACTCCTGACGAAGTGGTGAAATCCGTCTTGTCAGGCTATACGCAGACCAAGGCCAACGTTCACCGCGGAGTGCACACACTCTCGATGGAAGCCACCGAACTTCAGGAGGCGGCCCGCCGCAAGGTCAGGGAGTTTATCAACGCACCCTCTGCCGAAGAGATCATCTTCACCCGCGGGACCACTGAAGCCATCAACCTCGTGGCGGCTTCCTACGGAGGCGCTTTTTTCAAAGACGGCGACGAGATTATACTCTCAGTGATGGAACACCACTCCAACATTGTGCCCTGGCAGTTGCTGCAGAGGAGGACAGACCTTAAAATCCGTGTCATCCCCGCCAAGGCCGACGGATCGCTTGACATGGACGTATTCCGATCACTTTTCAGCGATCGCACCCGTTTTGTTAGTGTCTGCCATGCGTCAAACGTGCTCGGCACTGTCAATCCGGTCAAAGAGATTGTGGCCGAGGCCCACAGCCACGGAGTCCCGGTGCTGATTGACGGTGCTCAGGCAGCACCCCACATGAAAATCGACGTCCAGGATCTTGGTGCCGACTTCTACGCATTCTCGGCCCACAAGATGTATGGCCCGGCCGGAGTCGGAGTGCTTTTCGGCAGACGTGAGCTGCTTGAAAAAATGCCACCATATCAGGGCGGCGGCGAGATGATCGAGAGCGTAAGCTTCGAAAAGACCACTTTTGCAGAACTGCCCTACAAGTTTGAAGCCGGGACTCCTGACTTCATCGGCATTGCCGCGCTCCACAAGGCCATCGACTACATGGAAGGCATAGGCATCGAGGCTATTGCCGCGCATGAGCACGAACTGCTCGAATACACCACCCGCCGCATGACGGAAGAGATCCCCGACATAAGGATTTTCGGCACCGCACCCGGCAAGTGTGCTATCATTTCTTTTCTCGTAGGCAACGAGCACCACTACGACATGGGGATGCTTCTTGACAAACTCGGCATAGCAGTGCGCACCGGCCATCACTGCGCCCAGCCGCTGATGACGGCTCTCGGCATCGAAGGCACCGTACGCGCATCGTTTGCCGTCTACAATACGATAGAGGAGTGTGACCGCTTCCTTGCGGCCCTCAGCCGTGTCAGCGAAATGCTGCGGTAAAGAACGAGCCGAAAGAAAAAAACTATACGGCAAACAGCACTCTGGCAAACAGCCATGTCAGTCTGTGAAAGAGACGGTTGTGCCAATAGATCAGCTTCAGCCGTCGGGCGGCAGTGTTTCCGTCAAGCACCTGCGCCCTTAACTTCTCAGACAGTTCAGACCGGCCTTCACCGGAATATTCCGCTGCAAGGATCATGCGCCTGCAGTCGAGCCATTTCAACAGATCAACGCGCCCGGTATTTCTGAAAAGCTTCTCCATGCAGTCCAGAGTTTTTTCCCATTGCCCGGCTTTTGAACTGAAAGAGACTCCGGTAATCGAATCGGCTTGCTGATGGACTATTACCGACGGACTTCCGGACAGCTGAAAGATACGGTCTGAGGCAAGCAGCAGGCGCGCGCCGAGCTCAAAATCATTCCACACGAAAAGATCCTCATTCCAACCACCCACACGGCGGACAAGCGATGTGCGGACCACAACGCGCTGTGTCGACATACAGCCTCTGAAAAGATGATTGAAAACAGGGCTGCGGGATGTAAAATATGCCTTCTGTCTTCGCCCGGCGATATCGACAACCGAAACTGTACGCCCGAAGATATCAATATCTGGATGCCGGGATATCGCGCTGCTGAAATCAGCCACATGCGATGGGGTCATTTCATCATCAGAGTCGAAAAACATCACGAATTCCGTCTCTACGCTCTCCAGCCCGCGGTTACGCGCCGCACAGGCTCCACGCCGTGGTTCCTCGGCTATCACACACTCAAAACCATGCTCCCGACGGCTCCATTCACGGACAATCTCAATAGAACCGTCAGTCGAGCCATTGTCAACCACAACAACTCTTTCAGGCCTCACACTCTGGGCATCAATCGAGCGCAAGGTCCTTTCTATGGTATGGGCGCGGTTATAGACCGGAATGACTATTGTTATCTGTGATGACATACTGTTCACTTTGGACATAAGCAACTCCTATGTATGATCTTTTCTCAGAGCTGCTTAGAGGTTGTTTAAAAATCAACAAACTGGCAATTTTTGCAGAAACCGGGCGCTTTTCCGCTCTGCCACTGGCGGCGGAAATTGTGGGCTGCGTCACTGTTGATGACGGCCATCATGAATCCCTGATCCATTTCCTTGCCGTAGCGGAATTCACGGGCACACATCACACAGTGGAGATTGCAACGCGCGCTCAACTCAAGCATCAGATTGGTAGGATAAGGCACTGCTGTCACCCTGTCTCTGTCAAGTTTCAGCCATTTGACATGGTTCTTCAGAAATTCCACCGACTCACGGTTGAATTTCATGCCTCTGAGCATTTTCCAGAGAAGCCGGCGACGGCGCTTATTTAAGAGGTTGTTTAAAAACAATAGTTAAAATCTGAGCGAAAGTTTTGAGGTGG
>CAMXAZ010000081.1 GCA_947179295.1 uncultured Muribaculaceae bacterium
ACGCTGTGTTTCGATGCAAGGTGGATAAACAACAATATATAATTCCGCTTGTAATCTGGTGTATCCTTGACATCATAATTCTTATTGTTACTCCTAATATTCTATTGGGTAGCTTCATTGTATCATTATCAATTGTACCAATTGGAGTCGCCCTACTTTTGATTAAGTATTTTTGGGGTAAAATTACTTATATTATAGAGGGGCAAGAATTACGTATTATTACTCCTTTGAAATCTATATCAATCAAAATCAACAACATAAAGAAAATAAAACGAGTAAATGAGTATTTAATATCTCACAAGGGAAGGGATTTTTCAGCCTCTCATATCAAGCTGCGCATCATCTACGACAGAAGCAGCTATGTCTATGTATCGCCTGAAGATGAGGAATCATTCGTTGACACGCTGCAAGCCATCAATCCCAATATCGAATATAGCAGCGAACGAGGCTTGAAATCGTAAGCAATATGGGCGAAATGCGATGAATAAATAGAATAATCATCGTTAATGTCTGATTTAAATCCATATTTGTAAAGGTTAGTTATCCCTATGCTAATCATAATACAAATGGTGGCACAAAAATAAACAATGGAGGTAATGATTAAGACGATATTCAAAATAGTTTTCATAGTGTCGGCTATTTTTATAGCAGACACTATGAAAACTTATGCTCAAATAGGAATAACTGTGCAAAATGACACAGTTCCTTGCAATAACCCTATTGTGTTCACATTATCGAACCCAGATAGCATTGACTATTATTGTCGTATTGAACTTGAAAAGTATGACTCTGACATCGGATTCTACAAATACTCTGGAGATGTCTTTGCTGAAGACAATGTAAAGAGAGAATTAACATTACGATGCCCAACTAAGAACAAAATTAGGCTCAGTTTTATTATTCCAAAATCAAGTCTTTTGATTGAGGAAAATGGCATATTACGGGAGCTAACACCGTCTGAGACAGAGATGGAAAAGTTAGGTATATTCAGATTAAAAATAATATATGGTATAATAGAGAAGGCCAAAACAAGGATAATCTATTCTAAGCCATTTATAATTTCTGAGAGAAGCGCCCGTGAACCGAATGATGCCTAAGGAGTTCCGAGACAATGGTGTTGTAAAGTACAAGTTCACTTGCAATAAATGATAGTCGATGATTATCTCCTTTATAGTGAGTTGACTACGAATTGCCAACAACCTGTTGGCATATCTCAAGAGATTAATGACAATATTATCTTTTCTGTTCCTCAATGAGCGGTTGGAAGAATTTTGGTCACAACATGGATTGAAATGACGGGCCTTTTATTTCTCTGAATTGCCTGAATTTATGGGATTCACTTTATCTGTGACCGGACGATGACCGGTGAGTCTGCGGCGGGAGAGCATTATGTAGATGGCGCTGAATATGCCCGACGCTATGAGCATGGCGGTCTGGAAACTCCAGCAGACCAGCGAATAGGCCGCACCGTCGCTGTCACTGATGCCGAAAAGGCTGAGCGCGAACATGACGGCTATGTTCCACGGACCAAGTCCGCCGTTCGAGGGGACTCCCATGCTGCATGATCCGAATACAAACACCACCAGCCCCGGAATCAGTCCCCAGCAATAGCCCTGGCCGCTTATGAGCTGGCGTGTGAAGGGGAAGGCAAAGAAACAGAGATAGGTGTCGAGGAAATAGCAGATCCATATGCCGAACGTGAGCACTATGTAGAGGCCGGTCCCTTTCATGTGGAACAAGACCACGAATCCGTTCCAGATTCTGCGGAGGCTCCGGTTGACACCTTTGACAAAGGCCGTCCGGCGGAAGAAATAGTCTCCGGCTACCAGAAGGGCGGCCACTATGGCAATCCAGATCCACAGTCCGCCACCGGTGGTGATGCGGTCAATGGCTTCGCCGAGCGGATAGCGGTCAAGAAAACGGTCCATGTAAGGCCTGGCCACAAAAAGAGCGAGAAACACCAGCATCAGAATCATTATTCCGTCAGAAGCTCTGTCGCCGATGTCGGTGCCGACTACGGTTGAGAGTTTGCATTGCTCGCGGCGGGAGATGTAGACACACCTCCAGGCCTCTCCGAGATACGGAAAAAGCAGGTTCAGCGCATAGGCCCCGAAGATCGAGACGCTTTCGGCCACGACGGGAATGCGGGGAATGCCTGCCGCGCGGAGCTGTATGCCCCAGCGGATGCCCCTGATGATGTGTGACAGGACTGTCAGAACCATCATGACAACAAGATAGCGATAGTCCACACCGCGGCTCATGATCTCGCCTACCTGACGGATATCGACTTTGTGGAAGAGCCAGACTACCATTCCTGCCGACACCGCTACGGGCAGCAGATATTTCATTACGCGCGCTATGACGGCTAACAGACTGTGAGCTGATCCCTCTGACATTTTTGTTGCATTATTTAGAGTTTTGTATTCTCTCCGAGGCTGTTCGAAAACAACCTTATTTCTCTTACAACAAGCGAAAACGCATAATTGCTCACAAAAAAATCCACCCGTCCTGCCGGAGCGGTCCGGCTGAACGGGTGGACGTTTTATTTTCAGTGCTACTTATCAATAGCGGCGGCGCTTCTGCTCGTAGACGAGAGTGAGCGAGGGAAGATCGCAGACTTCAGAGGGGCCGAAGTACTGGATCGGGCCGGGATAAGTGTAGCAGGTGTTGTATTTCCAGGTGTCGCGTTCCTTGGCGAATTTCAGGAAGGGCGCGCCATCGAGTTCAACGAGAGCCTTGCGGATCACGGGCTTCATTTCGCCGTGACGGCGTTCCATGTTCATCATCATAGTGATGGGGATACCGCCGGCAACCCAGTTGACGGGAGCGAAGGTGAGGTTGCGGAGGCTTGACATGTAGCCGGTCTTACCTGCTGCGATCAGGCAGGCTGCGGTGTAGCCGAGCGCATAGCAATAGTTTGCGTCGAAGTTCGAAGGATCGGCGCAGCGGCCTTCGTAGCCGAAGAAGTGGTGCATTGTGGCATACTTGCCATTATATTTGCCTTCTGCAGCGAGCTGTTCGAGGCGTTTGCCAACCATTTCCGAGAGGAGTTTTTCGGTCTCGATAAGAGAAACCTGCACGTTGCCGTGGGGGTCGCGGTCGAGAGTGAGCTGACGGGCCACGCCTGCGGGGAGCGACTCGTAGGTCTTGGCATTTGCCTCGCTGAGCTGGCCGATCACCCATTCGCGCTGCTTTTCAGGATCAATTGCTGCGAATTCCTCAGCCTTGACAGCGAGAAGGTCGTTGAGCTCGGAGATTAGAGCCTTGACAGCGGGGATGAATTCAATAAGACCTTCGGGGATGAGGACAACACCGTAGTTGTTGCCGTCTTTCGCACGTGCCACAACTGCATCGGCAATATCATCCACAACCTGGTCGAGAGTGAGGTTCTTTGCCTCGACTTCCTCAGAGATGATGCAGACGTTGGGCTGACACTGGAGAGCGCATTCGAGGGCGATGTGAGAAGCCGAACGACCCATGAGTTTGATGAAGTGCCAGTATTTCTTGGCTGAGTTACAGTCGCGCTGGATGTTGCCGATCACTTCGGAATATACCTTGGTTGCGGTGTCGAAGCCGAACGAGGTTTCAATTACGTTGTTCTTGAGGTCGCCGTCGATGGTCTTGGGCACACCGATCACCTGCACTCCGGCACCGATGGCCTTGTAGTATTCGGCGAGGATGGCGGCGTTGGTGTTGGAGTCGTCACCGCCGATGATTACGAGCGCCTTGATGTCGAGTTCCTTGAGGATTTCAAGGCCCTTGTCGAACTGCTCTTTGGTTTCGAGCTTAGTACGGCCTGAACCGATGATGTCGAAGCCGCCGGTGTTGCGGTATTCGTCAATGATTTCAGCTGTAAGTTCTTTATATTTGTGGTCAACAAGACCGCCGGGGCCCATGAGGAAACCGTAGAGACGGCTCTTTTTATTGATGTTCTTGATACCGTCGAAGAGACCGCTGATGACGTTGTGTCCGCCGGGGGCCTGGCCGCCTGAAAGGATCACACCTACATTGATAGGCTCTGCT
Organism: uncultured Muribaculaceae bacterium; assembly: GCA_947179295.1. GTDB lineage: Bacteria > Bacteroidota > Bacteroidia > Bacteroidales > Muribaculaceae > Duncaniella. The sequence goes on from CAMXAZ010000081.1 coordinate 4,024, forward strand.
GACTCCTCTGCCGGAACTTTTTCGAAACGGATTTCGGGGAGACCGTAGGTGTTGGGGAAAAGATTCTTGATGTCTTCCTGATTGTCGGCCGACTGGGTAGCCTCACCTTCAACCACTTTCACACCACCGGTAAGCACGATGGGGAGTTGGGGCTTGTAAGCCGCACGGGCTTGCTGCAAAGCGCTTTTTTTCATCTTTTTTATTTATAAAGGGTTATTTCTGTTTAGACATTGCACCTAAAACGAGGAAAGAATGCTTGATCTGCACATTAAGAGGTTGTTTAAAGACAGTTAGCTTTTACTTTGGCAAAGGTCGCAAATATTTCGGAAAAAATCAAGCGATTTTGCACTGAGTGTTATAGCCATTTTCCAGGGGGGGATCGCACTGTGTTAAAATCTGCAAAATATTGTAAAAGTGCACACATCTCACCACATTGTGCTAATACCTATTTCACAAATAGATACACTCTAAAAGCCCACCATCGCATTTAACATTTGCAATATCAACCATCCCCCTCACTTGAAAAATCGGTCAACAATTTGTCATATTTGGCACGTCTGAATTGTTACGATGTGTTAATTATTGTATTTTTACCACGCTTTATCCCGTTATTCTTTAACATTCTCTCATTTAATGCTAATTTTTGTTTCAATCCAAGCCTAAAAGTTTCATTTTGTCAATTATCGGAAAGTCAACATTTTGCCATTTTGAGGCAATGCGACTTTTTACTAATTTTGCAATGCAATTCAGAAATGGAGGCCCCTGAGGCCGATAAACGAAATTAAGAATCATCAACAAGACATGAAACAATATATAGTGACTGCAATGGCAACGCTCCTGCTCCCGCTCATGTGTTCCATTCAGACTAAAGCAGAACAGAATCCCACTCCCTTCAAGCTTCCGGCAGCCCACATCGAGTCGTTCAACGCGGCATCGGGTGTAAGCGGAGACGCCATCAGCGCCCTTCAGGCATTTTCGCCTTTCACCGCTGAAGACAACGCGGAAGAGGAGTTTGATTCAGATCTCATCGGCAAGATGACCGATTACGCTGCAAAATTTCTCGGCACCCGCTATCGTCGCGGAGCTTCCGGCCCTTCGGCTTTCGACTGCTCAGGTTTTGTGGGCTACGTGTTCAAGAAATTCGGCTTTAACCTCAGCCGCTCGTCACGCAGCCAGTACACCGAAGGAGAAAAGGTGAGCACCGAAGATCTCCGTCCCGGCGACCTGCTCTTCTTCTCAGGCCGTGCAGGAGGCAAGAAGACCGTTGGCCACGTGGCAATGGTGGTCGATGTCAAGGAAGACGGCTCATGCACATTCATCCACGCATCGACCTCGCAGGGCGTGACCTATCAGCGCTTCCCTGACGGCGGTTACTACTCCAAACGCTACATCGGAGCCAAGCGCATCATCGGCGTCAACAGCCCGACAGCATAAAAGGTTCTAATTAAAATACGCCTATAACAACCAATAGTTTTATCATATCAGACATAGCCAACAAAAAATCTCACAAATCCGCGACGGATCTGTGAGATTTGTTTTTATATCCCTTGGCTGTCTGGCCGATTACCCGACAGCCGAGAGTGATTGGCGGTATCAGTCGAGTTTGTGGATAACGAGACCTGAACGGAGTTTGGGTTCGAACCAGGTTGTCTTCGGAGGCATGATGTTGCCGGTGTCAGCGATATCCATCAGCTGCTTCATTGACACGGGATAAAGAGCGAGGGCCACAGCCATCTCTCCGGAGTCGACACGCCGGCTCAGTTCGCCGAGGCCGCGGATGCCGCCCACGAAGTCAATGCGCTTGTCGCTGCGGAGGTCGGTGATGCCGAGGATGTCACGCAGAATCAGATCGCTTGAGATGGTCACGTCAAGCACTCCGATGGGATCATTGTCATTATAGGTGCCGGGCTTGGCTGTGAGCGAATACCATTTTCCATCGAGGTAGAGCGCGAAGTTGTGGAGCGCCTGGGGGCGATATTCGTCAGCACCTTTCTCTTCGACTGTGAAGTTTTCGGCAACACGGTCGAGGAACTGCGCGGGAGTGAGACCGTTGAGATCTTTCACCACGCGGTTGTAGTCGATGATGTTAAGATGCGAAGCGGGGAAAGCCACGGCAAGGAAGTAGTTGTATTCCTCATCGCCGGTGTGCGCGGGGTTGGCCTGGGCTTTCTCATGACCCACCAGAGCGGCAGCGGCTGAACGATGGTGGCCGTCGGCTATATATAAATAAGGTATCTTGGCAAACTCTTCGGTCACGCACTGAATCATAGCCGGATCACTGATGACCCAGAAGTGATGGCCGAAGCCGTCAGGAGCGGTGAAGTCATATTCAGGCTCGCCGGCGGTCACGGTGTCGATGATTTTCTGCAGCGGCTCGTTGTCAGGGAAAGCGAAGAACACCGGCTCGACGTTGGCATTGTTGATGCGGACATGCTTCATGCGGTCTTCTTCCTTGTCACGGCGGGTAAGCTCATGCTTCTTGATGCGTCCTTCCATGTAGTCAGCCACATTGGCCGCCACAACGATTCCGTACTGAGTGCGGCCGTTCATGGTCTGGGCATAGATGTAGTAGTGTTCATTTTCGTCCTGCACCAGCCACCCGTTGGAGCGGAAAGCGTTGAAGTTCTCAACGGCCTTTTCGTAGACCTTCGGATCATGCTCGTCAGTTCCGGGCTCGAAATCAATCTCAGGCTTGATGATGTGATAGAGCGAGCTGGGGTTTCCTTCGGCCTCATGGCGGGCTTCTTCGGAGTTCAGAACATCGTAAGGACGGGATGCGACGCGGGTGACCATTTCACGCGGGGGGCGAATCCCTTTGAACGGTTTTACTTTTGCCATGTGTTTTGGTTTTTGGTTTAAGGTAAGTTGTATCTCTTGTCACAAGGCGAGGAGAAAGGCCCTTGTCAGGCCTTTCTGTCGCGTATGATTGTCTGTTTTCTGTCAGGACCGATTGACACGATGGTGATCGGGGTGGCAAGTTCCTTTTCAAGGAAGTCGATATAGTCCTTGAACTGCTGCGGGAACTCCGATTCGCTCTGCATTCCGGTCATGTCGGTCTTCCAGCCGGGAAGAGTAGCATAGACGGGCTCGATGCTTTCGTCAATCGAGAAGGGGAATTGGGTTGTCTCGCGGCCGTTGATGCGATAGGCCACGCAGGCTTTGATTTCATCGAAATCGTCAAGCACGTCGCTCTTCATCATGATGAGCTGGGTCACGCCGTTGAGCATGATGGCATAGCGGAGAGCCACGAGGTCGATCCATCCGCAGCGGCGTTCGCGGCCTGTTACGGCGCCGTATTCATGGCCAAGGTCGCGGATGCGCTTTCCGGTGGCATCAAAAAGCTCTGTGGGGAAGGGTCCGCTGCCCACGCGGGTACAGTAGGCTTTGAAAATGCCGAATACTTCTCCGATTTTGTTGGGAGCCACACCGAGTCCGGAGCATGCGCCGGCGCTGATGGTGTTGGATGATGTCACGAAGGGATATGAACCGAAGTCAATGTCGAGGAGCGTACCCTGGGCACCTTCGCAGAGCACACTCTTGCCTTCGGCCAGGAGCTGGTTGATGAGGAATTCGGAGTCGACAATGCCGAAGCCTTTGAGATAGACGATAGCGTCCATCCAGGTTTCTTCGAGCTGTTCGAGATTGTCAGGGGTGGCACCGAGCGATGCGAGCATTTCGAGGTGACGCTGGCGCAGGGTTGAATATTTTTCCTTGAAATTGTGGAAGACATCGCCGAGACGCAGACCGTTGCGCGAGATCTTGTCGGTGTAGGTCGGGCCGATGCCTTTGCCTGTGGTGCCGATCTTTTTGCCACCTTTTGCCTTTTCATTTGCGGCGTCGAGCAGACGGTGGGTCGGGGTTATGAGATGAACTTTTTTCGAGATCTTCAGGATGGAGCGCAGATCGACTCCGCTTTTTTCAAGTTCCTCGGCTTCCTGCTTGAAAAGCACGGGATCAAGCACCACGCCATTGCCGATGATATTGATCTGGCCATGCTGGAAAATGCCTGAGGGAATTGAACGGAGCACATATTTCTTGCCTTCGAACTCTAAGGTGTGGCCGGCATTTGGGCCACCCTGGAAGCGGGCAACTGCATCGTAGCGCGGGGTCAGCACATCGACCACCTTACCTTTTCCTTCGTCGCCCCACTGGAGACCGAGAAGCACGTCAACTTTCATGATTTTACTAAGTTCTATGATTTATACTGTGTGATGTTTATTTTTCTTTTGCTGTCCGGCGGGCCCTCCCTACCCCACGGCACCGCGAACAGAGACCGTGGATATAAAGGTCGAAACCGCACATGACGAACGACGGATAGCGCCGGAGCTTGAGGAGTTTGGTGAGTTCGGCATCGCGGAGCTCGCGGGTGCGGCCGCAACGCGAACAGACGAGAGTGAGATGCTCGTCGACACGTGAAGCGCATTCATAGGTCTCTACGCCGCCCGATGAAGGGCGATGTCTGACCACCGAGGCTGCTTCAAGGAGTTTCAGGGTGTTGTAGACAGTGGCCTGGCTTAGCCGGAAGTCACGTCCGGAAAGTTCTTTGAGCAGGTCGGCAGGCGTGAACGGACCGCGGGCATCCATCACTACTCCAAGAATCGCCAGACGTTCGGGAGTGCAACGCAGGTGACGCTCAGAAAGATACTGACGCAGACGGCTTTCAGCCTCGCTTTTTCGCTTTTCCTCGTTCATCAATCGACAAAATTACAATTCAGAGCCATAATTTCCAAATTTTAAGGCTCGAATTTAAGAGGTCGTTAATGGAGCAATGTAAAAAAGCGGTTGTTAAAATCCATATCATAAAGATACAACACCTGCCCCACCGACAGAATGCAATAATTGAGAAGACAGCCCATCCGGAACGGTAAATCGGTGTCCTCAACCGGACACCACATGCCGGGGGACCGCAAACCCGTGACACCTG
>CAMXAZ010000082.1 GCA_947179295.1 uncultured Muribaculaceae bacterium
CTCGCTATGCTCCTTCCTCATTTGCAACAATTTATCTAAAAGATACACCACTCAGTTTTTAACTCTTGGTTTTAAACAACCTCTTATTTCTTGAAATAGCGGTTGTAGAGACCCTGGAAGCCCTGGCCGTGGCGGGCTTCGTCTTTGGCCATTTCGTGAACGGTGTCATGGATCGCGTCGAGGTTGAGCTCTTTGGCGCGACGTGCTATGCGCATCTTGTCGGCGTTGGCTCCGGCTTCGGCTGCCATACGCTTTTCGAGGTTTTCTTTGGTTGACCATACGCATTCGCCGAGGAGTTCAGCAAATTTAGATGCGTGTTCGGCTTCCTCGATGGCGTAGCGCTTGAAGGCTTCTGCGATTTCGGGGTAGCCTTCGCGGTCGGCCTGACGCGACATGGCCAGATACATGCCTACTTCGGAGCATTCGCCTTCGAAGTGAGCGCGGAGGTCGGCCTTCATTTCGTCGTCGGTATCCTTTGCGATGCCGATCACGTGTTCGGTCACGAATTCGAGAGCTGCGCTTTCGTCAAGTTCCTTGAATTTTGAGCGGGGAGCTTTGCAGAGGGGACAGATTTCGGGTGCTTCGTCACCTTCGTGAACGTAACCGCATACGGTGCAGATGAATTTCTTTTTCATGAGTTTGTGTTGTTTAGATAATTATACGATATTTTGTTTTGTTTCTTTGTGTTTGATGCTGCTGTTTCGGCCCGGCGGCGCGGTGCAGAGGCGGGCTTTAGCCGGCGCAGAGGGGGCAGGTGCCACGGAAGATCACGTCGGCTGATTTTACCTGATAGCCGCTGTCGGGAAGTGGCAGAGATGAGGGCATCGTGAAGGCTACGTCAGTCACACGTCCGCATTCGGTGCAGAGGAAGTGGGCGTGGTCATGCTGCGAATAGTCCCAGCGGGCGCCGTTGACTCCGGTTTCGATGCAGCGGATAATCTCGGCTTCGGTCAGCAGCCGCAGTGTGTTGTAGACTGTGGTGCGCGAAAGCGTGGGGTTTTCGGGCTGCAGGGCTTTGAATATCTCGTCGACTGTGGGATGCACCCGGTTTTCCATCAGAAATCTGAGGATGGCCATCCGTTGCGCGGATGGTTTCACGCCTCCTTCCGAGAGGGTGTCCAGAACTTCTTGAGTGGTGAAACTGTAGGATTGCATCGTGTCAACGGAGTTTTGGGTGATTTGGTTTTAATATTAAGTTGTAATGATTACAATTTTAATCTCGATACAAAATTATATCATTTACTTCTGCTGTGCAAGCGAATTTTCCATATCAGATGTTAATTTTTTCAAAAAGAGCTTTCGCTGCTTTCTTCGGTCCGGGCTTTTGGATCTGCGGTTTTGGGCGATTCTTTCGTTTTTGATAAAATTAAACGGGAGCTGCTTCGCGCGGCTCCCGTTTATGAGTTTCCAATAGGTACAATTTCTAAGGTAAAAAAGATTGTTTTAGGTTCGTGATGCAAAGGTAGGGCAAGTTTCTGCTCCTGACAAATAAATATATATGTTTTCCAACATAATTTTATATCAAAGAATTTGCAATTATTGCAGATTAAATATACAGATTGTTGTTGGTCAAGTGGTTATATAAATGTGAAATATTGTTTACTATATTTAATATACGTTAAAAGGGCAAGATAGTGTGATTTTTTCACTCTTCGAAAATGTGGGTCGACAGTGTGTTTCCGTCCCATACGGCATAGCTGAAACGGCTGATCCAGTCGCCTAAGATCACTATTTCTGATCCGGTGCCTACGGGCTTTCGGAGCAAAATGTGGCAGTGGCCGAAAATGAAATAGTCCACTTTCGGATTGGAAGAATCGCGGCTGTAGTCTTCGGCAAACTCGATGAGCGAGTCGCCGGCTCGGTCGGAGGCCACATAGCCGCCCTGCTTGCGGGAGTGTGATGACCAGGAGTGGGCGAAGCCTACTGTCCAGCGCGGGTGGATGGCTGCGAATAGCCTCTGGGCTGTGCGTGAGCGGAAGAGTGAGCGCAGGCGGCGGAACGACCAAGGGAGGCGCCCCACGCCGTCGCCGTGTTCCAGCAGGAAGCGCTTCCCGTCAAGTTCGGTGACGAGGATTCCGTCATGGACCTTCAGCCCGATTTCTGCCGGGAGATAGTCGAAGATCCAGATGTCGTGGTTGCCTTTGAGCCATGTGATCTTTACTCCGCTGTCGGCCAGAGCCGCCAGGGCGCCGAAAAAGCGGGTGAAGCCGCGCGGAACCACGTTGCGGTATTCCCACCAGTAGTCCAGCACGTCGCCGAGCAGATAGAGCCGCCGGCAGTCAGGGGCGATGGAGTGCAGGAAGCGGACCACCCGCATCTCATGTTGCCGCGGATCGCTGATGTAGGAGGCTCCGAGATGGAGGTCGCTGATGAAATATGTCTTGTCGCGTGTGCTCACCGTTCAGTTGCTGTCTGTGTTGTGTCTGAGGCTCCCGGATCAGAGAAATCCGAGGTCGAGTTTGGCTTCTTCGGTCATCATCTCTTTGGTCCATTCCGGCTCGAAGACTATGCGGATGTCCACGCTCTTGACCCCCTCGATGCTTTCGAGCTTGATGCGGGCGTCTTCCACCAGAAAATCGGCGGCCGGACAGTTGGGTGCGGTCAGGGTCATGTCGATTTTCAGATTGCCGTCATCATCGAGGTCTATGCCGTAGATGAGGCCTAAGTTATAGATGTCTACCGGGATTTCGGGGTCGTAGACGGTTTTGAGCATCGTGACGATGCGTTCTTCTATGCTGAGTTTCTCTTCGGGAGTCATATCTGGGCTTGTTTTCGTTTGTAAGTGAACTTGCTGTATGATATTGCTATATATGATATAGGTGGTGATCGGTTTTCAGTGTGCTCCGAGCCAGTTGTCGGCTATGCCGGCTGAGACTGTCAGCGGCACGGCGCCGTGATAGGCGTTTTCCATGCAGCTGATCACGAGTTTCTGCATCTCTTCGGTCTCGCCGGGCACAATGTTGAATATGAGTTCGTCATGGACCTGCATCAGCATTCTCGATCTCATGCCGCGGGCTTCCATCTCGTTGAAGATGCTGATCATGGCCACTTTGATGATGTCGGCGGCCGAGCCCTGGATGGGGGCGTTGACGGCATTGCGTTCGGCATAGCCGCGCACCACCGCATTGCGCGAGTTGATGTCGGGCAGATAGCGGCGGCGGCCCATACGGGTGCTGACATAGCCCTGCTCGCGGGCTGTCTCCACTGATTTGCTGAGATATTCGCGGATGTGGGGATAGGTGGCGAAATATCCGTCGATCAGCTTCTTGGCTTCGGCGCGCGCTATTCCCAGACGCTCCGACAGACCGAAGGCCGAGATGCCGTAGATGATGCCGAAGTTGGCCGTCTTGGCGTGGCGGCGCTGGTCGTCAGTGACCTCTTCGAGGGGAACGCCGTAGATTTTCGATGCCGTGATGCGGTGTATGTCATCGCCTGAGAGGAAGCCTTCTATCATGTCGCGGTCTGCCGACAGGTCGGCTATGAGGCGCAGCTCGATCTGTGAATAGTCGGCGCTCATGATCATGTCGCCCGGATCGGCTATGAACGCGCGGCGTATCTCGCGGCCCTCGTCGGTCCTGACGGGTATGTTCTGCAGGTTGGGGTTGGTCGACGATATGCGCCCGGTGGCGGTGACAGTCTGGTTGTATGAGGTGTGGATTTTTCCGGTCTGCGGATTGACCAGGGCCGGAAGGGCGTCGAGATAGGTGGTCACTAATTTTTTGAGCCGTCTGATCTTCAGGATCAGGCTCACCAGGGGCACCTTCGGGGCATATTTCTCAAGCACCTGCTCGGTTGTCGAGTAAGATCCGCGGGCGGTTTTCTTGGCCTTGGGGTCGATGTTGAGCCGTTCGAACAGCACCATACCCACCTGGGCGGGAGAGCCGATGTTGAACGGGCCCCCGGCCATCTCATAGGCTTCTTCCTCCAGAGCGCGTATCCGCTCTTTCAGTCGGGCGGAGAGGTCGGTCAGCACGTTTGAGTCGATTCTCACTCCGGTGAATTCCATCTCGGCGAGCACTCTGATCAGCGGAAACTCCACATCGGTCAGCAGCCGGCCCATCTCGCGGCTCTCCACGTCGCTCTGGAGCGGAGCGCGCAGGCGCAGGGCCAGATCGGCCTCCTCGCAGTAGCGGGCTGTGGCGGCTTCCGGCTCAAGCGCCGTCTTCGGATGGCCTGCTTTTGAGTCTGGGGCCACTCCTGAAAGCTCGATGTGGAGATATTTGGCCACCACATAGCGCAGTTCATGTTTCATCTCCGGGTCGATCAGATAGTGGGCCACGGAGGTGTCAAACCAGGGTGCTGTCAGGTTAATGCCTTCTTTCTTGAGCAGCAGATAGCCGCGTTTCACATCGTGGCTCACCAGAGTGGCGCTGCCGGTGAACAGCGGTTCGATCACTGCGAGCAGTTCGGCGCGGCGTTCAGGCGAGTCGGCGGGGAGATCAATGAACCAGCCCTCGCATTCGCTCACTGAAAGGGCGAGTCCTGACCAGCGGGCGGTCATGCTGTCTTCGCCGATGGCGTAGAACGATGCCCCGATGAATTCCGAACCGCAAATGCGGCTGACCACCTCGGCGGCTTCTGCCGGACTTTCGATGCGGCGGTAGTCGCGGGTCTCGCAGGCCTGTGTCAGGGTGTCGGAAGCCGTGGCGCTGTCATCGGGCATATCGAAAAGCGACCCCATGCCGCTGCTGTCAGCCGCAGGCTGTGACGGGGCGGGGAGGGCGGCCGGCTGCGCGTCGGTCCGGTCCTGACGGGCTCCGGCCTTGAGGCGCGCGGCCAGAGTGCGGAACTCCAGTTCGCCGTAGACCTCAAGCAGCTTGTCTACATCCATCGGCTTGCGTTCGAGCGAGCCGATGGTGATGTCTACGGGTACGTCGGTCTTGATCGTGGCAAGATATTTTGAAAGGCGTATCTGGTCAGCATTCTCGCGGACCTTTTTCTGCAGTGCGCCTTTGAGGCTGTCAGTGTTTTCGAGCAGGTTTTCCACCGAGCCCCAGGTCTCGATCAGGGTGCGGGCGGTCTTTTCGCCTACACCCGGACAGCCGGGAATGTTGTCGGAGCTATCGCCTTCGAGCGCGAGGAGATCTATCACCTGCGAGGGACGGGCAATTCCGTAGCGCTCGCAGACCTTGGCTGTGTCGCGGATCTCGAAGCCCTCGCCGCGGAGCGCCGGGCGATACATGAAGATATGGTCGTCGACCAGCTGACCGTAGTCCTTGTCGGGGGTCATCATGAAGGTGTCATAACCCTCGGCGGCCGCGCGCTTGGCCAGAGTGCCTATCACGTCATCGGCCTCATAGCCCTTCACCTCGATCACAGGGATGCGGTAGGCTTCGAGGATGCGCTTGATATAAGGCACCGACGCGGTGATATCTTCCGGCTGCTTGTCGCGGTTGGCTTTATAGTCGGCGAATTCCTCGTGGCGGAAAGTCGGACCTGACGGATCGAAGCACACGGCTATGTGCGAAGGGTTTTCCTTGCGCAGAAGTTCATCGAGCGTGTTGCAGAAGCCAAACACAGCCGAGGTGTTGAACCCGTTGCCGGCAAAGCGTGGCGAACGTATCAGGGCGTAGTAAGCCCGGTAGATCAGAGCATATGCATCGAGCAGGAATAGGCGTTTTTCCATATTGGCGAAGTCAAATTTGGGGTAAAGTTAGTGATTAAATTTCACAACGCCCTCAAATCCTCTGACAAATAAACTTAAACGCCCTCTGAGGTCCACTGAAATCCATCCGGATTATGAAACGGAATCTGCTCCCGGCATGGTGAGGAGGGGGGTAGAATGCAAAGGGTGTGTCGGAGCGACCACACAAATGCTCCGGCACACCCCTTTGACAGAGACTCTCTGTCTGTGTGTTTTCAACAACTTGGAGGGTGCTTTTTTTAACAACCTCCTATTGCTCAGTCGATACGTGTGTATATGTTTCCGGGATAAGGCTTGTTGTCAACCCAGTCATAATTCTCTATGTTGCCGATCCATTTTATGAAGTCAGGATATGCGTCGAGAATTCCGCAGCGTTCCACCGGCCAGCTCCATTCGGTAGGGAGCAGGAGTATCTGCGGGGCTTTGAGGTGTTCGCCGTTTACTCCGTCCTGGATCTTTTTGATCCATTCGCCTCTGATCTCCTCGCCGTTCATCCAGGTGGTGCTGACGGTGAAGTCGGTTTCGTATCTTTCAGACAGCAGCCAGTCATCATCAACCTCGAATTCCAATGATCTGACTTTCGAGTGGTCTATGTCAGGAGTGCCGTTGCCTACGCCGGCGGGTATGCCTCCGGGACAACCTAACAGTGAATGGATCTCGCCGAGCGCATGATCCTGAAAATAGACGTAGCTGTTGAGTTTACCTCCGCATGCCACAGGAGTGATTCTTACCTTGTTTCTACCGCCCTCAGTGGCTTTTGGTACGAAGGCTACTTTCAGCACTACGTCGTTGAAGTCATAGTCATCGAAACTTCCGAGGTCCTCGCAGGCTATGATCCATTCCTTCGAGTCGGGACGGGGCAGATCGTCAGGAGTGATGTCTGTTTCAGAGGGCCATGTGTTGTGGACGCGGAACATGAAGTCGTTAAGGTCGCAGTCAAGGCCTCCGTCCTCAAATCCCACATAATTCTCTCCGTTGAAGCTGAACTTTGCGGATGTCGGAAACCAGTCAGACGATTTTTTGATCTCGTCGGAGACCTGACTTGAACCTGAATAGGTCGTTGACGGGCGGTGGATGGCCTGTGAGAGTATGGCATCGCTCAGATAGAATTTTTCAGAACGGCCGCTTGAGCCATAGATGAAACCGATTCTTGTTCCGGCCGGAAAGTCGTAGGTCGCTTCGCCGTTGCCGTCTTTGCCGAAGTAGACCAGCTTCATGCTGACGGAGCGGATCTTGCATCCGCGAAGCTTTTTGCCTTCATTGTATGTGGTGCGGCAGGCGTTCCAGTCCATTTTCTCCCATGTTTCGTTCAGGGAGTGGTTAGGGGAGTCATCCTCAGGGTCTGTGTAGTACACCGAACTGTGATGCTCCCAGTTTTTGCAGAGTCTCATCTCCATCAGCGTGTTGTCACCCTGAAGTCGGTTGCCTGCATTGCCTTCATAGTCCAGCACAATGAATTTGGGCACACGATTGTAGAAGCCCCAGGGATCGGTGCGGATGGTTTTCGCGTCTTCCTCATCGTAATAATAGTAGCCCCAGTAGGCGTTTTCGGTGAGCGCGCGCCACATCAGGTCGAATACCACCGGACCGTCTTCTTTCACCGTCAGTTCCACATCGGGGTCAAGCGTCTTCGATTCATGATAATATTTCTGCAGGTTTGAAATCTCGTTTCCGTGGTCGGAATATTCTGCGAAGAGTCCGGGTTTCACTTCTCCATCAGCGGTGGTGTACTGGTGTATGATCGGCTTTATATCGTCGATGCTGAATTCCGGACAGCGCTGTGAATAGTCGAAGTTCTCCAGACGATACAGGTTAGGCACATTCTCTTTCTGCTTGTTTGACAGAATATATTCCTGGCTGAGTTTTCGGGCTATTTCGTCGTCTCCTTTCTCCAGCGCGTCCCAGCTCAAGCGATAGTTGTCAGGGTTCTCGCTGAGGAATTCGGTGAGAAATTCCAGACACTTGTCATTGATTCTGTCAACTTCAAGATCAACGGCCTTTTTGGTGACCGGACAGTTGCCTGAGCGTGAGCTGCGGTTGCCGGTAATGTTGACGGCACCTTTGCTGACAGGCATGAATCCGGAAAGTTCCACCTGGCCGTCGCGGTTTTCCACACGCACGTACACGTGATTGCTGCGTACGTCCGCGTCAAAACATGCGCTTCCGCGTCCGGAGGCCACCTCTACAGCTGCAAGCATCTGGCAGCCGGGAGCATTAGGCGAATCGGTATAGATGCGGGCTATACCGTCGGTTTTTGATCCGAGATTTACTGTCGCTTTTATGGGTTTAGCCATACTCCAAGGACGTTCCAGATCGGGAACTCCGAACTGGCGGATAAATCCTCTGAGATAAAGTTCTTCCTGTGGAATTTCAGGCGCAGTGTCGGCACATGAACCGAGTGCCAATGCGCTGAGTGCCAGCAAGGCTGAGTATCCTATGCGGGCAATCCCTGTGCGTGGGGGGGGGTAATTTATTCATATTCAAAAGGTTATAGCATGTTTTCCAACGCAATTGAAACTGTCTGATTGGAAATAAAATTAGTTATAGAAAAGATGCAAGTGTTGGTATTCGCCCGCAAAAGTAGCTACTTTGAATCAATTATCGTGAAAAAATGTAGAAAAAATTGTTCCACTATTAACATTTATTAAACTCACGGACTTTTAGAGGTTGTTTAAAAACAAGAGTTAAAATCTGAGTGGTGTATCTTTTAGATAAATTG
>CAMXAZ010000083.1 GCA_947179295.1 uncultured Muribaculaceae bacterium
TGTGGTCGGAGGGATATGTACGGCTCATTACGGGTTCTCGTTTGTCGAAATCGTACCAAATCCAATGGTTGATTGGCACAACGCCTCCGGGGTCACAGATTCCGATGCTGATGAACTTGCCTTCCTGATAGGCTTGTTGCTTTAGTCGGTCAATCCAGCCTCGGATGCCCCTGCGGCCAATGCTATTTGTTGCTGAATTTGTTGCTGAATACACAAAAAGGATCGCAAGGGCTCGTTGTTTAGATAAAATTTTTGTAATTTTGTAAAAACTTTTGTCAAACAAGTTCCAACTCACGTTTGTTAAATTATCATCTACGAGAAATTATGAGTGACCAGCGCTATAATCTCCGCGGTGTATCTGCCTCAAAAGAGGATGTGCACAACGCAATCAAGAATGTCGACAAAGGGATATTCCCTCACGCATTTTGTAAGATCATCCCTGACATCTTAGGCGGTGACCCTGCTTGGTGCAACATAATGCATGCCGACGGAGCCGGCACAAAATCGTCACTGGCCTATGCCTACTGGCGTGAAACCGGAGATCTGTCTGTATGGAAAGGCATCGCACAAGATGCGCTTATAATGAATATCGACGACCTTCTCTGCGTCGGAGCAACCGATAACATTCTTGTATCCTCAACCATCGGCCGAAACAAGAATCTTATACCCGGCGAAGTCATTTCCGCCATTATCAACGGCACAGAGGAGCTTCTCGCCACTCTGCGTGAGATGGGCGTCGGCATATATTCTACAGGCGGCGAGACTGCTGATGTCGGAGATCTTGTGAGAACCATTATTGTAGATTCAACCGTCACCTGCCGTATGCGACGCGCTGATGTGATTGACAACGCCAATATCAAAGGTGGCGATGTGATCGTTGGCCTTGCATCCTTCGGACAGGCTAAATATGAAAGCCGCTACAATGGCGGAATGGGCAGCAACGGCCTTACATCGGCCCGTCATGATGTATTCGCAAAATATCTTGCAGAAAAATATCCTGAAACTTTCGATGCAGCCGTGCCCGAAGACCTTGTTTATTCCGGCTCTAAGAAACTTACTGCCCCTGTCGATGGCACTCCCCTGACTGCAGGCGAGCTGGTGCTTTCACCCACACGTACATATGCTCCAGTCATCAAAAAGCTCCTCAGCGAGATGCGGCCTGAAATCGACGGCATGGTCCACTGCACCGGAGGCGCACAGACCAAGGTGCTCCACTTCGTGGAAAACAAACATGTGATCAAAGACAACATGTTCCCTGTTCCTCCTCTGTTTGATCTGATCCAGAAAGAGAGTGAAACTCCGTGGAGCGAAATGTATAAAGTATTCAACATGGGCCACCGCATGGAAATATATGTCCGTCCGGAAGCTGCTGAAAAGGTAATGGCGATTGCCGAGGAATTCGGAATCGAATCACGCATAATAGGCCGTGTAGAGGATGCTCCCGCAAACAAGCTGACAATCAAATCGCCGGCCGGCGTATTTGAATATTGACCGGGCAATCTTCGCCCTCTTGACCACCATCTCTCATTGAGAACTATGCGCAAATATAATAACTGAAAAAAAGAACTATTAACCCGACGCATATCTTATGAAGAATGGTTTGAAAATATTGGCCCCTATTACTCTGACACTCTGCCTGGCCGCGCTTTACAGTTGTGGCCGGAGCGGAGTGTCAGGCGATACTGCTTCAGCAGCCGGAAGTCACCGATTGCCCGACACGCTGAAAGTTGTGACACTATACAGCCCTGAAGCATATTTTATCTACAAAGGCCAGGAAATGGGCTACGACTATGAGCTTGTGACATCACTGGCTGTCGATAAGGATATAGCTCTGAAAATGGAAATCGCCCCGACTCTTTCACGTGCGGTTGAAATGCTTGACTCCGGCCTGGTTGACCTGATAGCCTATGAAGTGCCCATAACAGCCGAATATAAAGACAAGGTTGTGGCCTGCGGGCCGGAGACTGTGACAACCCAGGTGCTCGTACAGCCTAAAAAGGGAGAAACGGAACTCATCAGCGACGTCACTGAACTTGTAGGTAAAGATGTCTATGTAGAAGCCGATTCAAAATACGAAGCCCGAATCCGCAATCTGAACGATGAACTCGGAGGCGGAATAAATATCCACACTGTCAGCCGTGACACGATGATAACCGAAGATCTCATCGCAATGGTCAGCGAAGGTTCCATTCCGCTTACCATTGTAGACAGCGACATTGCCCGGATCAACAAGACATACTACAACGATCTTGACATTACCCTCCCGCTCAGTTTCGAACAGCGTGCCGCATGGGCTGTAGCTCCGGACAGGGCATGGCTTGGTGACAGCATTAACGCATGGCTTAACAGCGACAAGCCAAGAGAAGAACAGGCAATGTTGCTCAAACGCTACTTCGAAATGAGCAAAAATGAGCAAGGAGGCCGCTACACATTCAACGGAAGCAGAGTCACCCCCTTTGATCATCTGTTCAAGCAGTATGCGGCTGACTATGACTGGGACTGGAAACTTCTCGCTTCGCAGGCATATGTAGAAAGCAAATTCGACTCCACGGCCGTATCGTGGGCCGGAGCCAGAGGTCTGATGCAGATAATGCCTAAAACAGCAAAAGGCTATGGCCAGACAGCAAAAAGCGTGATGAAAAATGACGTAGCGATTGAAACCGCGCTTAAACTTCTCAAAGATCTTGACAAACAGCTGGCCGCAAAAGTTCCTGACGAAAACGAACGAAAAAAATTCGTCATCGCGGCCTACAATTCCGGCATCGCACATGTCTATGACGCCATAAATCTTGCAAAAAAATACGGGCTGAACCCTCAGAAATGGGACAACAATGTGGCCAAAGCGATTCTTTGGAAATCAAATCCAAGATACTATAAAGATCCGGTGGTAAAATACGGATATTCCCGTGGCCGCGAAACATTTGACTACGTCAACCGAGTCTACCGCTTTTACAACAAAGCACGGGTCAAAGCCTGATTGTCAAAACCGAGCTCTAAATCCGGACAATATTAATAATCACTTTCAACTAATATTTTTATCCTTATGAAAAAACGCTATTTACCTGTTGCAATCGCGCTTGTTCTCACAGGCTCTCTTCTCTCGACTTCATGTATCGGCAGTTTCGCTCTTACGAACAAGCTTCTGTCATGGAACCAACAAGTTGGCAACAAATTTGTGAATGAACTCGTATTCTTCGCATTCTGGATCATTCCCGTCTATGAAGTTTCGTGCCTTGCAGATGTCATTGTGCTCAACTCAATTGAATTTTGGAGTGGAGACAACCCCGTAGCCTCAGGCAAGAAAGTGATTGACGGAAAAGATGGCCGCTACATAGTGGAATGCGATGGAAAAGGCTATACCATAACCTCTGAAAATGACAAATCCGTAGTCCGTCTTGACTTTGACAAGGATGACCAGACCTGGAGCGTTGCTATTCCCGGCGGAGAAAGCTATGAACTCATGACATTCATTGACGACACTCACGTGGCTATGCCCGCGCCTGACGGCACACGCAGCATCGTTGAACTTTCTGACAACGGACTCATGGCGTATCGCAACATGGTCAGCTCAAGCCTTATGGCTGCCCGCTAATAGTAAATCCAACAGATGAAGGCATTACGATTCATACCGCCCTACCAGCTCACACTGGCTGTGGCGGTTATAATCCTGTATCTTACCCTCCTTCCCAAGCCTTTTGGGGAGGAGGAACTTCCTTTATTTCCAGGGGCTGACAAGCTTGCCCACTGCTGCATGTTCGGAGGACTGGCGCTTACCTTTATATTCGAACGCCATGTTGCCGGCAAGCGACTCTCCATTGGTCAGGCTTTGGTTGCAAGCCTTGCAGTGACGCTGTTCGGCATCGCTGTGGAATTCATTCAGAATGCAATGGGACTCGGCCGCAGCGGAGACTGGGCTGACGGACTTGCCGATGCCATCGGAGCATTCGCGGCAGTCCCGCTATGCTATGCCTTACATTGGATCAACGTCGTAGTAAAGCACCGCACCTGAAAGCTGACGGCTGTTGGTCATCTCTATCCTTATATCATTCAGCAGGCTCTTGACTTTTGAAATCGAGGCCTGAGTCTCGATTTTAAGCATTATACGTCTTATGTATAAAGTCTGAATTCTTGCCACATATGGCTCGTCGGGACCACTGACTCTATTCCCAAGCAACACACGCAGGCGCGAAGCAAATTCAAATGCGATAGCCGACACTGCCGCCGGGTCCTTGTGTTTTATATATACATATATTATTCTTACAAAAGGCGGATAATTATATTGCTGGCGTTCCTGAATTTCCCGCTGATAGTAACCTTCATAATCATGACGGACAAGAAAGTCAAACAAAGGATGAGAAGGATTGTATGTCTGAACCGCCACCACTCCATTGTCACTTTTCCTACCGGCTCGTCCGGCCACCTGCTCGATCATATTGAACGCGCGCTCCGATGCACGGAAATCCGGAAAATTCACTATACTGTCGGCATTTATTACTCCTACCACGCTCACTCGTCCGAAGTCAAGGCCTTTGGTCACCATCTGGGTTCCGACCAATATCTGAGACTTCCCTTTTGAGAAATTATCAATTATCGTTTCATATCCGTCCTTACTGCGCGTGGTATCGAGATCCATGCGGGCGATCGAGGCTGTCGGAAACAAGGAGTCGATTTCCTCTTCAACACGTTCGCTTCCATAACCGAGAACCTCTATGCCCGGCTCCTTGCATGCCGGGCAGACTTCGGGCACACCGTAGGGGGTACCGCAATAATGGCATATCAGTTTGTCGGAATGCCTGTGATATGTCAGCGAGACATCACAATTTTCACATTTCGGCACATAACCGCAAAGTTTGCAGCGTGCTATCGGTGCATAGCCTCTGCGGTTGATAAAAAGTATCGACTGCTCGCCCCTCTGAAGAGATTCGTTGACAAGTCTCCTTGTGAGAAGAGAGAAAGTGCCTTCAACCTCTCCCCTCTTTCTCGCTGCCGCCATATCGACTATCTCGACATGAGGAAGCCGGAGACCTTCATAACGCTCTGTAAGTTCTACCAGCCCGAAGCGTCCAGTCAGAGCCTTGTAATACGTATCGACTGCCGGAGTGGCACTTCCGAGGAGAGTTTTCGCACCATGCATTGAAGCCAGAACGATAGCGGCGTCGCGTCCATTGTATCTCGGAGCCGGGTCCTGCTGCTTGTAAGCGCTTTCATGTTCCTCATCAACTATCACAAGTCCGAGTGACGCAAACGGCAGGAACACGGCAGACCGGGCTCCGATCACCACGCATGGCTCTGATGATGAGAGCAGCTTTTTCCAGATATCGACACGGTCATTATCCGAAAATTTCGAATGGTAGATCACCACTTTGTCGCCAAACACCCTCTGTAGCCTACGGGTCAACTGGGTTGTCAGCGCTATTTCAGGCACAAGATATAGAGCCTGCCGGCCCTGCCGCAGAACATAGTCAATCAAATGGATATAAATTTCAGTCTTTCCGCTTGAAGTGACCCCGCGGAGGAGAGTGATGTCTTTTTCGAACCACGATTTATGGATGCTGTCGAGAGCCGCAGACTGAGCTTCACTAAGTACGGGCAACTCACCCGTGACAAGTCCCGAATATGAGAACCGGCTGATCTCCTTTTTGTAGATCTCTACAAAGCCCTTCTTCGCCATAGCCGCAATCACAGTAGTCGTTACTCCTGACCGCTCCATCAGTTCCGCGCGTGTCACCTCATGCAGTTCAGTGTCCTGGCGCATGAAAGCCGAAATCTCAATCAGCGCCAGAAGTGCCTTTTCCTGCATACTGCCGGACCTGACGGAATCAAAAGCCCTATGCAACCCATCCGAATCTCCTTTATCGACTGTCAGCCTAACATAAGTCTCCTTGCGTGAACGATAACGCTCTACAAGATTTTCTGAAATCTGTACCGCGCCCTTTTCAAGGAGTGAATTTATTATAGGGCCTATGTTTGCAAATCCGGTCTTCTTGCCGATCAGATCAAGAGGCTGCTTCTTCTCACAGCCCAGAATATAGTTCATCACAGCCATTTCCCTTTGCGAGAGTCTCTCATCAGGCTTTTCTTCATAATCCGGATCGGCAGACACGAAAGTCTCACTCTCTATTTTCAGGCCCGCAGGCATGGCGGCCCTCATCACTTCGCCTGGAGTGCAAAGGTAATAGTCAGCCATCCAGTGCCAAAGTTTCAGCTGCGGATGTCTGACCACAGCCCATTCATCCAAGATCAAAGCGATGTCCTTTACTTCATACCCCTGAGGAGCCACAGGAGTCTGAGAGGCAATAATGCCAGTGTAAAACTTCTTTCTTCCGAACGGAACAATTACCCTATAACCAATTCTGACGGAATCAGTCAAGGCCTCAGGCACACTATAGGTGAACGTTCCGCTTATAGGAACTGGCAGAAGAACTTCAACAAAAGTCATGGCGGCAATCTGGTTTTATCTGTAAAAATACTATAAATTACCGTCACAGGCAAAGATTTCCTGAAATTTATTCGTAACTTTGCAGTGGTAGCAGGACGCTTGTGTCGCTTGCCGATGGAGGTGATCTCCGGAGCGGCAAGAGGAAAGTCCGGGCAACACAGAGCACCATACTCTCTAACAGTGAGCTGTCGGTGACGGCAGAGTAACGTGACAGAAAATAACAGCCTGCCGACAATTCCGTCCCGCAAGGGTCTGGAAAGCAGGCAATGGTGAAAAGGTGGGGTAAGAGCCCACCGGGTGTCATGGCAACATGGCATGCCGCACGTCTTATGGGTTGCAAGGCCATGTATACCGGCGCGTGACAGAACAACTTTCGCAATAGCGAAGTGTCACAATGGGCTGCTCGTCCATAGCCGGGGGGTAGGCTGCTGGAGTGCCGAAGCAAAGCGAGGCACCGATTAGATAAATGACACGGGCGCCGCGGCAACCTTCCGGATCTTCGGGTCCAAGTGTAGAAGTCCCGCGGTGACATAACCCGGCTTATAGTCCTGCTACCTTTTTTAGATTTATCAAAAACCGCATATGCCAAAAAGCAAATTCTGCCGGTCAGTGTCTCAACAGACAAGCCGGCAGAATTTTTCATATAAGTGTGTGTTTTAATGCATCAGAATTATATTTTCGGGCAGCCCCCGAAATCGCAATGATTACCGATTTGTTCTGTGGACAAGAATGTTGTCGTTGATAATAAAATTACCGTCAGTGACTTTAACGCCGTTCTCTCCATAGATCTCTACCGAGGGATTCTGGCAGTAACGATTGCCATATACAAGCTCTACCGTTTCTTCGTTTGCCCCTTCGGGGAGAGATGGAAAATGCAAGTTAACTTCGCGGCCATCGAGTAGCTTCGTGCCCTGATACTCACGCACAATTTCTTCGTACCACTTGCGACCGATGCCCTTCTTGTATATTTTGAAGGCATTCTCATAGTTGTCCATTTTGCCAATGAAGCCAATATCGCCGGGAGTTATATCCTCAAATGATAAGAAAATCCTTTTTGAAGTGTAATCCGGCTCTTTCATCCAGTTGATAACCGGAAGCAGGGTGTTTTTAATTACTTCTTCAGTAAGACGATGACCACCCTTGAATGACGACCAGTAAAAATAGCTATCGCAGTACTCGTCCTGGCAGTTGCAAACATCATCTTTATCGCCAAAGAGTCCGATTACAGACTCCGGAGCCATATCATCAACATAACAGAGATTATCCTCCATTTCTTCAAATCGATCGATTAGTATTTCAACTTCAAAGGATTCACATCCGTCTTCTCTTTCTGAAAAGAATCGTAGTCTCTCACCATTGTTTTCTTTCAGAAGGTCTGAGACGTGAAATGCGGGATTGACAAGGATTCGGCGATAGCCTTTCATCTGAGAAGCATACATTGCGCCCATTGAGGTGCCGATTACAATCGTGTTATCAGCCTGGTACTCTCCTGCAAGACTCAATAACAACTGAAGAGCCTTTATAGGGCTAACCGGAATGTCGGGTGTGACAACATTGTCATCAGGAAGTAACTCACGTAGTTTTTTTGCTGTGTTGGACTCCCCCGATGAGGAAAGTCCATGAAGATAAATGATGTTCATATTGCATTCTGTATTTGGTTTGAACTTTGTTTTTCTTTCCATTGAAGATAGTTGAATCTGCTTTTGAACTTACGATATGTTGGGTCATTTTTGTCCTTGATCATTTCAAGATAGTTTATCTTACCGTCTATTACATTGACCAGATTCTTTTCCATACCCTTGCAGAAATCCCTTGTAAAGATGATTTGTGCTTGTG
>CAMXAZ010000084.1 GCA_947179295.1 uncultured Muribaculaceae bacterium
CAACACTCAAAAAAGAGAGGCTGCGCCGTAAAACTTAATTACGACACAGCCTCATGCGGTTTTTATTTAAGCCTTTGAAATAAGTAACTCTGAAAAATTAATTTATACTATATGCGAGATTTATTCAGAGAGTATAAAAGATCATCCATAGGAGCTACTTATGCACATTATATCGGTTAATTTTGAAGAGTTACTTAATTTTAGTAATTTTATAGCCGTAAAATAAAGAGTGGAAGTCAGATGGCCTTTTCCGGCATTTGAAATGCCTGTTGATCATCAGGTTTACTGTCTGTTATTTTTTTGAATCCTAACGTAATATAATTATTCCATCCTTACCTCTATGATTATCAACAGGTTTTTGCGGCGATTTTCGCTGGTAACAATTTGTTTCATATCCCTGATGCAGTCACGGGCAGCCGACGAGCGCACTGTCAGTTCGTTCGGCCGGGCCGAGGAGCTGATTGGTGAGGGCGAACTGGCTAAGGCCCAGGTTATACTCGACTCGATATTGAGCCTGCCCGGTTTTGAGTCAGACACGATGTATGCGCGTGTGCTGGTCGAACAGTCAACACTATGCATATACAAGGGCGACCGCGATGCAGCCAAGGCCTTCGCGCTCAAGGCTTCAAAGCTTATCAGGCCTGACGGTGACCAGATTGTCTACACAAGTCTCTGGAACAACCTCGGTGTCATCTATAACCGCGAGGACAATGCCGATTCGGCTCTGTGCTGCTACACCAGGGCGCTTGACCATGCGTCACGCTCCGGCGATCCGTCATGGACGGCTACAGCCGAACTCAACATCGGAATGCTATATTTCAACCGTAAGGAATATGAAAAATCACTCGGATTCTTCACGAATGCGGCGGCAAACGCTGACAAGGCCGACGACGGCTACGTCCGGCTCATAGCCTCTCAGCTTAAAGCCTCGGCCTGCATGAAAATTGACCGGATCGATGAAGGTGCCGAGGCGATAGCCACTGCCTGGGCTCTGGCTCAGGAGAGCGAGGATCCGGTTCTGCAATTAAGATGTATTCCGGGCCTCTGCACTCTGTTCACTATGCGTAACGAGCCTGACTCGGTGGCCGCCTATATTGCTGTGGGCGACAGGCTTCTTGCCGATGTGCCGCCCAACTCGCCGAGTGCCAGCGGCTTCATCTCTCAGAAGATCTACTGGCTGATGTCTGTGCATGACTATAAGAACGCGATCCCCCTGATCCGCTCGCTGATGGAATCGCCTATGGCGCCTCCGCGCAACGAGCTCTATCTGCAGCTTGCCGAATGTCTGAGGGCCACCGGGAGGCTTGCGGAGGCCTATGACATGCTTGACTCCGCCCGCATCTGGAGCGATACGATAGCCTCGCGCGGAGCGGCAAGGTCTCTTGCGGAGTTTGATGTCAAATATGGCGTGATGCAGAAGGAACTTGTTAACCGCCAGTTGTCCAACGACCTGCTCCGCAGTCAGCGGCTTATCCTCTGGATTGCCCTTGCCGTGGCTCTCGCGGTGATTGTGGCGATTCTGCTTGACAACAAACGCCGCAAAGTGAAAAAGCAGCTCGACCTGGAGCGCAAGGAGAACGAACTTGCCAGCTCGCGCCGCTACATAGACGGCATGGAGGAGGAGCGCCGCTATTTCGCCCGCGAACTTCACGACGGAATAGCCGCCGACCTGCTGGCCTTGCGGATGCGCATGGAATCTGCTACCCCGTCAGACTCAGCCGCCGCTGCCGACCGCATCCGCAATTCTGTCCGGGCCATATCCCACCGCCTCATGCCGCCTGAACTGACTGACGTCAGTCTGGCCGAGGCTATGGCCAATTATGTGGCCATGCTCAACCATGAATCAGACACTTCGGGAGTGAGAATTCCGGAAATCGGATTTGCTTCCGCAGGCGACTCGTCGGGCATAGAGGTCGACATGGCAATGGAACTTTACCGCATAATGCAGGAGGAGATCTCTAACGTAATCCGCCATTCCGGGGCATCGCATGTCGATGTGACGCTTGACTGCAGCCCCGGCTCAGCTGTCCTTGAGATTGACCATGACGGCACTCCGGTGCCTGAAGGCGCAGACGCGGGAAAAAGTTCCGGCATCGGGCTGCGCACTGTCCGCGACCGTCTGCGGATTCTTGGTGCGGAAATGACGCGAGGCTCATCAGGCCCCACAGTTTATACGCGCATATCAGTGAATATAAACAACCTCTAAAAATCCCTACATGACAAATACAGTCATAATCGAAGATCATCCGCTGATGGCTGAAAGCATCGCGGGAAAGGTGCGTGAAATTCTGCCCGGATATTGCATGATAGTCCACAGCATCGAGGAGTTGGCTGCGGGAGCCCGTGACATGAGCAAGGTTGATCTGTGGATCATCGACCTTGAACTTGGAAAGACTTCGGCATGGGATTTTATAGAGCATCTGCGCGCTGAGCATCCTGATTCAGACATACTGCTCTACACCATGCACGACTCTCCCTGGATCGGCTCGCGGATACGCAGATCGGGTGTGCGCCTTGCGGTCTCGAAATCAGATCCCGTAGGCAATCTTGACAGCGCTCTGCGCGCGTTTCGCAAAGGCCGGAGTTTCTATAGCCCTTCATTTGCTGACCAAAGTCTGCTCACACCGGCATTCACATCAAGAGAACTCGATGTGTTGCGGCTGATCACCGAAGGACTGAGCACCGCGCAGGCCGCAGACCGTCTCGGAGTGACGGAAAACACTGTGCTCACCTACCGCAAGAGTCTGATGGCGAAATTCGGTGTCCACAAAATCGCCGATCTCATGACGCTCTCCCGCGGACTTATCTGAGAGTCCGGTCGGAAGCCGCGCTGCGCATGGCCGCGGTGTAGTCTTCTTTGGTCATCACAAAGAAGTGTTCGGTACGGATGTCGCCGAGCAGCGAGGTCACATCGGTGTCAGTGTGGTGGAATCTGAATCCGCACTTCTCGCAAACGCGCCCTGATTTGAGATTACCGTCATAATAACCGCACCACACGGCCTGCAGGTTCAATTCGTTGAAACATCTGGCAAGCAGAGCCCTGACCGCTTCCGGAATCAGCCCTTGGCCCCAGTGAGCTTTGCCAATCCAATAGCCTATCTCGGCTTCGTCACATTTCATATCGTCGGCATGGAGGCTGTCAGAAACCATGATTCCGCAACAGCCTATCGGCTCGCCGGTGGATTTCAGGACCACGGCATATACATCAGGCGCGGAAAAGACCGTCCGGATTATTTCAAGACTGTTTTCCACGGAAGTATGCGGCGGCCAGCCTGCAATTGGACCGATAGCCGGATCGCTTGCGTATTTGAACAAGGCTTCTGCATCGCCCTCTTCCCAGGGGCGGAGTATCAGTCTCTCGGTTTCTATCGTGAGATGTTGTGACATAAAGTGTGTTTTAGAGATTTTCTTTTTAACGCCTCTTATTCCAAGTGTGTTTGATAAAGCTGAAAAGAGACTGCCGGGGTCCGCGCCTCTTGTGGAGGGTGATGGACGGCAGTCTCCTTCTTATAAGTTATATCTGAGCGATATGTCGGCTTAGAAAGGCAGGTCGTCGGTTGCCGAGGGAGTGAGATCCGGAGCCGGGGGAGCGGGAACTGCGGCGGGTGCTGCATAGCCCTGGGGCATCTGCTGGGCGGGGCCATAGGCGGCGGGAGCGCCATAGGCTGCAGGAGCTGCGGCTGCGGCAGTGGCATCTTCGGCTTTCCATGCGCGGACTTCCACGAACCAGCGGCCGTTATATTCGCGGCTGTCGATGTCAAAGCTGATTTTCACAAGCTGTCCGACCTGAAGAGGATACTGGTCCACACGGTCACCGAAGAAGTTGAAGAATACCTTGCGGGGGTAGGTTTCCTGTGTTTCAAGCACATATTCGCGTTTCTTCCAGGGGTTTCCTTTTTGAGATGTGCCGCCTACTTCGGGGAGAGCGACGATGATTTTTCCTGTAACTTCCATATTGTGTTTAGAATTTTTCGGGGTGGATTGAAGCGGCCGGCCATAGGGGCAGACCGACTACAAAAGTAATCAATTTCCCCCAACCCGCCAAATTCCAGTCGCCTCCATTCCCAAAAACTTTTCAACACACTTTTCAACATTCGCTTTTGCGGCAGTTCCCGTCATGACGCAACCGAGGCCTCCGCTGTGGGGCGGGGCCTCGGTGATATTGTCAGATGAAAGTCGTACTGATCTTTTTTCAGTGCCTCCCCGACGGGGGAGAGACATGCCATCAGCGGCGTTCGACGGGTTTCATGTCGTAGGAGAGCATCGCAAGTGTGAAGCCCCAGTAGATGAAGGCGAGCGATGTGAGGAAGCTTGTCATTGCCATGTCCTGTACCCAGCCTGCTTCAATGAAGAAGAAGCCGATGAGCATCAGCAGTATGCCGTTGATGAGCTGGAGCCACCAGTAGCGGCGTCCGCTCTGGTTGACTGCGCTGCAAAGGGCGCTGATGCCCCAGAAGATGAAGATGAAGGCAATGAAGTAGGGAAACACTGCTTCGGAGAGCACGATGCTGCGGACCATGAGGAAGCCGATGAACATGTCGATGATGCCTCCGGCAAGCCACCATCCCCAGCCTCTGCCGCGGTCAGGTCCGGAGGAGACGAGGAGCTGGACAATGCCCACAAGAATGAGCAGCCATCCGAATATCTGTGATGCTACGGCGTAGCCGGCTACCGGCCAGAACCAGTAAGCGAAACCGCAGATGACCATGAGGATTCCCGCTGCGAGGATCACCCACCAATAGCGGGTCTGTCCCCAGAATTTTTCAATTAGCGTTTTCATAACGACTTGTGTTTTTTTGTTAATAGTTGAAATTGATTTTGCGATATAGTTTGTGTGTTTAGCCATAGAAGTGATTGCGCTGAATCGAAATTGAGGAACAGCAGGATCACTCGCTGTAATGTAATAACGCGCGGCGTTTTGAATTTGTTGAGAAAAAAGCGCTTAAGGCCTATGGTGCGGATGATGACGGCAGGCTGTCGGACCGCACGGCCGTGACGGCGGCTGAGGTCAGATAGCGCTCCACGAGGGCTGAATACTGAGGGGTGGCCTTGAAACGGCGTATCTGCGCATCGAGGGTGTCGGCAAGCGCGGTGTTGTCTTTGTTGACAACCCATGACTGGAACTGGGTGAACGACACTGGGGTTGTCAGATTGACATCGGGATAGTCCTCGGCGAGGCGTGTGGCTTTGGCTTCGTTGATGACGGCGCGCGGTATGCGCCCCATTGCTGTCAGCATGAAGAGTTGCTCGGCGCTGTGGATCGAGTCGTGGCGCAGGATTATGGTGTCGCCGATCTCGCGGCTCAGGTTGCGGAGACGTTCGGCGATCGGGGTGCCGCCTACTGTCCATACTTCCTTGCCGGCGAGGTCGAGACGCGAGCGGACGGTGGTGTCGAGGCTTATGAGCACCTGGCGGTCAAGGTAGACGGGTTCGGTGAAGCGGAAGCTGTCGCGCCGCGAGGAGGTCAGCGGATAGTCGGAGATCACCACGTCATAGACGCCGCGTTTCAGCTCGTCGAGTGCCGAGGTTACAGATGATATGGGGTAGAATTTGACATTGTCGCCGTAGAGGGCGGCCATCTGTTTCATCATCTCGTAGTTGAAGCCTGCGAGAGAGTCGCCGTAACGGTAGAGCGACATGGGTGAGTAGTCGATGGCCACGTTGATGGTGTCGCCTTTGGCGCGTGTGTATTCATAGCCGTTGTTCGCAACGGGCGAAGAGCAGCTTTTGACCGAAACGATCACTCCGACGGCTATGAGTATGAGCGAGAGGAGTATGCCTCCGCGAGGGCCGTGGAAGAAGTCTGCGAGGTTGCCGTGGCGTGGGCGGCCGCTGGTTTTATTGTCAGGATCTGAGGGTGTCATAGGGCCGGTTGTCTGATACATTCATGTATATATAAACAATCGGCCGGCGAAAAAAGGTTGACGGATGAGCCGGCACTTCGGCCTGGCAGGAGGGGATCAGTTTGAGAAGTCTACTATCACGCCCATCTGGAAGCGGCGGGGGTTGAGCGGATAATGGGGCATGGAGAAGTAGTTGTTGTCACCGATGAGGCCCTGGTTTACGTGGGAGAAGAGCACGAAGAAGCGGGCGCGCGAGAGCTTGAGGTTGAGATAGGCTGTCATGAAGGGGTAGTTTCCGCAGTCGATCTCGCGCTGGTTGCAGAAGGCCATTGTGGCGGGCTGGTAGGCCGGGGCTTTGTATTTTGTGTAGTAGTCGCAGTCTACGCCGAGCTGTACTTTGAGCACTCTCGCCACCCTGAAGAGCAGATAGAGGTTGGAGTAGACGGCCAGTCTGGGCAGGGGAATGACGGCATCGTTGGTCGAGGTCTGATAGATGATAGTGTTGTCCCAGTTGAGCGCGCGCCAGTGGAGGTTCTGCTGTGCGCGGATGCTGAACACCTGCACGTTGCCGCTCTCCTGAGTTGGGAGCCCGTCAGCGTTGAAATAGATGTGGTTCTGGATGTTTTCCACCCCGACGTCGATGTTGGTGCCGGTGTGGGGAATGTCGAGAATGCCGCCGAGGCGGAGGCGCCGTATTTTGCCGAAGTCGTTTTTCCAGGCGAAGTGGTTGGAGATGAAGTTGTTCATCAGATATGGCGCCGAGGTGTTGCTGAAATGGCCATAGGCTTTGACCGATACGGTGTCGCCGAGCAGTCTGAAGCGTGTCGATGCGTTGCCGTCGATCTTGATTTCGCCTGCTGCGGGGCCTATGAGTCCGATGTTGGCGGTGGCTTCGTAGTTGAGCAGATGGCCCTGCTGTTTGGTGAGCTGTGCGCCTACATAGAGCAGGTTTTCATTGGCCTTGTGGGCGAGGCGCGACTCGAAGGGATAGGGAGTCAGGGTGGCGGGGCGGTCGTCGCCTGAGATGGCCAGAGTGTCGGGTGTCTGCCAGTAATGACGTATCTCGTGGGTGACGAAGGCTGCGAGACCCGCTTTGGCGTATTTGTTGAAGCCTTCAAGCAGGGAGATGCCTATGGTGTTGCGCAGAGAGTTGTACTTGGTGCGGTCGCAGGTGGCATCGGCATCGAGATAGTGGTTGGCCCAGTATTCCTTGCCTTCCGAGGCGCTGGTGTTGGTGAAGCGGTGGCGGGAGTCTTTGTAGTCAAGAGTCCAGATGAAGCTTGACACGGGGACGTATTCGCGGGCCACCACGGAGTCGTTTTCGTCGCGGGTCTCTTTCCAGAAGCCCACTTTGTAGCGGTGGTTCATGTAGAACTGCTGTCCGCGCACACGTGAGTGGGCTGCTGACAGGTAGGTCGGGATGCTTTTGGGGTTGATGGTCGAGACGCCGCCCTGGATTTTGGCGGGATCGGTGATGTAGAGGTCGTCGGTGATACCGCCGTTTTCCTTATTGAGGAAGTTGAAGGAGTTGAAGAAGGCCTGCATTTCGTAGCGGTCGCCCATGTAGGAACCTGAGAGCCCCCAGGTGAAACCTTTGGCGGCCTGATATTCATAGCTGCCTTTGGAGTAGGGATAGTGGACGCGGGCGCCGATCTGCGCGCGCTTGCTGATGTTGCCTGAGAAGAGCATACGCAGATAGTCCTGGGCTATTTCGCGTCCGCCGCCGGTGTTGTAGCCCAACTGGGTCACGGGGATGCGGGTGTTGAAAAAGCGCATGTTGTCGAGGGTAGGAATCCAGAACTGTTTTGCGTCGCGGAAAAAGAAGTCGCTCATGGGCTCGCTTTCCATGAAGACCATGTTTTTGCCGACGGAGGCCTGGTTGCCGGTTGTGGCGAAAGCCGGGCTGACGGATGTGGGGACGGCCGTGCGGTAATAGTTGTGCATGAGGGTGTCCATCGGAACCCGTTCGCGCAGTCCGAGCGGCTGGATGATGCGCCAGCAGTATGACAGCGAGTCAGACGGTGTGTCATCTTTGCCGAACCCCTGGAGTCCGGCCATGAGTATGGTGAAAATGATGAGGATATGCTTTTTCATAATGTGCCTGCAAAGGTACTTAAAAATCGCGCATAAAAAAAATTATCCGTCATCTCGACGAATAATCTTCTTACCTTAAATCTAATACCATGAAAAACTGATGCAAA
>CAMXAZ010000085.1 GCA_947179295.1 uncultured Muribaculaceae bacterium
GAAAGCGTAGTCACCTATAGTTTTTACCGAATTCGGTATTACAACCGATGTGAGGTCGGAACAAACACTGAAAGCAGAGCGGCTAATTTCGACAAGAGTGTATTCGATGCCGCGATAATAAACGCAATCTGGCAATTCCAGTGCTCCAACAGGCCCGGAAGTATAGTCGGTAACCGCGCATGTTCTTTCTGACTCGCTTAAGATGCGATAAATTAGCGTGTGTCCTTTGTATCCGTAGGCAAACTCGTCTTGATCTGCCGCGTGTACGGACATCACCAAAGACATTAACCCACACAAGAGTAGTAAAAGTCTTTTCATTTTATTGATTTTTTGTTGATAATGTTGATATTGTTCTTGCCTGATGTCGCTGATCATGGATATGGTCAGGGGCAGAGATACTGATACGCCAGTTCTCTCTTTTGTGTATTTCCGGGGCTTACCACTTGTTTCCTTTGGCGCTGTTTTGGCCTCGCTCCATCAGCATATAGGTAACTACTTTCCATTGATTACACAACCCAATGGCTTCCGGTCGGGCAATGATTAAACGGAAAAAGCGTGAAGCCGATTGTTGCTCGCTTCACCAATTGAGGCCTTCGAACTGCCCGTACATCGAAACGAGCAACGCTGACCCCACGCCGTATGTATATAATCGGCATGCTCCGTCGCGGAGCATGAGGATATTACATACCCATGAGCATCATCGTTGCATGGTTTCCTGATGTTTTGAAGTGTTCGAAGTTTCAGATAGTCAGAAACCAAGCGTCAATAACGCTTTTTACTAATATGTCTTGGCAAGCTCAGTGGCAAGCCGATAACGTTGCCATTGCTCCGGCTATGGGAGGGATGGCAACACATAAACCCACCTCATCCTCCGGAAGAAAGGCTCATTCTAAAGCCTCATTGCCGGCAACGGCGTAGGGTTTAATGTGCAAATATCTGATTTACATTACAGAACCGACAAAATAGACTTACGAGTAAAATCCACGAAAAATCGTTTTAGCCAATTGTTGTAGAATAAATCCAAAATTTGTAAATGCAAAGTTAAACTCATTTTTTTACTGCTCCAAAAATGAGGCTGTTTTTTTGAGCCGTTTTTTCTGAATCAGCGTGTTAAAACGATCTCTGATATGAGAAAGCCCGGAGCCGGCCACGCACGTAGTGCGGAGCCGACTCCGGGTCGATTTTTTTGATGATGATAGCCGGAGGGATGGATTGTTGCCTGGACGGGTGTAGCCGCTCTATCGGGCCACATTGTTGCGGATGTCACCGGTAATGAAGCCCCGGAGGTTGTCGGCGGCGATCTGCATGAGGCGTTCGCGGGCTTCTCTGGTAGCCCAGCCGAGGTGGGGTGTGATGAAGCAGTTGCGGGCTTTGAGCAGAGGGTTGTCGGCGGCCGGCGGCTCGGTGGAGAGCACGTCGAGTCCGGCGGCGTGGATGCGGCCTGAGTCAAGGGCCTCGGCAAGAGCGTGTTCATCGATCAGCGGTCCGCGGCCGGTGTTGATGAGTATGGCCGTGGGTTTCATGCCGGCGAGGCGCTTGGCATCGACCATGTGGCGGGTGCTGTCGGTCAGCGGGCAGTGGAGCGAGACGATGTCGGAGGTGGCGAAGAGTTCGTCAAGATCGGCTTTGCTGACTCCTGCGGGGAGGCTGTCGGGGCTTTTCGATGTGTAGGCCTTGACCTTCATTCCGAATGCGAGGGCTATGCGGCTGACGGCCTGGCCGATGTTGCCCAGTCCGACTATGCCGAATGTCTTTCCGGCGAGTTCGTGGAGCGGGCTGTCCCAGTAGCAGAAATCGGGGCTTTCGCTCCAGCGGCCGCGGCGGTTTTCGGCTGTGTAGTGTTCGGCTCTGACGGTGATGGCGAGCAGGTGGGCGAAGACCATCTGGGCTACGGAGTCGGTGCTGTAGGCGGGTATGTTTGTGACCACGATGCCGAGCTCGCGGGCGGCGGGGATGTCGACCACATTGTAGCCCGTGGCGAGTACGCCGATATATTTCAGATCGGGGAGAGAGCGGAGTATTTCGGCTGTCAGCACGGTCTTGTTTGTCAGCAGGGCTTCCGATCCGGCAGCGCGGCTGAGGATTTCAGATGGCGCCGTGCGGTCATAGACAGTGAGCTGACCGAGCTGTTCAAGCGGGCTCCACGACATGTCGCCGGGATTCATGCCGTAGCCGTCGAGGACTGTAATTTTCATTGTTCTTTATTATTATAAAAAGTCTCGTGGATGATGCGCGGGAAGTGGGCTTTTTCGAGCCGGTGGATTTTGCTCTCCACATCGGCGGCAGAATCCGAGGGGCTGATCTCTACGGGGATCTGCGCTATTATCCGGCCGTCGTCATACTTCTCGCTGACGAAGTGGACGGTGATGCCTGTGCGGCTTTCGCCGGCCTCGACCACGGCTTCATGGACCCTGCGCCCATACATGCCTTTGCCGCCGTAGGCCGGGAGCAGCGACGGATGGATGTTGATGATGCGTCCGGGGTAGCGGGCTATCAGAAACGGCGGCACCATCAGCAGAAAGCCTGCGAGCACAATCAGATCGACCCCGCGGGCTTCCAGAAGCGGCAATATGGTGTCAGGATCTCTGAGACGGTCGGGCGGAAGGACGCATGTTTCCACGCCGAGACTTTCGGCACGGCCGATCACACCCGCCTCAGCCTTGTTGGTGACCACCAGCGCCACCAGGGCCCCGCAGTCGGCCTCGCGGAAATAACGGATTATATTCTCGGCATTCGATCCGTTGCCGGAAGCGAACACAGCGATCCGGCCCGAAACAGAAGTCTTGTTCATGGGATTGGTTTTAAGAAAAAACACATTGTTGACATCAGGTGCAAATATACAAAAAATGATGTTTTCAATCCGTTTAATTGCTTCTAAAAAAATATTTTGTAACTTTGTGCTTGACCTGACGCCGTGAGACTCTTGAGAGAGTCGGAACGAGGGTGGGTCATTACATATGAAAGCGTTTACTTTGCGCTTGATTCTTGGCTGCTAAGAACTTCGCAACCTCTTTAGAAATAGTCGAGAATGAGGCAACGGTAGATGTCTTCGGGTATGATTTTATTCATGCTGTCGGGCGTGCTTAAGTGTGCGTCCATCCGTGGCATATTATAATATCATACGGCGTAGGCTCTGCGTTGCTCGTTCCACTATTTCGGGCAATGCGAAGGCCTTTAGCAGCGGGACGGGCAACGAGTACGAGTCCTGCGCTTTTCTATTTTTCAGACTGTTTACCTTTCGGGATTCGGGGTATTATATTGCATGGTAAACCGTCAGAAATCATGAGACATTTCAAAGCATCGGATACGACCTTGTTTTTCAATACAAGAGATGAGATGATCAAGGTCAAATTAGACAGAGTCGCCTATTTTGAGGCAGATTCCAATTATTGTCATGTGGTATTTATAAATGGAGCTAAAGCACTGTTGCTTACCAGTCTTGTCAACATAGAGACTTTTCTTGCCGAAAGGTTCAGAGGCGATATGCCTATGTTTGTGAGGATCGGCAAGAAATATATTGTAAACAGACAGAAAATTTTTCAGATCAATATACCACGGCAGCGTCTGATATTGACGGACTTTGTTTCTGCCAATGTGTTTGAACTCTCAATCTCAAAAGAAGCGCTGAAAAACCTTAAACAACTATACACAGTCAATTGAAATGGAAATAATCATCGGAAAGCAAGGCTCGCAGAGAATGCCTATTGACGAACCGACAGTCAGCCGTCGCCATTGTCGTGTCATATCCAACGGGGATGGTACATATACAATTGAAAACCTCAGTCAGAACGGCACTAAAGTGGATGGAGTGGATATAATCCGTACAACTGTCAGGCCGAATAGCCGCATCCAGCTCGGTCCTCGATTTTCTGCCACGCTTGCCGAGCTGATCGGTCCCACCGACATGCCGAAAAGTGAGCCTAAGACGTTCAATATCTCTCATCTTCGCCGTGTGTGGAGCGACTTCAATCAGGGAAATATCGAAATGGCGAAAAAACAGCAGAAAACAAATCTGGTCCGCACAGGCTTCGGCATATTTACAATGTGTGCGACCCCGACGATCTTTTTGTTGGGGGACGTCGGATATTTGTTTACTGGCATCGGTATTCTCGGCAATATATATAGTTTTGTCGGAATGAAGAATGCAGAATCTATTGAGGACAGACAGTTGCGGCAGGATGCTTTTGACGAGGCCTGGATCTGTCCCAATCCGGAGTGTAGCCGAACGTTGCCGGCCAGAAATTACAGATTGCTGTTGCACAACTATCAGTCGTGTCCCTACTGCAAATGTAAATATGTGGAAAAATGAGACCCGTGATATTTTTTCTATTCCTTGTCCTGATTTCAGCAATTTCAAATGCAGAGACCTATGTTGTATGTGTTGGTATAGGTCATTACGCCGATCCGAAGGTCAGCAATCTGACCAAAACTGAAAACGATGCCAAGGCTATGGCTGCATTCTATAAAAAGGGGACTGCGAATGTTGAACTGATTATCGGAAGTGCGGCCACGAAGAAGCAGATACTCCGCACGCTTGCCAGCCAGTTCAGCCGGGCTGAGTCCGGCGACCGCATTGTGTTCTTTTTCAGCGGCCACGGTTATCCGGGCGGTTTCTGCCCTTATGACATGTCGCGTATGGAAGACGGTCTGACTTATGCGGAGGTAATCAGCGTAATGAAACGGTCTGAGGCGAAAAACAAATTCATATTTGCCGATGCTTGCAACAGTGGTTCCATCCGGCAGAACGATTCATCTTCAAAACCGCAGCCGGGCAATGTGATGTTGTTCCTCTCCTCGCGGAGTAGAGAATCATCAATCGAATCACCATTTATGGCTAACGGATATTTTACGAAATATCTTCTGCGCGGTCTCCGTGGCGGGGCTGATGAGAATAGAGACAGGAAGATTACGGCTTCGGAACTTTTCAAGTTCGTCAGCCGGGGAGTGGTCTCGCAGAGTGGTGACAGACAGCATCCGGTCATGTGGGGTAATTTCGACAATGATCTTGTGGTAGTGAGCTATGGGCGAAAATAGGTTTCGTCAATTAATCCCCCCACTATATCAATTATGGAATTGCAGATTCCTCCGTCACAAGCTATGCCTATTATATTTGCAGACAATATATTATACTGCCAATCATTATGCAACTAAGAAACAATTCCGCTCTTCAGAACGGTAAATACCAAATTATCCGTGTCCTCGGACAGGGAGGCTTTGGTATAACTTATCTTGCCGAAAATTTGCTGCTTGACAAAAAAGTCGCAATAAAAGAATTTTTTCCGAAAGAGTATTGCGACCGCGATTCGACGAGCCGTCTGACGCTTGGCACACAGAACAACGCCGAAACCGTGGGCAGGCTTAAGGACCGATTTCTGAAAGAAGCCAAGAATATAGCCAAACTCGACCATCCCGGAATAATAAGGATACATGATGTTTTTGAAGAAAACAATACGGCTTATTATGTCATGGATTACCTTGAGGGAGAAAATCTCAATGAGATGGTCAAGCGAAACGGGCCGATGTCGGAGGCAAAAGCAATTGAATATATCCGCAAGGTAGGTGACGCACTGGATTATATCCATTCGCGGAATATGACACATTTTGATGTTAAACCGGCCAATATTATGGTACGGCGCAGTGATGACATGCCTGTCCTGATAGATTTCGGTCTGTCAAAGCAATATGACAATAAGGGTGATGCAACCTCTGCCTTGATGAACGCGGTGAGTCCGGGATATTCTCCAATTGAACTTTACAATCCTGAAAGTATCACAACTTTTTCACCTCAGACCGATGTATATTCTTTAGGCGCAACCCTGTATTACCTGCTTACAGGAAAAGTCCCGCCGGTAGTGACAGAGCTGATCTATAGCGAATTGAGCTTCTCCGGGTCATGCCTAAAAACCGTCAAAGAATCAATTATCGCTGCTATGCAGATAAATCGGTTAAACCGTCCAAAGACAATAATCGCATTTTTGAATCAATTGCAACTTGATAGTTATTCGGAATATGGTCACAAGAAATCAGAAGATACAATTACTGTAGATTGCTCCGGCATGAATAGCGACAAGTCAGAAGATACAATTACCGTAGATTGCTCTGGCATGAATAGCCACAATAGATCTTCAGGATTTGTTCTTACTAAAATTGATAAAAAGACAGATAGAAGTCTACGGTTTAAATTCGATAAGAACAAAGACACGATTTTATTATATTTTCTTTGTTCGCTACTTACAGTAATTTTATTTATAATGAATAAAGCCTATTATCTATATGAGGGAGGTGTATATTCAGATATAATATACGTAGTAGGACATCCGATGGTTTATAAGTCTGAGATGGTTTATATGTCTGGAGATAATATTTATTTATTCATGTTGATAGGCATATTTACCTTTCTTATGACAATATTGACTCCGGGATTGATGGTTTTAATGAAGGATTCCTTTTATGCGTTGATCTCTCTTGTGGTAAGCACGCTTATTTTTATCTGGATAATTGACTCTGTTGGTCTTTGGTTGGTAGACAAATATAAACTAACATGTATAGTACCTTTGGTCATATGCTATATTATCCTCATTGTGCATATGTATAAAACGAATAAAAGCTATGTATCTAACAGATAAAAAAATATTGCAAAACGGTAAATATCGCATCATCTGTGTGTTGGGACAGGGAGGCTTTGGTATAACTTATCTTGCCGAAAATTTGCTGCTTGACAAAAAAGTCGCAATAAAAGAATTTTTTCCGAAAGAGTATTGCGACCGCGATTCGACGAGCCGTCTGACGCTTGGCACACAGAACAACGCCGAAACCGTGGGCAGGCTTAAGGACCGATTTCTGAAAGAAGCCAAGAATATAGCCAAACTCGACCATCCCGGAATAATAAGGATACATGATGTTTTTGAAGAAAACAATACGGCTTATTATGTCATGGATTACCTTGAGGGAGAAAATCTCAATGAGATGGTCAAGCGAAACGGGCCGATGTCGGAGGCAAAAGCAATTGAATATATCCGCAAGGTAGGTGACGCACTGGATTATATCCATTCGCGGAATATGACACATTTTGATGTTAAACCGGCCAATATTATGGTATGTTGCAGTGATGATATGCCTGTTCTTATAGATTTCGGTCTGTCAAAGCAATATGACAATAAGGGTGATGCAACCTCGACATTAATGCAGGGAGTTAGTCATGGTTACTCACCTATCGAACTCTATAATGCAGGTGCCATAACTTCATTCTCTCCGCAGACCGATGTGTATTCTTTGGGGGCAACCTTGTATTTCCTGCTTATAGGGAAAGTACCATCTTCAGCAATGCAAATTATAGAAGATAAATTAATGATCTCTGATTGCATATCTTATAAAACGAGGCAATGTATTTATAATGCGATGCAGCCAAGCCGATCAAAACGAACTCGGAGCATTGAAGTTTTCATTTCAGAAATAGAATGCGAAAATGCTACACAATTATTGGAGGTTTCTTGTCAAAATTTATCTCAACAAAGTGAAATTTCATCAGCGTATTCTCAAATTCAAAGTGGTTATGTGAATCAGGAAATAGATGAAGATGATGAAAATTATTCCATCAGTAGTAATTTTTTAGATCGGATATGTGGCAATAAACAATGGGTCCGTGATTTGTTAAATGCAGTCGGCCTAATCTTGCTCTGCTTGCTGATTTTGTATTATTTGATTTCAATTATATCAAACTGAATTATACCGAACAGTCATGTCAATAGAAAATTTAACTTATAAAGCACGAGTATGTTGTCCTCATTGTGGGAGGAAGACGGAGTCATTGAAAGTTTATAGTATAATAACTTCTTTCAGGCCAATACTAAGAAACTGTTTAAAATTAGAATTGAAAAAATGTTATAGAGCATAACAAACCCT
>CAMXAZ010000086.1 GCA_947179295.1 uncultured Muribaculaceae bacterium
TAGAGCACAACCTTGCCAAGGTTGGGGTCGCGGGTTCGAGTCCCGTTTTTCGCTCCATCAAACCTTCAACAGAAATCTTGACAGACACCATGTCCGGGTGGTGGAATTGGTAGACACGCTACTTTGAGGGGGTAGTGGCCGTAAGGCTGTGTGAGTTCGAATCTCATCTCGGACACCTCGAAAAATCCGCAACAGATCGTCAAAACGGTCATTGCGGATTTTTTCTTTTATCCAGCCCCGTCCTCCACCCCGCCCCACTCGCTCCCTACTCCTCCACATTGCATTTCATTGGCAGATTCAGGGTGTCTGTTTACACATGCTTTGACCGTATTTATTGCAATTATACCTTTGCTGCCATAATTTGCAATAAACCTCAAATGAAATATCTTTCATCAGTTCTGTTCATCATACTTACCGGAAGTGCTTCTTTGTCCGCAAACACAAATACAATTTTAGCGGAAGAACCGCTCACTGTACCTGTGACTTCACCGGCCTATACTGTAAACGGCATAATAACGGATGAAACCGGCGAACCGCTCCCCGGCGTCACCGTCAGAATCAGAAGAAATCCTAAAAAATCAGCCATCAGCGATGTTGACGGCAACTTCACTCTGCCTGACGTGCATGACAACGAAATACTTCTCGCATCCTATCTCGGATTCAAGACCGTAAAGATCCGCCTTGCCGACAGACGTGAGCGCTACGACATCAAGATGGAAGCCAACAGCTCTGTGCTTGACGAAGTTGTGGTGGTAGGCTATGCGGTCCAGAAAAAAGTTGACCTCACCGGAGCTGTATCCTCAATCGGCAGCGACGCCCTCAAGGACCGACCCATCACCAATGCTACAAACGCACTCGCCGGACTCGCCTCAGGCCTTTCGGTGAGCAACTCAGGCGGCAATACCCCCGGATTCGAATCACAGTCGATCCTGGTCAGAGGCCAGGGCACTCTCAACAACTCCGCACCACTCGTCGTGGTCGACGGCATGACCGGAATAGCCCTAAGCGACATCAATCCGCAGGACATCGAAAATATCTCAGTGCTCAAAGATGCGGCATCATCAGCCATCTACGGTTCAAGAGCCGCCAACGGTGTCATCCTCGTGACCACCCGCCAGGGGGCGGAAGAATCTCCGAGAGTAACATACAGCGGCAACGTATCGTTCGAAACTGTGGCCAAACGCCTTAACCTCGTCACCGACTATGCCGACTTCATGGAGATCCAGAACGCCGGACTCATTGCCAACGGACAGGCGCCACGCTTCTCCCAGGGCAAGATCGACGAATGGCGCAACGATGCCGGCCGCAACCCCACCATCTACCCCAACACCGACTGGCAGGACCACATCTACAGAAATCCCTCTGTGGTCCAGAACCACAATCTCTCTGTTACCGGCGGCTCGAAATCCGTCAGATACAACATCTCGCTGGGCTACGTCAACAACCCCGGCATGATATATTACACCGACTACAAGCGCTATCAGCTCCGCACCAACCTTGATGTCACCATCAAGCCCTGGCTCACCGTAGGCACCAATCTTTTCGGATATATCGACGAAAACAACCCCTCGTCTGAAAATGCGGCAGCCGGAGGCGATGTCATCTTCGGATCAGGCGCGTTCAACACCGTCCCCGGCATGACGCTCTACGACCCCGCCACCGGGCTCTACGGCGGCATCCAGAATCCTGAGGAAGAAAACGTCAGCAATTTCAACCCATATCGCCGCCAGTGGTTCTACGACACTGACTATCCCACCAAGACAAAGCGGTCGGTGATCAAGCTCTACGCCATGCTCCAGCCGCTGAAAGGTCTGACGGTAAAAGGTTCGTTCTCCTACAACTACTGGGAGCGCAACATGGAACACCATCTGACCGACCGCGACCTCTACCGCTTCACGTTTGACGGCCCTGTGCTGATACGCGAAGGTGTGGTCCGCACCTACATCCGCCGCTATAACTATCGCAACACCTTCCGCTCTTCGGAACTGACAGCCAACTACAGTTTCAACGTCAGCCGCCTTGAAGCATCCGTGCTTGCCGGCATGAGCCAGGAGTACAATAAATATGACCAGGACTATTTCATAAAATATGACCTCGTAGACCCCTCTCTCGGTGCGATTGACGCCGGAACAACAAACGGCAGCATCACCGGAAACTACAACGAATGGGCCATGCGCTCCTACTTCGGTCGCGTGAACCTCAACTGGGACGACAAATATCTGCTCGAAGCCAATCTGCGCGCCGACGGATCGTCGAAATTCGCACCCGGAAAACGCTGGGGCTACTTCCCCTCCGTCTCTGCGGCATGGCGCATCTCGGAAGAGGGCTTCATGCACGGAACCGCATCATGGCTCGACCAGCTGAAAATCAGAGCGTCATACGGATCGCTCGGCAACAACGAGACCACAAGCTACTACATGTATCAGTCTCTCTTTGCCACCGCCAACTATATTCTCAACGGCAATATTGCCGGCGGCCTCGCCCAGACGGTGCTCGCCAACCCGGAACTGACATGGGAGAAGACATATATGACCAACCTTGGCATTGACTACGCTTTCCTCAACAGCCGCCTGAGC
Organism: uncultured Muribaculaceae bacterium; assembly: GCA_947179295.1. Taxonomy (GTDB): domain Bacteria; phylum Bacteroidota; class Bacteroidia; order Bacteroidales; family Muribaculaceae; genus Duncaniella. The sequence goes on from CAMXAZ010000086.1 coordinate 2,577, forward strand.
GGATCTGTCGACATCTACAACAAGAACACCAAAGGAATCCTCATCTCACTCCCGGCACCCCTTGAACACGGCACCAGCACCGTCCCCAACCAGAATGCCGGCGAGGTCAACAACAAAGGCTTCGAATTTGACATCCACTGGAACGACCGCATAGGCAAAGTATCCTATGACCTTGGCTTCAACATGGGCTTCGTCACCAACAAGGTAACTAAATTCCAAGGCGACGTATCGTCGATCAGCGGAGTCTACAAGACCCAGGAGGGCAAGCCGATCAACCAGCTGTATGTCATCACCGTCGACCGCATTGTCCGCGATCAGGCCGACCTCGACTATGTGCAGTCACTCGTTGACCGCAACCCAGACTATTTCGCCACCTACCAGCGCCCTGAGCTCGGCGACTTCCTCTACCGCGATGCCAACGGCGACGGCAAACTCGACACCGCCGACCGCGTGGAGATAGGCCACGGCACACTGCCCCGGCTCACCTACGGCGGCAGCCTCGGAATCAGATGGAACAACTTTGATTTCAGTATGCTCCTGCAGGGCGTCGGCAACCATCAGGTCTATTACAACAATCAGGCTTTCCGCTTCGTGACAGTCATGGGCCAGTCGCTCAACAAAGACATCACCGACAACGCCTGGACTCCGGAGAATCCCTACAATTCGAAATATCCCATCCTGCGCAACAGCTCAAACGGCAAAAACAACATTGCCAGCGATGCCTTTGTCCACAACGCCGCCTACCTGAGATGCAAGAACATCCAGCTCGGCTACACCATCCCGCAGGAGATTACCAGAAAATTCTTTGTTGAAAACTTCAAGGTCTATGCCAGCATAGACAACCTCTTTACAATCACTGACTTCCCCGGCCTCGATCCGGAAATAGGCGCCACTGTGGGCTATCCTTCGGTACGCCAGTATTCAGTAGGTCTAAACATTTCATTCTGACATTATGACACACAATATCAAACTGAAATATCTCGCAGGTATCACCCTCGCAGCAGCCGCGCTCTGCAGCTGCGAAAGCCTTGACTATACACCCGGCGACCAGATGTCGGGACAGAATTTCTGGCAGACCGAAGACCATGCCCGGCAGGCCGCCATCGGAATGTATGCCGCAATGAAATCCTCATGGTGTTTCGGACTGGAATTCACATTTGACATGTGCAGCGATCTGGCTGACGGCACAAGCCCCTGGGCCGACATCTCGCGCGGAACATCGTTCGCATCAAACAGCTCCGGAGTGCAGAACCACTGGCAGTATCTCTACGAACTCGTCCACCGCTCCAACACCGTGATCCGAAACGTGGCCACAATGCCTATCAGCGCCACAACCATCGACCGCGTCACCGGAGAGGCCAAATTTCTCCGTGCTATGGCCTACTTCCGAATGCTCAACTGCTGGGGTGGAGTGCCATATTATGACGAGACCTGTGACATCAACGAACAGTTCGCCCATCTTGACGCCCCGCGCAGTTCGGCCGAAGAAATCAGACAGCATATAATCGATGATCTGACCGATGCCATAGCCAAACTGCCTGTAAACTGGGATGCCGAGAATCTCGGACGCGCCACCAAAGGTGCGGCCTACGCTTTGCGAGGCAAGGTCTATCTCTTCGACCGCCAGTGGGACAAGGCCATAGCAGATTTCGAGGAAATTGTCTACAACAAGACCGAAAACTACGGCTATTCGCTTCATCCCGACTACAACGAACTGTTTCGCCTCTATAACGGCAACCACAGCCCCGAAATGATCTTCTCGATCCAGTCGATCGACGGAAATACCGCCGGCTACGCTCTTGACATCGTGTCTTATTTCGGCAACAAATCCACCATGCGCCTCATTGCAGGCAATGCCATCGTGCCCTCGACCACACTCGTTGATATGTATGAAAATCTCGACGGCTCTCCCTTTGACTGGGACGATTTGTTTCCGGGTTTCAACAACGGCGGCTCAAACCTGCGCAAAAGCTACATGCGTGTGGCCATAGACCAGGCCAGCACAATGGTCACAAGCACTCTTGACTGCGACACATCGAAAGTCATGGACGCATACCGTCTGCGCGATCCGCGCCTATGTCTGAACGTCATCACCCCCTACTCCCACTATCTCGGCACTGATGCCGGTTCAAATCCGATGGACAAGCAGTTTGTGCTTGCCGATCCCTCCAAGGGTGGCGCCCCGATGGAAGCTATGGCGTTCATACGCAACTCCGAAGGATGGAATTCATACTTCTGGCGCAAATGGATACCGACCGGCAATCTTGACGGCTATTGGGGAGAATACAACCGCACTCCCTATGAATTCCCCTTGCTGCGTCTCGGCGATGTGCTGCTGATGCTGGCTGAGGCTTACAATGAAAGCGGAGCCACAGACAAGGCCATAGTCGAAGTCAACAAAGTGCGCGCCCGCGTAGATATGCCCGGCCTTGACAGCGGTCCGGCGTGGCTTGCCGTAGGCAGCAAAGAGGAAATGGCTGAAAGAATCAGACGTGAACGCGCCTTCGAGCTTGCAGGTGAAGGCCAGCGTTACTGGGACCTGCGCCGCTGGGGACTTCTTGAAGAGTCTGTGAAGGATGCCACTGATATTTTCGGTGACCTGATGTACACACGTTCATACCAGCCGCGCCATGAACTTTGGCCCATTCCGCTCGTCGAGATGGAACGCAATCTCAATCTGACACAGAATCCGGGCTGGTAAGCAACCTTGAAAAATCGCCTGTGGTCCGGGAGGCCTGCCGGTGAATGATTGAAAAAACAGATGGCCGGATTTGAAAAATCATATGAAATTTCGTAATTTCGCATCGTCACACACCTCTCCATGAAAACAAGCCTGTGACACCCCAACCTGCAACCAGCCCACTTCACAAGCATATGAAAGGAATCGTATTGGCCGGAGGTTCAGGCACACGCCTCTACCCTATCACCAAGGGAGTCAGCAAACAGCTGCTCCCTATCTATGACAAACCCATGATCTACTATCCGGTCTCCACTCTGATGCTGGCCGGAATAAGAGACATACTGATCATATCAACCCCTGCTGATCTCCCCGGCTTCAAGCGTCTGCTTGGCGACGGCAGCGACTTCGGAGTCCGCTTCGAATATGCCGAGCAACCGTCGCCCGACGGTTTGGCGCAGGCATTTATCATAGGCAAGGATTTCATAGGCGATGACTGCGCCTGCCTCGTGCTTGGCGACAACATTTTTCACGGCGCAGGCTTCTCAGGCCTGCTCCAGGAGTCAGTAGCCGCAGCTGAGAAGAGCGACAAGGCCACGGTGTTCGGCTATTGGGTAAGCGACCCCGAACGTTATGGAGTGGCGGAGTTCGACAAGGATGGCAACTGCCTGTCGATCGAGGAGAAACCTGAGCATCCGAAGTCGAACTATGCGGTGGTAGGCCTCTATTTCTACCCTAACAAGGTTGTCGACGTGGCTTCCCGCATCAAGCCCTCTGCCCGCGGAGAGCTGGAAATCACAACTGTAAATCAGGAGTTCCTGAAAGACGGTGAACTGCGTGTGCAGACTCTTCCCCGCGGTTTTGCCTGGCTCGACACAGGCACTCACGATTCTCTCGCCGAGGCTTCGATCTATGTCGAGGTGCTTGAGAAGCGCCAGGGGCTGAAGATTGCCTGCCTTGAGGGCATAGCATACCGCCAGGGCTGGATCTCGCGCGAGCGGATGATAGAAATCGCAAAACCTATGCTGAAAAACCAGTACGGACAATATCTGATGAAGGTGATCGATGAGATTGACCGTACCGATTCCCCAAATCTCGACTGACATACCCCCCACACACAATGGAAGTGATCAAGACCGATATCGAAGGCGTGGTGATAATCGAACCCCGCATCTTCACCGACTCACGAGGATATTTTTTCGAGAGTTATTCAAAGAAAGAATTCGATGAAAAAGTGCGACCTGTGGATTTTGTGCAGGATAATGAAAGCTGCTCATCCTACGGAGTGATGCGCGGGCTCCATTTCCAGGCCCCGCCGTTCACACAGTCAAAACTTGTGCGCTGCGTCAAGGGGCGTGTGCTCGACGTGGCCGTTGACATCCGTAAAGGCTCTCCTACCTACGGACGCCACGTGGCAGTCGAACTGTCGGAAGACAACCACCGTCAGTTTTTCGTGCCCCGCGGTTTCGCCCACGGTTTCGCCGTGCTCTCCGACATCGCCGTCTTCCAGTACAAATGTGACAACTACTACGCTCCGCAGGCCGACGGCGGCATCTCGATCCTTGACACATCGCTCGGCATCGACTGGCTCATAGACCCCGACAAGGCCATTCTGAGCGAGAAAGACATGCGTCACCCGATGCTCAGTGACTTCGACTCCCCGTTTGACTATCACACAGATCTCTATTCTGCGGACTGACGCATTTAAAACATACACCACCATGCGAATACTTGTAACAGGCGCAAACGGCCAGCTTGGCTCAAGCCTCAGAAAAGCTACAGAAAACTCCCCAAACAAATATATTTTCACCGACGCCGACGACCTCGACATAACCGATCCCGAAGCCGTGGCACTCGGAGTGGGCTGCAACGACTTCCAGGCCATTGTCAACTGTGCGGCCTACACCAACGTGGACCGCGCCGAAGAACAGGAAGATATCGCCGAGCGGATCAACGCCACCGCGGCAGGCTATCTTGCAAAAGCCGCCGCCGACAATGGCATACCCCTGATCCACATCTCGACCGACTACGTATTCGGCGGCAATCTCGGCAACACACCGCGCACCGAGGACGAGCCGCTCAATCCCACCGGAGCCTATGGCCGCACCAAACTGCACGGCGAGGAGGCAATCCTCAAAAGCGGATGCCGCCATATAATCATCCGCACAGCCTGGCTCTACTCGGAATACGGCAAAAACTTTGTCAAGACCATGCTCGATCTGACGTCGACACGCCCGCAGCTCAACGTGGTCTTCGACCAGGCCGGCACTCCCACCTATGCCCAGGATTTGGCCGACGCCATCGTCGACATAATCGACAACGGCAAGATAGACGGAAACGAAGGCATCTACCACTACTCCGACGAAGGAGTCTGCTCGTGGTACGACTTCACAAAAATGATTGCCGAAATAGCCGGCAACACAGACTGCGACATCCGCCCCTGTCATTCCGACGAATTCCCCTCGCCGGTGGTCCGTCCGTCATATTCCGTCCTCGACAAGACCAAATTCAAGAAAACCTTCGGTCTGGAAATCCCCTACTGGACCGACTCACTGAAAA
>CAMXAZ010000087.1 GCA_947179295.1 uncultured Muribaculaceae bacterium
GATAGGGGGGCGGATGTTGGCTTGGGGTGATGAAAGGCAGCGGGACTTGCCGGTGAGGCAAGTCCCGCTGCCGGGGTGGGGTTGTCTACGCTCGGTCACGGTCATGTTTTGGATGACGGTTGACGGGACCGAGCGGGTTATTTGCGGGGTTTGGGTTTGAGGAGGGGGTGGCGGTTGGAGTATTCGGCTTTGCCGGCTTTGGGGGTGTCAAAGAAGTCGGCGGGTATCTGCCGGTTTTCTTTGACGGCGCGGCTGAAGAGGTATTCGAGCGCCAGGGCGTAGTTGTAGTGGGGGGTGGCGTCGTCGCGGTCGTAGTAGTTGTAGGCGACGTAGCGTGTGTAGGAGATCTTTCTGAGGAGCTGGTCGAAGGTCAGGTCGCAGTCGCGGTAGTTGGGGTTGATGCGTGTGTAGAAGGCGAGGCGGTTGACGAAGTCTTTTTGGTCGATTCCGGGGTCGGCGATGAGTTGGTCGACGTAGGCCCAGGATTCGTCAAATTTGTTGGCGTTGAAGAGTGAGGCCAGAGTGGAGAGTTTGATGTTATAGTCCTTGCCTTGGAAGTCGCAGAGGGATGAGATGACGTCGACGGGGGCGTATTGGGTCGCGGAGGCGAGTTTCGAGTCGACGGCTTCTTTGCCGAAGCGGGTGCAGAAGTCGGCGTAGTTGTCGGAGATCTGCGTGATGTAGGGGTTGTTGTAGCCGCTGATGCATTCACAAAAGAGGTCCCAGGTGGGGCGTTCGGTAAGAGAGCGGCCCATGCCGATGAGGCGGTTGAAGTCGTCGAGCAGGTTGCGGCTTCCGGCAGTCTTGCGTGAGCGGATGTAGTCGGCAAGGAAGTCGGCGTCGTAGTTTCCGGAGGCGTATTTCTCGTTTAGGTAGATGGAGCTGAGGTTTGGGTCGAGTGCGCCTTTGGTGTCGTTGATGAAGTCGATGGCGGGTTTGTTGCCTCCGCTGCGGTGGATCATCTCTTCGGTCTGCGGGTCAATGAAGATGTAGGAGGGGTAGGAGTGGACGCCGTATTTTTTTGCGAGTTCGCGTCCTTCGCCTTTTTCGGCGTCGATCTTCATGCAGACGAAGTTTTTGTTGTAGGCTTCGCCGACTTCAGGGAGGGGGAATACGTTGAGGGCCATGTTGAGGCATGGTCCGCACCATTCGGTGAAGAAGTCGACGAAGATTTTCTTGTTTTCTTCCTTGGCTTTGGCTACGCCTTCGGCCCATGTGCCGTGGAAGAATTCGATTCCGGCGGCCTGTGATGTCAGCGCGAGGGCCAGTAGGAGGTATAGGATGGAGAATGTTCTTTTCATTGGTGTTGTCGGGTTAGCGTTCATACTGTGGCATGTTGTTAAAGCTCAGGACGTTGTCAGGGACGGGCATGATGTAGCGCGGATCGTTCGGCGGGAGGGTCCAGGTGCCTTCGCTGCCGGCGGAGTGGGTGATTGTCCGTGCAAACCATTCTTCGCGGTTGAGGCGCTTGAGGTCGATGAGGCGTGTGAGTCCGACGAAAGCGAATTCTTTGCGGCGTTCGTCAATGACCATTTCGAGTACCTGTTCCTTGGTGTAGGAGGTCTGGAAGTGGACGTTGTTTTTGATTCGCATGTCGCGGAGCCGGTCGAGAAGTGCGAGAGCTCTGTCTTTGTCGCCTATGCGGGCTTCGCATTCGGCTGCGGTTAGGAGCACTTCGGGGGTGGAGAATCCGATGCTCATGTTGATGTAGGGTGCAAAGATGGTGTAGCCGGGGAATTTGTCAGGGGCGCCGCCTGTTGTGTAAGGGTTGAACTCGTCTTTGGCGAAGAAGAGTGAGAGGCGCATGTCTTCGCCGTCGGCCGGAAGGTTGCGGTTGAAGGTTGCGAGAAGTTCTTCACTTGCGGCCACTTCTTTGAAGAGGTAGCTTGTGCCGTTGAGCAGCCGGGTGTAGATGTTTTCGATGTTCTTGTGTTCGTCTGGGAATTCGTTGCCTGATCCGTCGGCTGCGATGAGGCGTCCCCACTGGCCTTGCTGGACGGTGTAGTCTTTGTAGTCGAGCAGGGCGTCGTTGAGATCAAGTGAGGCGTTGGCGTTTTCAAGCGCTTCGGCGTAGCGGCCCATGTAGAGATACATGCGCGAGAGGAAGGCGTAGCCTACTCCCTGTGAGGGGTCGAAGGAAGTTGCGGTGGAGGGTGCGAGGCAGTTGCTGACGGCTTCTGTAAGGTCGGATTCAATCTGGCGGTAGACTTTTTCAACGGATGCGCGGGGGTATTTCTCGCCGGTTATCTCTTCGGAGAGTACGAGGGGTACGCCGTAGTCAGAAGCGGCTGTGGCGGGGTCGTAGTGTCTGGCGTAGAGATTGACCAGGTTGAGGTATTCGAAGGCACGGCCTACAAGGGCTTCGCCGAGGAGGACCTTGCGGTCGCGTTCGGTGCCTCCGGAGGCTGTGAGGACGTTGTTGATGACGGCGTTGTAGGTGAAGATGTTTTCATAGGCGCTTTCCCAGATGCCGTCGGAGTTGCCTGAGGTGAAGATCTGTCCGTGCTGGAAGGAGTAGAGGTTCTTCAGGTGTTCGGATTTGTCGTAGTATTCGAAGTAGTCGAAGTCGGGTACTGTTCCGGTCTCGACCAGAAGTATGTCATCGGTGATGAAGGAGGGGTATATGTCGAGGGCACGATAGAGGTACTGGCTGTTCATGAGCTGTTCGTAGTCTTCGTATTTTTCGGGGATTGTGAATCCTTTGGGCTTGTTGTCGAGCCATCCGTCACATGCGGACAGGGTTATGATAGAAAGCGAGCACACGGCGGCTTTCAGTATGTTGAGATGTTTCATTGGTAGGTGTTAGATTTAGAAGTTAGCGGTTATACTGATGGAGTAGGTGGGAGGTATGTGGTAGCCTCGTGAGGGGGAGAGGGTTGTTCCGGACCATACTTCGGGGTCGAGGTTGCGTTTGTTGGCGGCCCAGTACCAGAGGTTCTGAGCCTGGAAGTCGATCCGAAGGTTCTGGAGGCAGGCTTTCGAGATCCATTGGCGCGGGAAGGAGTAGCCGATGATCAGGTTGCGGAGTTTGATGTAGTCGCCTTTCCGGATGTGTTTGTCGGCGGCGCTCCAGAGGTATTCGGAGTTTGTGTGGCCTGTTCCGTAGAGGAATGCGGGCGCCATGTCGGGGTCATTCTCGTCGCCGGGATTCTGCCAGAAGTACATGCGGTCTTTGTCAAGGACTCCAGTGTAGTTGAGGGTCGGCATGCGGTTCCAGACGTAGCTTGCAGCAACGTCGCGGAGTTTGTGGCCGCCGTAGTAGACGAACATTAATTCAAGGTCGAAGCCTTTCCATGAGAGACGGTTGGTCAGCGCGGCGGAGTAGGGAGGATTGGTGGTGCCTGAGTAGACGAGGTCTTCGGGCTTGAGGTCGCGGTAGGAGTTGACGATTGTGCCGTCTTTTTTGTAGGCTGTCGGGTAGCCTTCGGAGTCGAGTCCGGCGTAGCGGATGGAATAGAGAGAGTTCATCGGTTTGCCTTCGCGGTTCTGGAGGCTGTAAAAGTAGTCGATGGCTGATGTGCCGGAGTTCTCGATCTGGGTCAGTTTGTTTTTGTTGTAGCTGAAGACGAGGTTGCTTGTCCAGTTGAAGTCGCGTGTGGTGATGTTGGTGCTGTTGAGTGAGATTTCGACGCCGCGGTTGTACATCTTGCCGTAGTTGAGCAGGAGTGATCCCCATCCGCATGTCGGGTCGGTCTGACGGTTGCCGAGGAGGTCCTGGGTGTTCTTGGAGTAGTATTCGATGGAGCCGTTGAGGCGGTTGGAGAGGAGGTTGAAGTCAATGCCGAAGTTCCAGACTTTGGTTTTTTCCCAGCGGAGTGCGGGGTTGGGTGGTGTGGTGATGACGGAGTAGTAGTCATTGGTGTAGGAGTTGGGGCGGCTCTGGGTCTGTGCGATCATGAATGGGCCGCTGTCTTTGGCGACGTTGCCGTTGATGCCGTAGGTTGCGCGGACGGAGAGGCGGTCGACCCAGTTCCAGCCTTGGAGCGCGAGGTATTGCAGACCTACAGACCAGAGGGGTTTGTTCTGGTATTTCGGGTCTGTTCCGAAGAGGTTTGATTTGTCGAGACGGATGCTGCCTGTGGCTGTGAGGCTGCGGTCAAAGGTGTAGGAGGCGTTGGCGTAGAAGGAGACGTAGCGGTTGTCGGAGTATGAGAAGCTGTCATAGGGTCCGGAGTAATAGTATGAACCGCTTGTTGACTGGGTTCCTTTTACGGGCTGTCCGAGATTGAGTTCGTTGATTGATTTGAAGGCGAGGGTTGTGTCGTCGTAGCCCCATTTGTAGAGGTTGGTTCCCTGGGCCGTGACTTTGCGGCGCTCGGCACCGGCGATCGCCTGCACGCTGTGGAGGCATCCGAAGGAGCGGTTGAAGTTTATCTGTGCGCGCATGGTGTAGGAGTTGCGCTTGGCCCAGTTTTCAGAGAGTTTGCCTCCGAGCGGAATGTGGTTTGTGACTGATCCGTCTGTGCCGATGACTGTTGCGTTGTTGACTTCGGTCTTGACGGTGCGTGAGTCCTGGGTGTAGTATTGTTTGGTGTATGAGTTGGTGTTTTCGGTCTGGTACATCAGGTCAAGACTGAGTCCTTCGATGATCTTGAAGCGGAGGGCGAGGTTGATGTTCTGGTATTTGCTTTCGGATTTGTAGCGTGCCTTGTCTTCTTCAAGTACGGGGATGAAGGTCTCGTCAAGCAGTCCGAGTGAGTTGAGACGGTCGATCTCGCGCTGGTTTTTTCCGGAATACCACTGTGCGGGGGTGCCGTCTTCGTTGTAGAGCATTTTGTAGGATGCGCCGCTGTAAAGGTAGCTGTAACCGGTGAATCCATTGTTGTAGGCGGCGTTTGTGTTGCTCTGGATTATGCTGAGGTCGGCCTGGAGCCATTTGAAGAAGTCGAAGCGGTTTTTGAGGTTGAAACCGAAACGGCTGTTGGACTGGGATTTCTCATAGGGGTAGTTTTTCTGGTAGTTTGCCGATAGGGCGTAGCGGTAGATGCCTGATCCGCCGCTGAAGGAGAGGTTGTGCTGCTGTACGATGGACTGGCTACGGACGTAGCGGTCTTTGAACTGCCGGTAGTTGTTGAGACTGCGGTAGTGGTCCATCTGCTGCTGATATTCGGCGTCGGTGATGCGTCCGGCGTCGTGGTTGTAGAGGATTTCGTAGACCTCGTTCATCGGGGTGTTGGCCGTCAGGGGGTTGTAGGAAGAGTGGGGATATTGGAAAAGGATTTCCTGAAGGTCTACGAGTTCGGAGCTTGATGTGAGGTTGAGGTAGCCGCGGTCGGGTAGCGGGGTGAATTTGACGCTGCCGTTGTAGCTGACTTTTGTGCGTCCGGCTTCTCCTGAGCGGGTTGTGATGACGATTACGCCGTTGGCTGATCGGGCGCCGTAGATTGATGCGGCTGTCGCGTCTTTGAGGACTGTGATATTGACGATTTCGGATGGGTTGATTGCGTCGAGGCTGCCCTCGTAGGGGATGCCGTCGACAACATAGAGAGGTGTGCTTTTTCCGCGTATTGTCGAGATGCCTCGGATCTGCGGGCTGCTTCCGGGAATCTGTTTCATGCCGGCTACCATTCCTTCCATGCGGTCGAGGATGCCGGTCTGGAGTTTGCCCTGGAGTTTTTCAGGTGTGACCACCGAGAATGATCCGGTGGCGCGCTCTTTGGAGAGTGTCTGGTAACCTGTGACGATGACTTCGCTGAGTTGCTGTTCGTCGGGGATCAGTGTGATGTCGAGGTTCTTTTTTCCGGCCTGTGCTTCGGCTGTGAGGTAGCCGAGATAGTAGACGGTTATTGTCTGTCCGGGGGTGGCTTTGATGGTGAATCGACCGTCGGCGTCGGTTGTCGTGCCTAAGGATTTGTCACCTTTGATTCTGACGTGTGCGCCTGGAATCGGGTCGCCGTTTTCGTCTTTGACTACTCCGCTGACGGAGTTCTGTTGCCCGGCGTTTTCGATTGCCGGCTGTGAGGGCGCTGTGTTGGCCCATACTGGGGTCGAAATTGCTAAAAGCAGGGAGACAGCAATGCTTTTACCCCCCCGTTATTAGATTTAAGTTACTCATATAAAAGAAGTTAGCGTGATGATTTGTTCTCCAAGAACCATGAGCGCATATTCTTTGGGTTGCGCTTGAGCAGTAAAAGATATGCAATTTTAGCAATTTTTGATGTAAATAACAAATTTTTGGTTATAAAATGTTTTGAAATTTTTTTTGAGATTTGTGGAGATGGCGGTATTGAAATGGAGGGGTGTGGACAAGGGGGATTTCGGGGCAATTGTGTATCTTTGCAGCCGGAATTTGATTTTAAACAAGCTCTTAAATATTCTCTATTTTTATGTCTGACGAGATGATTGAATATCACAGGCTCGGTAACGGGCTGAGGGTTGTGGCACGGCGGGTTGCGATGCCTGTTGAGCATTGCGGTGTGGCTGTGAATGCGGGTAGCCGCGATGAGGCTGCGGGTCTGCACGGGCTGGCGCATTTTGTGGAGCATACGATTTTCAAGGGTACTTCGAGCCATAAGGCGGCTTATGTGAGGGACCGGATGGAGCTTGTCGGGGGTGAGCTGAATGCTTATACTACGAAGGAGGAGACGGTGGTCTATTCGACTTTTCCGGCGGGGAATCTGGCGCGGGCTATGGCGCTGCTGGGGGAGATGGTGGCTGACGCTGTGTTTCCGGAGGCTGAAATAGGACGCGAGAAGCAGGTGGTGGCTGAGGAGATTGATACTTATCTGGATACGCCGTCGGATGCGGTGTTTGATGATTTCGAGGATCTGATCTATGCGGGGTCGCCGCTGGCGCATAATATATTAGGTACGCGCGAGACGCTGGCGGGGTTTGACCAGGGGGTGTGTCGGCGGTGGCTTGAGGAGCGGTTTACGCCTGGGCGGATGGTGTTGTTTTATTCTGGTCCGATGGAGGCTGAGAGGGTGTTCAGGATGGCTGAGCGCCGGTTCGGGGGGCTGTGCAGGGCTGATGTGGCGCTTGAGAGGGAGGTGCCGAGGACGGTGGGGTGTTTTGAGGTTGTGAATGATAAGGTGGGGTCGTATCAGGCGCATACGCTGCTGGGGGCGAGGGTGCCGGGGCTGCTTGACGAGAGGCGTATGGCGCTGGCGCTGCTGGTGAATGTGCTTGGCGGTCCGGGGATGAATTCGCTTCTGAATGTGGCGCTGAGGGAGCGGCGTGGGCTGGTCTATACGACTGATGCTTCGACGTCGCTGATGAGTGACAATGGTTTGCTGACAATTTATTTCGGGTGTGATCCGGCGGATGTCAGGCGCTGTCTGAGGGTTGTTGGCGGTGTGGTCGATGCGCTTGCCGGCGGTCTTATGTCGGAGCGGCGGCTTGAGGCTGCGAAGAGGCAGCTGATAGGGCAGCTGACGGTTGGGTCGATGAATTCGGAGCAGGTGGCGATTTCGATGGGGCGGAGTGTGCTTTATCGCGGGCGTGCTGTGGGTTTTGACGAGACTGTTGAGGCGCTGCGGGCTGTGAGTGCGGCTGATCTGCGTGAGGCGGCGGCTCCGCTGGCTTCGCTTTCGCGGCTGACGCTGGTGTGATTGCTGTGGATGGGGGC
>CAMXAZ010000088.1 GCA_947179295.1 uncultured Muribaculaceae bacterium
ACGAATAATCTTCTTACCTTAAATCTAATACCATGAAAAACTGATGCAAAGGTATAGACTTTTTGGGATATGCCAAAGATTTATGTTTAAAAACATCTTTGCTTTAACTTTATTTCACTATTCGGGTATTGAATTGGAAATCCATTAACAGTAGTTAATATTTTACAGAATTTAAGGTCTTCGTGACGGCGGGCTACTTCCGGGTGACGGAAAAAATATTGACGGCGTTACCTCCGCGTTTTTTGCGGCCCTGGGAGGTTACGACTATGTATTTTCCGTCGGCTGACCGTCCGAGGCCTACGGGGTAGGAGTCGCAGCGTATCGAGGTTTCAAGCTTCATGGTCCGGGCATTGACTATGTCTATACGGTTGGCGAAGTTGCAGGCCGCATAGATATATCTGCCGTCGGGCGAGACTTCGATGGTGCGCGCGCCGGCACCGACCTTACATCCTTTCCATCCGTTTGCCTTGATGGCGCGGCGTTTTGCGGCCGAGGCCGAAGCGATGGCACTACCGAGGCTGTCGGTGTGGATTTTCCAGACCATACCGTTGACGTTGCAGGAGGCGAAGAGGTTTTTGCCGTGAAGGGTGAGGTGTCTTACATTATATATATTGTTGATGAAGCTGATGTGTTTCATGGTTTTCAGATCGACCACGGCTATGGAGCCTGCCATGCAGCCGATGAGCATATGGCGGTCGCCTGGGAGGAAAACTGTGCCGCGCAGAAGGTAGCCGGAATTGGCGTCGCGGTTCACGGATTCGTCGAGCGGGAAGTCGAGTTTGAGTTTGTTGCCGATGGTGACGGGCGGCAGATGGCTCCAGCGGGCCGGATCGGCCGAGGAGATGTCGATCAGGCCTACGGTGTTGTCGCCCCAGTGGGTGACTGCAAGAAGTCGGCCGGAGTTTGAGACGGAGACCATCTTGGGGAGCGGACCGGTGTCAAACATGCGGACAATCGAGTCGGTGCGGGTGTCGACCACGGCCATTGCCGAGGGGTCCTGGGCATTGATGTCGAAAGTGCGGCGGTAGTAGGGAATCCAGAGGTATCGGCCGCTGTGGGAGAAGGTCATCTCCACGGGTTTCCCGCTGAAGGATCTGCGGGCGCCGTTGAGATAGTGTTCCCACTTATAGTGAGGCGAAGAGGTCCAGTTGTCACCCTGTCCGGTTTTGAATGTGTGGTTTATTACTTTCAGCTTGCGCATGTTTCTGGCGTCATAGACTATGGTGCGACAGCCTTCAAGGGAGTTCACGTAGAATCGAGAGCCGTCGGGATGGAAAGCGGCTGACTTCGGCGAATGGATGTCGGTGTCATAGGTGGAGCCCTGCGAGGCATTGAACTGCTGTTTTTTGCCTATGTTCGTGATGGTGATGGCGCCGTCGGGGGCTGAAGCCTTGTCGCCGATCGCAGAGCGGACCAGTGCGGGTTCGTTGGTCTGGGCTGAGGCCGGAATGAATGTTGCGGCAGTCAGGAGCAAGGCTGTAGCCGCGCGCATGATGAGCCGGAGGGGGTGTGTCGGGTGGTGTGATGTCATTTTTCCCTTGATGGTTTATTGTAATGATTGGTCAGATTGAAATCTGATTTGAAATTGTGTGTATCGCTGAATCATCGGTGGTTCCGTATGTCGGATTGCAACGCATAAAAGATGTTGGCGCTAAGATAGTGAAAAATTTGCAGATAGCATCTATCCGGAACGCGAAAAAAGCGGTCTGAGCGCACGGGATGAGGCTCAGACCGCTTTTTTGTATCAGTGTGGGGTTGGGAATGCCTGTCTCCTGACAGGAGATGGGGCGCTTATTCCCACTCGATTGTGGCCGGTGGCTTGGAGGAGATGTCGTAGCAGACGCGATTGACGCCGCGGACCTTGTTGATGATGTCGTTGCTGACCTTGGCCATGAAGTCGTAGGGAAGATGGGCCCAGTCGGCGGTCATGGCATCGGTCGAGGTCACGGCGCGCAGGGCTATGGCACGTTCGTAGGTACGTTCATCGCCCATAACTCCTACACTCTGCACGGGAAGAAGGATGGCTCCTGCCTGCCATACTTTGTCGTAGAGATCCCAGTCGCGGAGGCCGCGGATGAAGATATCATCGGCATCCTGGAGGATGCGTACTTTCTCAGGGGTGATGTCGCCGAGAATGCGGACAGCGAGGCCGGGGCCGGGGAAGGGATGACGCTTGATGAGGTGGTCGGGCATACCGAGCTGACGGCCTACGGCGCGGACTTCGTCTTTGAAGAGCAGACGGAGGGGTTCGCACAGACGGAGGTTCATCTTTTCGGGCAGACCGCCTACATTGTGGTGGCTCTTGATGGTTGTGCCTGTGATGGAGAGGCTTTCGATGCAGTCGGGGTAGATGGTTCCCTGAGCGAGCCATTTCACGTCTTTGATCTTATGGGCTTCTTCATCAAACACATCGATGAAGCCTTTGCCTATGATCTTGCGCTTGCGTTCGGGCTCGGTGACTCCGGCGAGTTCGCTGAAGAATTTTTCAGAGGCGTCGACTCCGATAACGTTGAGGCCGAGGCATTCGTAGTCGTGGAGCACGTCGCGGAATTCATTTTTGCGCAGCATGCCGTGGTCAACGAAGATGCAGGTGAGGTTCTTGCCGATGGCGCGGTTGAGGAGCACTGCGGCCACCGAGGAGTCGACTCCGCCGCTGAGGCCGAGCACCACTTTGTCGTCGCCGAGCTGCTCTTTGAGTTGTGCGACTGTCGATTCGATGAACGATTCGGCAGTCCAGTCCTGCTTGCCGCCGCAGATGTCGACCACGAAGTTGCGCAGAAGCTGGGTTCCGTGTTCCGAGTGGTAGACTTCGGGGTGGAACTGCACGCCCCAGGTCTTTTCGCCTTCAACCTGGTAGGCGGCTATGGCTACCTTGTCGGTGGAGGCTATGGTGTTGAACGAGTCGGGAATAGCGGTGATGGTGTCGCCGTGGCTCATCCACACCTGTGATCCTACGGGGATGTTTTTGAACAGGGGGTTGGCGGTGTCGATCTTTGTCAGGTGGGCACGGCCGTATTCGCGTGAAGGAGCGGGCTCCACACTGCCGCCTGAGGTGTAGGCAATGAACTGAGCTCCGTAGCAGATGCCGAGCACCGGCAGATGTCCGCGCAGGCGCGAGAGTTCGGTGCGGAAGGCTTTTTCATCATAGACCGAGAAGGGCGAGCCTGAGAGAATCACGCCGATGACCGAGGGGTCATCGTAGGGGAACTTGTTGTAGGGCAAGATCTCGCAGTATTCGCCGAGCTCGCGCACACGGCGTCCGATGAGCTGTGTGGTCTGCGATCCGAAGTCGAGAATGATTATCTTTTCCTGCATAAAGTGGGAATAAGAGATGGTTGTGGTAATGGATTGATTTCTGAGTGCAAATTTACTCAAAAATCGTGAGATTTTCGCACCGTGGCAGTAAAGATGGTGAATTTTTATTAACGCGCCTCAAAAGCCACTTAAAATAGGTTCAAATCGTAGGCTAAAGGCGGTTATGTGAGAAAAATTGAGTAATTTTGCGGGCCAATTCGAGATGAGACAATGAACAGAATAAAACTTTTTCTGACAGATGTGGACGGGACGCTGACCGACGGGGGTATGTATTACACCGCCGGAGGCGATGCCATGAAAAAGTTCAACGCGCGCGACGGCATGGGCCTTCTGCTCCTTCAGAAGGCCGGCATAAAAGTGGGTATCATCACCAGCGAGAACACCGGCATTGTCAGAAGCCGTGCCGAAAAGCTCGGTGTGGATTTCCTTGTCCAGGGCCGGCGCGACGGCGGCAAGCTCGAAGCCGCGCTTGAGATCTGCGCCCGTATGGGCATCGGACTTGACGAGGTGTCATACATAGGCGACGATGTCAATTGCAGCGATCTGCTGCGCGCCGCGGGCGTGGCTGCCTGCCCGGCCGATGCGATGGCTGCCGTCAAGGCTATAGAAGGAATCCGAATAATGAATCTTAAAGGAGGAGAGGGCTGCGTGAGGGAGTTTGCCGAAGCGATCCTTTCCGGGGAATATTAATAAGTTGTTAAAAAACGACCTCTGAAAAAACTCTGAAAAAAATGAGCAAAGTAAAAATATCAGTGACTTTCATGCTGCTTGCGGTGACGTTCTGCGTCTGCCTCATAGTCAGCAATCTGATGGAGATAAAGACTGTGGATCTTGGCCCGCTGACCATAACCGCGGGCGTGGTGGTCTTTCCGATCTCCTATATTCTCAACGACTGCATAGTCGAGGTCTATGGTTTCAGCAAAGCGCGTCTTGTCATCTGGCTCGGCTTCGGAATGAATCTACTCGTCTCGCTGCTGCTTCAGCTCGGCATCTGGCTTCCGGGCGCGCCGTCGTGGCAGGGCCAGGAGGCTATGGAGGTGGTCTTCGGAGCTGTTCCGCGCATCTTCGCGGCCAGTTTCATCGCCTTCCTGTGTGGCTCGATGGTCAATGCCTATGTGATGTCGCGTATGAAGGCGGCCTCCAACGGGCGCCGCTTTTCACTGCGCGCCATAGTTTCGTCGCTGTGGGGCGAGGGAGTCGATTCGGTGATCTTCTTCCCGATAGCTTTCGGCGGCATCCTCGCATGGAATGAAATAGCGATGCTGATCATCACCCAGACCTTCCTGAAGACCTTCTACGAGGTGCTGATTCTGCCGGTGACCATGAGAGTGGTAAAAATGCTGCGCGATCATGAGGGCGGCGATGTGACTGATGACAGCCGTACATCATACAAATGGTGGAAGATCAATGAAATATGAAGGCGTAAAGTGGGTGTGGTTCGATCTCGACGACACTCTGATTGATTTTCATGCCAATTCTCGGCTGGCCAACGCGATCATCTACCGCGAGGCCGGCCTTGACCGCTATTATGCCACTCCTGAGCAGTGGATCGAGGCCTATGAGGGGCACAACCGCCTGCTGTGGGATCGCTACAGCCGTGGGGAGATCACGCAGGGCTTTCTGCGTGTCGACCGTTTCGCTACACCGCTGTCTCCCCGCTGGACCGGAAGCCGCGAAGAACTTGAAGCCTTCTGCTGGAGGCTCGACAAGGAGTATCTCGACCGGCTTGCCGAGCAGACGGTGATGATTGACGGCGCCGTTGAACAGCTCTCTCGCCTGCGCGCGCATTATAATATAGGTGTACTCAGCAACGGATTCAAAGACGTGCAGCACCGGAAACTCGCAAACACCGGGCTCGCGCCGCTTGTGGATCTTGTGGTGCTCAGTGACGACGTAGGCTTCAACAAACCCGACCTGCGGATCTTTGCCCACGCCATGAAGCGCGCCGGCGAGATGAATCCGCAGGCCCATCTGATGATCGGCGACAACCTTGCGGCCGACGTCGGCGGAGCTGTCCGTGTCGGCTGGCGGGCCATACATTTCGACCCCACTCAGCCCGGCTTGCACTGGTGCGGAAGCCACATCTCCATAGCCGATCTGAGGCTGCTTGAAGGGCTTCTGTGAGGCCTTTTCGGCATTTTGTCGCGCTAAAGTGGTGAGGAAGTGAAATTTAAGTAAAAAATTATAAGAATTATAGTTGATAATCCAAAAAAAGTTCCGATATTTGCACTTGCAAAAAATTGCGCCTTAAAAAGCGCAACGTCAAAGATATTAACCAATTATAAAATTCATATTGTAATGACTAAAGCTGACATCGTTAACGAGATCTCAAAATCAACCGGAATTGACAAGGCCAACGTGCTCGAAACCATCGAGAAATTCATGGAGACCGTAAAGGAATCTCTCTCTCACGGCGAAAACGTCTATCTCCGCGGCTTCGGTAGCTTCATCACCAAGGTTCGTTCAGAAAAGACCGCCCGTAACATCTCAAAGAACACCACTATCATCATCCCCGAACACCGCATCCCCGCTTTCAAGCCCGCCAAGGTGTTTATGGAAGAGGTGAAAGACCTGAAATAATTCTGCCTGCCGGAAAATCCAACTTTTGTTAAACAAAATAAATACCAACCACATGCCAAGCGGAAAGAAAAGAAAAGGCCACAAGATGGCTACCCACAAGCGTAAAAAACGCCTTCGCAAAAACCGCCACAAGAAGAAATAATTCTTGCGTAGTTGCGTAATGAACACGAAGAACAAACTCTTTTGCCCGGCTCTTGAACAAAGACGCATGCAAAAGGTTTGTTCTTTGCGTCATTTCTCTAATCCGGATAACGCTTATCAATGAAAAGTGAACTGATTGTAGACGTACAGCCCGGCGAGGTTTCGATAGCCTTGCTTGAGGATTCGCGGCTCGTCTCCTTGCAGAAGGAGTCGCGCAACATCGCCTACGCTGTCGGAGACATCTATCTTGCAAAAGTCAAGAAACTGATGCCCGGCCTTAACGCCGCCTTCGTCAACGTGGGCTACGAGAAGGACGCTTTTCTTCATTATCTGGATCTCGGTTCTCAATTCTCCACCTACTCGGCCTTCCTGAAGGCCATTCTCGTCGACAAGAAGTCTGACACCACCGTCTCGAAAATCAAACGTCTGCCTGACATCGACAAACACGGCGCCATCACCGGCGTCCTGGAACCGGGTCAGGAACTCATGGTCCAGATAGTCAAGGAGCCGATCTCTTCGAAAGGCCCACGTCTGACCACAGAGATCACCTTCACCGGACGCTACATGGTGCTCATTCCCTTCGGCGACAAAATCTCCCTTTCGCAGAAAATCAAGACCACGGAAGAGAAACTCCGCCTGCGTCAGCTCATCGAAAGCATCAAGCCGAAAAACTTCGGAGTAATCATCCGCACCTCGGCCGAAGGAAAGAGCGTAAGGGAGCTGCACCACGAGCTCAAAACCCTCCTGCGCTGCTGGGAGGAGACAGTGGCAAAAGCGCAGAAAGCAACCGCCCCGGCCCTCATTTTTGAAGAAGAAAGCCGCATCGTCGGGATGCTTCGTGACGTATTCAGCCCCACTTTCGAGAGCATCCATGTCAATGACAAGGAAATCTTCAGCCAGATTTCAAAGTATGTCAACCTCATTTCTCCGGAGAGCAAAGACATCGTCAAGCTTTACGAGGGCGATGTCCCCATCTTCGATCATTTCAGCATCACCCGCCAGATAAAATCGTCGTTCGGAAAGACGGTTTCATTCAAATCAGGCGCCTATGTAATCATCGAACATACCGAGGCACTCCATGTCATTGACGTCAACTCCGGCAACCGTTCAAAGGCCGCGCCTGACCAGGAAAGCAACGCGCTTGAGGTCAACCTCCGGGCCGCCGACGAGATAGCCCGCCAGCTGCGCCTGCGCGACATGGGCGGCATCAT
>CAMXAZ010000089.1 GCA_947179295.1 uncultured Muribaculaceae bacterium
CGGTGTCCTGTCGGACACCCGCTATCCCGTACCCATCCGGATTCGGGTGCCTCGCCGTCCCGTTCCCATCCGGACTGGACACCCGCTACCCCGTATCCATCCGGATTCGGGTGCCACGCCGTTCCGTTCCCCTCCGGTTCCGGGGTCATTGGTGGATCATTCGCTATTCCAATCCCCGCCGAAATTATCGGGGGGATAAAAAAAGCATCCGCCCTCTCCACGGAGGGACGGATGCTGTCCGATATTTAGATTCGGTTTGTAGTCTGTTTACTTAACAATCACCTTGGTGACTTTGTTGCCCTGACGACGGATATAAAGACCGTTTTCGGGGTTTTCAACGCGGATGCCCTGGAGGTTGAAGTATTCCACGGGGGCGTTTTCGTCAGCTACGATGTCGGCGATGCCGGTATCTACAACCTTTTCATAGTTTGTAACATACAAACTGGGGGCATTATTGTAGACTGTAACGACAACATTCACATTGTAGGTGCCAGCCTCAACGCTTGCGAGTTTATAGTTGTTGCGGAGAGCTACTGTTGTTTCGCCAACGGTTCCGGTGAAGTTACTTTGGCCTGAGGGTGTAGCTTTAGCGAATGTGACGTTTTCGATTGTCACCACCTTGTTGACATCGGCAACGGTTATGTTTGAGTAATCAACTTTTGCAGGAGTGAAGCCGTTGTTTTCAGTGGCCTCAGGCATGTCGATAGGATTAATGATCTCAGGGGTAATTTTGTTATACAAGTCATAGCAGCCGATCCAACCTGCGGGGATCACATCGCCGACGGTGTAGGCAGGCTGAGTACCATAGACCTGGATAAAATCATTGCCGTTGCAAGCGAAAGTGTTATTGAAGTTCTTGAAAGCAATAGTCAGGGGATAGTTGATATAGAGCAGTGTTGTTTTATCAGTGATCGCCATTGTTTCAGCAATCGAGTTTACAGGCTGTCCTACATAAACTTTATACGAAGCCGATCCTGGAAGGAATTTATCATTTGATTCTGATTTTGCAGAAATTTCAGCGGTTCCCACACCAACAATTGTCACGGCACCGGTAGCTGAGTTTACAGTTGCCACGTCAGTATTCGATGATGTATATTCAGGGGCAGGAGCACCTTCTGCACAAGTAAAATCAGGTGTGTCAATTGATGCGCCTAATGGAGCACAAACAGAAGCTTTCGAAAAAGCATACTCTGCTTCGGCCTTGTCAGACTTGCCGTATACGGTAATCTTATTAATTGATATCGCCTGACCGTTAGATGTTTGAGATGGAATTACAAGGCCAACTTTGTAATATTTGTTTTCTGCCGGATTGGGAATTGTGATTGTCCAGTCTGAATTTGCACCGGTAGGCAGAGTGAGCGCAGTTTTAACCGCATTTTCAAAAGTGTTAGTATCTGCAACATATAAGGTTGCTGAAGTGATAGCGCTTTCTTTATAACGGGCTGCTATACCTATAACAATCTTCGATACGGGGGCTGCATAAACTCCGGTGTAGAA
Source organism: uncultured Muribaculaceae bacterium (assembly GCA_947179295.1). Classification (GTDB taxonomy): domain Bacteria; phylum Bacteroidota; class Bacteroidia; order Bacteroidales; family Muribaculaceae; genus Duncaniella. The sequence continues at coordinate 1,498 of CAMXAZ010000089.1, forward strand.
ATAAGGTTCTGAAGCATTATTTTTTCGGCCGCCTGCAATGAAATCCCAGCCGAGATTGTTGTTATTAAAGCCCTTGAATACCCATTTTTCATCTTTTGATTTCCAGGTATCAGTATAATTACCTATATTTTCATAGTCTGTACTGTTTTGTTTGAACTCGATGGATGAAAGGACTTCTTGGGCATTTGCGCCGAGGCCGAGGAGCAAAATTGCGAGTGAGAGTAAAGTTTTTTTCATAAGCGATTGATTTATAGTTAATTAAGCTAAGAGAGATGTTATTTCGTGTTTCCGATGGAGAGTCTAAGCAGATATATAATGCAAAGTTAGTGTATCTGCGCTTAATATAATATAACAATTGTGTTAAAATTTACTGTGCGGGTTGATTTAGGGCAATCTTTCGGAGTTTTTGGCGATTTTTGCCGTAGGGGCAACTTTTGGGGTCGGGCGTGTGTTGTAAAGGTTGAAAGATTTGCTAACCTCTGTTTTAACGATTTTATATTATGAGTGAGAAAAAATCAAAATCCGGAACTGCTGTGTGGCTTGTGATCGGAGTGGTAGTTCTGATCATACTGCTTTTTCTGTGGCTGACTATCGCTGACATTTTCGGCGATACAGATGTGGCTGCGGCTGTGATGCCTGCGCTCTGACGGAAAAAGATAAAGAACCGCAGAAGTTTTTTCGCCTCACGGTGATACGACTTGCGGTTCTTTGAAGTGTCCGGGCGATGGAGTTGGGGGACGCCCGGACGGGCGGGTATTACTTTCTTTAAGCTTTCTTCACTACGCGGCGCTCTTTGATGCGGGCCTTCTTGCCGGTGAGTGAGCGGAGGTAGTAGAGTTTAGCGCGACGCACTTTACCATATTTGTTGATGGTAATAGAGTCGATAAACGGTGATTCGATGGGGAAGATACGCTCAACGCCGATGTTGTCGGAGATTTTGCGTACGGTGAAGCGGCGCTTGTTGCCGTCGCCGGAAATGCGGATAACGACACCGCGATACTGCTGGATACGTTCCTTGTTACCTTCCTTGATTCGATAAGCGACGGTGATGGTGTCGCCGGGCTGGAAGTCAGGGTGCTGCTTGCCTGTGGCGAAAGCTTCTTCAGCAACTTTAATTAAGTCCATTTTTCTATACGTATATTAAAAATGTTAACACTGCTCGCAATATACGCAGGCTGCTTGTCCTTGCCAGAGATTGCGAATTCGGGTGCAAAGGTAGTGGAAAATCTGTTTACCTGCAAGCGTTTGAATGATTTTTTGCGGCCGAGAGTTCGAGAATGAGTTCATCGACAAGGTAAATTTCCGATCGGGCGTGAAGATCGGCAATGCCTTTTTCTATCAGCTGAAATGTGGCTGAGCCATAGAATATCTCCATAGCTTTTTCGATCGACAGCCCCAGTCGGGCGGCAAGCCCGCTGATTATGCGGGCATACTTCATTTGCAATACAATTCTTCGTCCATCCATCGGTTTACAATTCTGTAGATGAAACAAATTTCAGATATCGGTCTATAACGCTCTGTGATCTGAAACAAATCTGGTGATTTGGTTTTTCGTATTTAAGTCTGTTGAGCGCGTCGGTTTTGGTGATGTCGCCTGAAAGATACAGGTCTATTGTCCGGAATATCTTGTCGTCGGCTACTCCTCCCTCAATGATTTCATAGTCTGTCACCGGCTGATTCTGCCGGTTTGCCATGATGAAGTCAAGCCATTCTTCATCATATGACACAAACTGCCTGACGTTAGCTTCAAGATAGGCCGAGTCGAGGTCGTATTCGTTGAGTATTGCTGGAATTCCCCTGAGCGAGAATCGCAATCCATAGGCTTCGGCCTGTTCCCGAAGCACTGTGCAGTAGAATCCTTTGCCGAAATCAAGACCATCGCGGGAATGAATGATGTCAGGAGTGATTATTTCAATGGTTGATGTGTGGTAGACTTTCATTGTATCACCCCTCTTTCTTTCATGAGACTGACAAGGTCGTCGGCAATGTATTCGGGACTGTATGTATGGAGTACTTCGTAGCCGGGCACAATATAGCTGCCAAGAATATCCGAATCTTTCAGCATCCGGAATACTGTTGGCTGTGAGAGTTTCAGTCTCTCCGAGAGTGCGCCTATGCAATATGTGGCAAAGTCCAGTTGATCAAATGTCATTAAGTAACTCTTCAAAATTAACCGATATAATGTGCATAAGTAGCTCCGATGGATGATCTTTTTCAGAGTTGCTTAGCCGAGTAGTTTTATTACGCAAATATAATGAAATTCGCATAAATTCAAAAGCCGAGGGTCTTTTTATTGGAGTGCTTTGAAACGAAAATTAGCCCGATTAGTCCGATCGGGCTGATCGGGCTAATTGGGCTAATTGGATTTATTAGAGCCTTGTGAGGTTTTGCCTCAGGTTCAGCGGAGGTCTTTGAGGAGGGTCTCGACGGCGGTTTTGAGCTGGTCGTCGATGCCGAGGACTATGCGGGCGGGGTCGTTGGCCACTTTTACGTCAGGCTCAAGCTGGGTGTTCTCAAGGTAGTTGCCTTCGGCGGTGCGGAAGCCGATCACGGGGATGCCGAACACGAGCGAGGGGTCCTGCATGTCGATCCAGTTGACCGAACTCATGGTGCCGGGGACGGGCATGCCGACTACCTTGCCGAGTTTCATGTGGCGGTAGACCCAGGGGGTGCCGTGGGCGTTGGAGTAGTTGGCCTCGCAGGTGAGCATGATGGAAGGCTTGTTCCAGCGGCGCGAGGGCATTTCGCCTACGAGCTGGCCTTTGATTTCCTGAGTGAGATATTTCTTGCCGCTGAAGAGCACTTCGATGTCTTCGTGGAGACGGCCGCCGCCGTTGTAGCGGGTGTCGATGACTATGCCGTCACACTCGTTGTATTTGCCGAGGATGTCGGCATAGATGGTGCGGTAGCTTTCATCGTTCATTGACTTGATGTGGACGTAGCCGAGACGGCCGTTTGAGAGCGAGTCGACCAGGTGGGCGTTGCGTTTTACCCAGCGGTCATAGAGCAGGCCGTTGATCACGGAGGCTCTGACGGGGAGCACCACTTCCTCGGTCTTTTTGCCTGAGGGAAGGGTGAAAGCCACGAGGGTCTTGCGTCCGGCCAGGGAGTTGAGCAGCACTGTGGGGTCGGTCTTCGAGCCGATCTCAGTGCCGTTGATGGCTGTGATGACGGCTCCGGGCTTCATCGAGGAGTCGGCGTGGCCGAAGGGTCCGCCGGCGAGCACTTCGCCCACCTTGAGGCCGGGGCCGGGATAGGTCAGGTCATAGAGCAGGCCGAGCGAGGCAGTGGCTTCGCGGGCGCCCTGCGGATAGTAGCGGCCTCCGGAGTGGGAGACGTTGATCTCGCCGAGGATTTCGCTTGTGAGTTCGGCGAAGTCGGCGTTGTGGCTGATGTGGGGGAGGAACTTGCGGTAGGCTTTGCCCATAGCTTTCCAGTCGGTGCCGTTCATGTCGGTGCCGAAGAAGCGCTTTTCGGCTTCGGTGAGCATGTAGTCATACATGTATTCGCGCTCGGCTGCGGCATCGAATTTCTGAGTGGCCGAGAAGCTTACGCCGTCAATCTTTCCGCCGGGGAGGCTCATCTTGCGGATGGTTCCGCCGCCGGTGAGGAAGAGGGTCTTGCCTGCGGCTGCGGGCTGCATTCCGGTGGGGCGTGCTCCGAGTTTGGAGGCGAGGCTCACGGTGCCTTTGCGGAGGTCTTTCTTCCAGAGGTCGTAGCCGTTGTCAACCTGGGCGAGGAACCAGAGGGTTTCGCCCTGGTCGTCGATATAGGCGTCAGACATCGAAGCCGAGAAGGGGGTCAGGCGCACTATGCGGTCTGAGATGCCGTCGAGCTCGACGTTGATGGTCTTTGAGTCCTTGTCTTTGGTGTCTTTGGAGTCTTTGTCCTTGTCAGCTTTTGAGTCGGCTTTCTTCTTGCCGTCGGCTTTGGCGTCGGGCTTGGCAGCGGCTTTGGCGCGCGAGGCTTTCAGTTCTTTCTGAAGCTGGAAGTCTTCGGGCGAGAGGCGGAAGCGGTCATAGGCGGCCTGGTTTGTGAAGGCCAGGAGCACGTCATACTGCGATCCCCATGAAGCGTGGCTGCGCATACCGTAGCGGTCGCTGAGGAAGAGGATGGCGTCGCCTCCCATCACCCAGCGGGGCGACTGGTTCATGTAGGCCGAGTTGGTGATGTTGGTGATCGAGCCGTCGGCGGCGTTGATGATGGCTATGTCGAAATAGGGTGAGCGGCGGTGCATGTCGACCACGGCCACGAGCCATTTTCCGTCGGGTGACCATGAGTAGTCGAGCATACCGTCACGGTCGTTGCAGATGTTGCCCTTGGTGAGTCTGCGCACCTTCTTTGAGGCGAGGTCCATTACGGCTATGTCGCGGCGGTCGATGGTGAAGGCCATCTGCTTGCCGTCAGGCGAGATCACGGGGTTGGCACGGTCGGTGCGGTCGCCTGCGGGGAAGATGGCGGTCTCCTCAACGAGGGTTGCGTTGGGGAAGTTGGGGTCCTCGTCGCGGCCTATTTTGGCGCTATATATATTAAGGTGGCCGTCGCGGTCGGAGGTGTAGTAGAGAGTGCGGTTGTCACTGCCCCAGGAGATGAAGTTTTCAGCCGCGGGAGTTGACGTGATCTGGCGGGTGGTGGGATAGTCGACGGAGGTCACGAAGATGTCACCGCGGTTCGAGAAGGCCACCTGCTTGCCATCGGGCGAGGGAACGGCACCTGATGCGCCGCTGCTGAAGTTGCGGATGCGGAGCGGCTCTGACTGGTCGGCTGTGATGTCGATCTTGACCTTGGAGGGTTTGGCTCCGGGGGTCATGGTGTAGATCTCGCCGTC
>CAMXAZ010000090.1 GCA_947179295.1 uncultured Muribaculaceae bacterium
AGATTGCTTGGTGCGGATTTATCCATAATGTGCAAATTTACAAAAATATTTTGAGCTGGTTATAGTCGGCAACTGTTATTTTTATTTTATGCCGGAACTTTATTTCATTCACTTTTTCTCATTTATCTTCACTGAGTCGAGACAAATTCAGATCAGCGATCAGGAAATTGCTGCCGGCTATGAGAATCATGTCATCCGCCCCGGTGGCGGCGGCCGTAGCCGTGGCGAGAGCCTCGTTTACATCGGCTATCGCCGGCCCTGTCAGCCCGAATTCGGCAGCCTGGGCCGCAAGAGCTTCGGCATTCAGCCCGCGGGGCACAGACGGAGCGGAAAAATAAAGTCGCTTGTCACCCTCTATCTCCGCTATCTTACGCAGGATGGCCGAAATATCCTTGTCGTTGACAAACCCCGTAATCAGATGCAGTGTTCCGGACTTACGGCCCGAAAGCTGAGAGGCTATGTATTCCCATCCGCCGATATTGTGACCCGTATCGCAGATTGTCAGCGGATCGCGCCGCAGAGTGGTCCAGCGCCCCATCAGCCCCGTATCCTCACAGACATGAGCGAAACCTTCGCTGACAGCCTCGGCGGGAATTTCGAAACCGCAGCCTGACAAGACAGCAAGAGTCTCCATTACTGTAGCCGCATTCCTTATCTGGCAGTCACCTGAAAGCTCACCGCGAATCTCGCCGTAAGGAGTATGCTCATAGACCATCATCCCGCCCTCTCGCCGTCCGTCAAGCGGAGCGGCATATCTCAGAGGAGCGCCTACAGCAGCTGCGCGCTCCTTGAACACCGGCATGCACTCAGGCTGACGCTCTCCGATCACCGCCGGCACTCCGGCTTTGATGATACCCGCCTTCTCAAAGGCAATCTTTTCAAGACTGTCGCCAAGCAGCGCCGTATGGTCAGGCGAGATATTGGTGATCACGCTGACAATCGGAGTGATGATGTTCGTACTGTCAAGCCGGCCGCCGAGACCGGTCTCTATGACAGCCACATCAACCTTCTCGCGGGCAAAATACTCGAAAGCCATAGTCGAGGTAAGCTCAAAAAAGCTCGGTGTCAGATCCGACTCCACAGCCTTCCATCGCTCCACGAAATCAACCACGGCCTCATGTGATATCTTCTGACCGTTGACCCTTATGCGCTCGCGGAAATCAAAAATGTGGGGCGAAGTATAAAGCCCTGTCCTATAACCCGCACGGGCCAGCACAGCCGCAAGAGTGTGGGCTGTCGATCCCTTGCCGTTGGTCCCGGCAATATGGATGCAGGCATATTTACGGTGTGGATTTCCAAACAGATCGTCAAGAGCCACAGAGGTTCCGAGCCCCGGTTTATAGGCCGAAGCACCCTCGCGCTGAAACACCGGAAGAGAATTATAGAGAAAATCAATAGCCTCCTGATAAGTCATGGCTGTCAAATGTTTAAACAGTAAATCTACACAAATGCTTTGATTGAAGCAAAGCTATAAATAATAAAATTTAATTAGCGACATATCAATAGATAAGCCACCCTGCCACGCCGGCGAGGCATATAATCAGAATCGGATGGAATTTGAATTTATAAACCATCAGAAAAGCCGCCATGCAGATGGCTATGCTCCATGCAATCTGCGACCATTCCTCACCGAAATTCGCACCGTTCATCAGCAGCAGAGCCGCCGACGCGATAAGCCCGACAACCACCGGACGCAGCCCGGCGAAGATGCCCTTGACTACCACACTGTCCTTATGTCGGCGTATCAGATGGCTCGTATAGGCCACAAGCACAAATGACGGCAGCACGACCACCAGCGTGCAGAGCACCGAACCTAAAATGCCGAAAACCGGCGATGAAAAAGCCTCGGAATACTCCGCCGGAGCCACATAACCTATATATGTGGCCGAGTTGATGCCGATCGGTCCGGGAGTCATCTGCGAGATGGCCACGATGTCGGTAAACATCTGTCCGCTGATCCACCCCGGCCCTACTATCTCGCGCTCGATCAGCGCCAGCATGGCATAACCGCCGCCAAATCCGAAAAGTCCGATTTTCAGATAGGCCCATATCAGTCTGAGATAGATCATAGCTTCTCATCCTCCTTTCTTATCTCCTTCTCAACCTTGTGGAGCGCCTTGACATTGCGCGAAAACCAGAGCCAGCCGAAGAAGCCTCCGAGCACAATGTAGAGAATCGGATTTGACACCACCGGAAGTTTCGAAAATATCAGCAGAGCCACCCCGACCGGAATCACAGCCGTCTTCCAACCGATTTTCGCAGCCTTGGCCGACGATATCACAGGAGCTATGATCAGCGCCACCACCGCCGGGCGAATTCCCTTGAAGATGGCCGACAGAGTCGGGTTGTTCTTGATCAGATCAGGCGTCAGAAAAACCGCTATGCAAAGTATCATCAGAAACGACGGCAGGATGCAACCCAGAGCGGCCGCAAGCGAGCCTTTCATTCCGCGTAGCTTGTCACCCACGGCCACAGAGATATTGACGGCAAGAATGCCCGGAAGCGACTGCGCCACCGCAAGCAGATCAAGAAACTCGTCGCGGTCTATCCAGCGGTGCTTGTCGACGATCTCCTTCTCGATTATAGAGATCATCGCCCAACCGCCCCCGAAAGTAAAGGCTCCTATCTTGAAGAAAGACAGAAACAGTTGAAGACAGATATTGTTCATAATGACTCTGTTATGATTTCGGCCGGACAGACGGTAGCCTGAGGCGGCGCCTCCCCGGCCGTTCCGGCCGACAAAATTACAAATTAATTCCCGAACAAGAGTCAAAAATCAACTTTTCAGCCAGCATAGCGTTGTATAAGTACAGATTTATGAGAAATACACATAATTTAAACGCACATAATATTAACGCACACACGTTAAAATCCAAAATCATCTATTCTTAATATATTTACTATTATGAACACTGCCCCATTACAAGGAATCAAGGTGATTGACTTCACCGAAGTACAGTCAGGACCGTCATGCACCCAGATGCTCGCCTGGCTTGGAGCCGATGTAATCAAAATCGAGCGTCCCGGAGTAGGCGACGCCACCCGTAAAGAACTTCAGTTTGACCCTAATCTGCCAAGCTACTACTTCCTGCAGCTCAATTCAGACAAAAAATCAATCTCTCTCGATGCCAAGACCCCTGACGGTAAAGCCATCCTTACCAAGCTTATCCAGGGCGCCGACATGTTTATTGAAAACCTCCATCCGGGGGCTATGGACAAACTCGGCTTCAGCTGGGATGTGGTCCACAAACTCAACCCTAAATGTATCTACGGCACAATCAAGGGCTTCCCTGTATCATCAAAATACAAAGACCTCAAGGCCTACGAGCCTATAGCCCAGGTGACCGCAGCGGCTGCCTCGACCACAGGCTGGTATGAAGGCGAATATGACATCCCTACCCAGAGCGGCGCGGCCCTCGGCGACTCAAACACCGGTATGCACCTGCTCATCGGCCTTCTCGCCGCCCTCCAGCAGCGCAACAAGACCGGCGAAGGATGCTTCGTCTATCAGTCGATGCACAACGCATGTCTTAACCTCTGCCGTATCAAGACCCGTGACCAGCTGACTCTCGAAAAGATCGGCTATCTGTCGCAGTTCCCGCAGTACCCCGACGGAAAATTCGGAGACTGTGTGCCCCGTTCAGGCAACATCGAAGGCGGCGGCGTACTCGGCTGGACCTATAAGTGTAAGCCTGCCGGAGATCTCGACTCGGCCATCGACGCCAACAACTACGTCTATATCATTCTCCAGCGCGGCGAAAAAGAATTCAAACTCGCCTGCCAGGGATTCGGCTTCGAAGACTGGCTCACCAACCCCGACTTCGCCACTGCCGACGCCCGCGACAAACACAAACAGGAAATCTATCAGCGTATCGGAGCCTGGACTGCCGACAAGACCAAATTCGAGGTCACCGAGATCCTGTCGAAATACGGTGTGCCTGTAGGACCTGTCCTCTCGACCAAGGAAGTGATGTCAGACCAGAGCCTCTATGACGGCAACACTCTCGTCAAGATCAACCAGGGTGGCGAGATCGGCGAATTCGTAACCGTCGGATGTCCGTTCACCATGAGCAACTATCAGCCGGCCTACGGTCCCTGCCCGTCACTCGGCGGAAATACCGACGAAGTGCTCAAGAGTCTCGGCTATACCGATGACCAGATCGCATCGTTCGCCAAGAACGGCACAACCGCTCCCCTGCCTGAGGCCAAGTAAACCTACAGCACGTAATCAACGAAACTGAAAAAAGAGGGGACAATTAACGATTGTCTTGTAAAGCAAGCCCAATTGCTAATTGTCCCCTCTTCACTATTCTGCAACCAACTTCAAAATCTGTTTTTATATGGCAACTACAACCAACAACAGCAACAACAATACATCCACACCCTGCGGATGCCAGCCTAAAGCCGCGCCCCACTTTCCGGACCAGGTGACCGGCATGTATATACTTGCCAGGGCATTGAAGAATGTCGGCATTGAAAATGTCTACGGTCTTGTGGGCATTCCTATCACCGAAGCTGCCTATCTCGTCCAGGGACAGGGCATACGCTTCGTAGGATTCCGCCACGAACAGCAGGCCGGAATGGCCGCCGCCACCGAAGGTTTCCTCACCAAGAAACCCGGCGTGCTGATGACCGTATCGTCACTCGGTTTCATGAACGGACTGACGGCCACAGCCAACGCCACAGTCAATTGCTATCCCATGATACAGATCTCTGGCGCATCCGATCCGACTATGGTCGACATGAACATGGGAACCTATGAGCAGCTCGACCAGTTCAACACTGCCAAGCCTGTGGTCAAGGCCGCATTCCGCTGCAGCCATGCCAAAGACATACCCGCAGCCGTCAGCCGCGCATACCGCGCAGCCGTGTCAGGCCGTCCGGGCGGTGTGTATATCGACATGACCACTCCGGCGCTCGGCGAAGTCATGGACCGCGAAGAAGCCGAAAAGCTTTTCTATGACTCGGTTGACATGTACTCGCCAGTCGCCCCGAATGCCGAAGCAGTCGACCGTGCCGTCCGGGTGCTCACCTCGGCCAAGCGTCCGGCCATACTCCTCGGCAAAGGTGCCGCCTATGCCCAGGTCGATGACAAGATCAAGACTCTGATCGAAAAATACAACATCCCCTATCTCCCGATGTCGATGGCCAAGGGCCTGATGCCCGATGCCGGCCCTCTCAGCGCCCTGTCCTGCCGTTCGACCATCATGGAGAAGGCCGATGTGGTCATGGTGATCGGCGCCCGTCTCAACTGGATGCTGTCATTCGGCCGCGGAAAATGGAACCCCGACATGAAATTCATCCAGCTCGACGTAGATCCAGAAGAAATGGATGTCAACGTGCCTATCGCCGCGCCGGTTGTCGGTGACATGGGCCTCGCGCTTGATGCCATTCTCGCAAAAATGGACGGCGCGAAGATGTCAGCCGATCCCGCCTGGGTCAGCTCACTCCAGGCCGAAGCCAAGGAGAAAAACGCTAAGTTCGCCGCACGTCTCGATGCCACAAAGAGCCTGATGCCTATGCACCACTGGACCGCACTCGGAGTCATCAAGCCCATCATCGAGGCCAACCCTGACATAATGCTGATCAACGAGGGCGCCAACACTCTTGATGACACCCGCGATGCCATTGACATGACCCTCCCGCGCCACCGCGTTGACTGCGCCACCTGGGCCATCATGGGTATGGGCATGGGATCAGCCATCGGTGCTGCCGTGGCCACAGGCAAGTCTGTTGTGGCCATCGAAGGTGACTCGGCCTTCGGCTTCTCAGGCATGGACTTCTCTACCGCCTGCCGCTTCGGACTCCCGCTCACAGTAGTCATCTTCAACAACGGCGGTATCTACAACGGCATCGGAGTGCCGATGGACAAGACCTCCGATCCGGCACCGACAACCCTCGACATCCATGCCCGCTACGACAAGCTCGGCGAAGCCTTCGGCGCACAGACCTACTACGTCCAGACCCCCGATGAACTCCGCACGGCTCTGACCGAAAGCATCGCAAGCAAGAAACCCTGCCTGATCGACGTGCAGCTTGCAGCCGACTCCGGCAAGGAATCAGGCCACATAGGCTATCTGAACCCCGCACCCCTTCAGGATATCACTGTATAGTCTTTTCCAGAAACCTCCGCACACTTAGAGGTTGTTTAAAAACAATAGTTAAAATCTGAGTGGTGTATCTTTTAGATA
>CAMXAZ010000091.1 GCA_947179295.1 uncultured Muribaculaceae bacterium
CTTACCCTGGGGTTTCGAAAACTCAGTCTCTTCGAGACATGTTTGAATGTCTTTTTCCCCCGACGCCTGCGCGCTTTGCGCTGCGGTGTCGGGGGCTACGAGTAAATCCTTCACGACTCCATGCATTCCTCAGAATCTGATTCTGTCAGAAATTGCCGTGGATCTTGCCACTGCCCGCACAGGACACGCAGCTTCCGCGACCATGACAAAGAGAGCATTTGCTCTTGTTATTATTGACCAGTCCGGTGCCCCCGCAATGCTGGCAACGGCCTGTTCCGTTACATCCCCGGCACTGTGCCTCATGACGGTTGTAATTGTTCCCATTCTTGGTCGACTGATCGTTTGAGACGGAACTTTCAGGAACGTAACCTCCGGCAACCGCCGCACCCATCACCTCGTCGGAAACTTGAGTCTTATCAATCATCCTGTCACCTGTCGCGGGCACCGTCACATTCGTCTTGCCCGACGATGATCCGATGCCGGAAGACACTCCGAGATAATTTGCAAAAATACCGAGAACAGAACCCAACATCCGCGCCTGCCGGGCCTCGGCCTCGGAAGTCACCATCGCCGCATGACCGCGCACGTTATTATAGCGCTGCACATATTCGGCCATCTGAGTCGACCTATATTGCACCTGCGAAAGATAGCTTTCAGCTTCGGATCTGAACGAACTGTCACCGCTGCCTATATATGCCTTGAGAAGATTACCCGACATATTCAGAGATTGCAGTATCATACCGGCGTCCGACACGACATTTCCCTCGTTTGCCGGCAAGCCCGATCCGCTCTCCATAGACTTCACGATGGTCTCATATCTCACCTGTGAAAGTGTGATTTTTTCCATCAGGGCAGCTCCTGCATAGAACTTGGCCCACGGAGCGTCGATCCCCTCACGCGAATAGAAATCCACAACCTCGTCAAATTTGTGGTTGGCAAAGAGAGCCTCACCCTTGTCGCGGTAAGTGGTGTTGTAGGCTTTGGTCGGCACGTAAGTTTTGGCATAATCGTCGGTCGCGCGTGCACGCACCATCCACTCGTTCTGATAATTGTAAATCTCATAGAACTCCGCCGGAATGTCGAAGCCGGAATTGTCGAGACATTTCATACCTTTCACTTTCGCACCCATTTCGTTGGTAGTCTCGTAGACATAGCCTTTTGCATTGTTTCCGATTTCAATGCAGTCAACCTTGTCGATAACCACTGAACCGTCGCCCCGCACTAATTTACCTGACTCATATCCTTTACCGGCATACAGCGCCTGATAAGTGAGAGATCTTGCTTTCTTATGCGGAGGAACTTCGTAAGCCATAGTAAGCGGCGAATCTTCAAGATAAACATAATTGCCTTTGAAAACGGCGAAATTATGTTTCGGAAACTTCGCTGTCAATTCTCCCTGGCTGTCGAACACCTCAGCTCCGCCATTTTTGGTAAAACCCCAGAATCCATCTGCCGATGGCTGCGTGACCACAGTGAGAGTTTCACCCGTCGGTTTATCCTTGTCATCTACCAGATTTATGGTAAAACGGTCCGATGTGAGTCGCGGTATATACATCACATCCTCATACTTCAAGGGCAAGATCATATTGCCATATCTATCGGCTATGCCGCGATTGGCGTCCTTACCACCAACACGGTAAAAAGGAGATTCGGGTGCATTTTCAAAAACCTCGACCCACTTTGCACCGAGTTTTTTCTTGAGAGTCTTACACACCTCTTTCTGTTCTTTTGAAATTTTCGGTCCGGCATATACCACCGAGACACAGCCGGACAGCAGAGCCAGCACAATCAGTAATTTTTTCATGATCTTTTTATGATATTACAGACTAAGTTCCATCAGAAATTGCCGTGGATCTTGCCTCGGCCCGCACAGGACACGCAGCTTCCGCGACCATGACAAAGAGAGCATTTGCTCTTGTTATTATTGACCAGTCCGGTGCCGCCGCAATGCTGGCAACGGCCTGTTCCGTTACAACCCCGGCACTGTGCCTCATGACGATTATAATCGCTGCCGGAATTGCTGTTGTCATAACTGCTCGATCCACCACTGTAACCGCCGCTGTAATCTGATGGGACAGTCTTAAATACTATGACATTATCGGCGAATGTGTGGGGACGATACTCCTTGTACTGATTCACACACCGCGAGTTCTGATAGCGTTGAACGTAAACTTCTCCATTAGTATTGATATACCAAAGAGCTCCGGTTGGAAAGTTGAAATTAGCATCAAACGCATTTCCGGCAGCGGGTGTCACAAATTTTTCACCACTCGGTTTTGTCAGCGTTCCGAAATAAGAAACAGCTTTTACCTGACCATTGCAGAACAAGGTGTGTTTTATACCGTCAAAACGGCTGCCATCGCCAAGACGCAGACTGACCTTTTCTTTGGAACCGGTAAAATTCATCGGGGTGTAATAGGTCTGAGAATAAGCAGAAAATCCTACCATAAAGATCATCAACAATAAAAAAATCTTTCTCATATAAAGTCAACTTTTGGTTTCAGGCTCCCTCCTCGACCGAATTAATAATTGGTTTAAAATAAAAGCGTGAGAGCCATACCTGTTGCCCGTTCCACACCTTGAGGCCTTCGCATTGCCCATCTTCGTAGAACGAGCAAACATGCAGAAGCCTCACGCAGAATATGCATATACGCGCCAATAGCAAACGCTATCATGCTCGCATAACGTTACATATCCACAAGGCATCTACCGTCTGCTTCATTTCTGACGAAGATTTTGAAAGTTGCGAAGTTTCAAGGTGTCAGAAAGAGCGCCGAGTAAACGCTTTTCAAAATGTATTATGGACAAACAAAACAGTTTATCCATTAGTGCCGACCCACCCACTTGTCCCCTTGACAGGGCTTCTGCGATGCGGCCTGCAATCGCAAAGTTACAAATAATTTTATCCTGCTACAAAAATAAATTTCATACGCCATCGGAGGAAGTGTGGCATAGTTGAAAATGCATGGAGCGGTGATATGCTCTTTAAACATGACCTTCCGACCTTGTCTGAATCTGTTCCGATGAGACACTTTCAGGAGTTATTAACAATGTTCAAAACTATGTTGAAAACTGTAAATAACATTTCAATGACTTTTTAAAGAATAAGCTTGCATATCTGAAAGCATGGACGATATAAGACTTCCGGCTCACATTCAAAATAAGTTATCATAAATCTATCAAGCGGTTTTCAAGCCCCTTTTCAACAAAAAACCGTTGTAAATCCCATGAAAAGTTTTTAACTTTGCACATTATTAACACGATGTTAATAACTAAACTAAACCACTGATTTATCGCGGTTTTACATGTTGATAACATTGTAACTAATGTAAATAGGACTTCAATAACCCATATATGCAAGAAATAGGCTGAAAAGTTATTCTACTTTTTAACATCCATCATATTTCTTCTTAGTGAGTTTTTGGGAAAAATTTTTTCTTCAAAATAAAAAACCAATAAATAAATGAATGTTGAAAAAGGGTTCGTGGATGCCCCGGTTGATCCTTCGGTCGATCTCGCAGCCGAGATAAAAAGACTCAAGAAAGAAAAGAACGCCGTGGTCCTCGCACACTATTATACCATCGGAGAAATCCAGGACCTCGCTGATTTCATAGGCGACTCTCTGGCCCTCGCCCGGATCGCCGAGAAACTCGACAATGACATCATCGTCATGTGTGGCGTTCACTTCATGGGCGAGACTGTCAAGATTCTCTGCCCTGACAAAAAAGTACTGGTGCCCGACCTCAACGCCGGCTGCTCGCTCGCCGACAGCTGCCCTGCTCCGGAACTGGAAAAATTCATCGGAGAGCACCCCGGCCACACCGTGATCAGCTACGTCAACACATCGGCTGCCGTGAAGGCTCTGACAGATATCGTGGTCACTTCCGGCAACGCGATGGAGATTGTCAACTCCCTCCCCGCCGACGAGAAGATCATCTTCGGCCCGGACCGCAATCTCGGAAACTACATAAATTCGCAGACCGGACGCGAGATGATTCTCTGGGACGGTGCCTGCCACGTCCACGAACAGTTCTCGCTTGAAAAGATTCTCGAACTCAAAAAGCAGCATCCCGAAGCGAAAGTGCTCGTGCATCCCGAATGTCCGAAACCGATCCGCCTCGTGGCTGACAAGGTAGGTTCGACCGCCGTCCTGCTCAAGTGGGCCGAGGAATGCGAATTCGACAGCTTCATCGTGGCCACCGAAAGCGGCATCCTCCACGAGATGCGCCGCCGCTGTCCGCAGAAGACCTTCATCCCCGCACCTCCCGCCGACTCTACCTGCGCCTGCAACGACTGCTCGTTCATGAAGCTCAACACCCTGCAGAAACTCTACAACACTCTGCGCTATGAACTGCCTGAAGTGACAGTCGACCCGGCCATCATCGACCGTGCGCGCCGTCCGATCACACGGATGCTTGAAATAAAATAATCCACCACCCTCCCACCAACCGAATCATGGAATACAATCATAAAGATATTGAATCACGCTGGCAGAACTACTGGCGTGAAAACAAGGTCTACAAGACTGAGATCGACAAATCGCGTCCGAAATACTATGTGCTCGACATGTTCCCCTATCCGTCGGGAGCCGGTCTGCACGTAGGCCATCCCTTAGGCTACATAGCCTCTGACATCTACTCGCGCTACAAGCGCCTGCAGGGCTTCAATGTGCTTCACCCTATGGGCTACGATGCCTACGGTCTCCCCGCGGAGCAGTATGCCATCCAGACCGGACAGCACCCTGAGAAGACCACTACCGACAACATTGCCCGCTACCGCCAGCAGCTCGACCGCATAGGTTTCTGCTATGACTGGGACCGTGAGGTGCGCACCTGCGACCCGAAGTTCTACAAGTGGACCCAGTGGGCTTTCATGAAGATGGTGGAGAGCTACTACGACACCAAGCTCGACAAAGCGCAGCCCATTTCGAAACTCGTGGCCCATTTCGAGGAAAAAGGCACCGAAGGCATCCATGCCGCATGTTCGGAAGAACTCAATTTCACTGCCGACCAGTGGAAGGCCATGAGCGAGAAAGAGAAGAGCGACACCCTCATGAACTACCGCATTGCCTATCTCGGCAACACGATGGTAAACTGGTGTCCGCAGCTCGGCACCGTACTCGCCAATGACGAGGTCAGCGAAGGTCTTTCGATCCGCGGCGGCTATCCGGTGGAACAGAAACTGATGTATCAGTGGTGTCTGCGCGTATCAGCCTACGCCCAGCGCCTCCTCGACGACCTCGACGGTCTCGACTGGACTGATTCGCTGAAAGAGACCCAGCGCAACTGGATAGGCCGTTCGGAAGGCGCCGAAATGCGCTTCAAAGTGGCCGGTTCGGATCTCGAACTTGAAATCTTCACCACCCGCGCCGACACTGTGTTCGGAGTGACCTTCATGGTGCTTGCTCCCGAAAGCGACTATGTCGACATGGTTACCACCGCTGATCAGCGCAAGGCCGTCGACGAATATCTCGACAGCATCAAGCACAAGACCGAGCGCGAGCGCATGATCGACAAGAAAGTTTCAGGCGTATTCTCAGGCTCATATGCCGTGAATCCTCTGACCGGAAAGGAAATTCCTATCTATATAAGTGACTACGTGCTTGCCGGCTACGGCACAGGCGCCATCATGGCCGTACCGGCCCATGACAGCCGCGACTACGCCTTCGCCCGTCATTTCGATCTGCCCGTCATACCTCTGATAGAGGGCTGTGACGTTTCCGAGCAGAGTTTTGAGGCCAAGAGCGGCAAGATGATGAACAGCTCAAACGGCGAATTCTCGCTTGACGGCCTTGAAGTGCCTGAAGCCATCGCCGCCACCAAGCGCTACATAGCCGAGAAAGGCCTTGGCCGCGTCAAGGTCAACTATCGTCTGCGCGACGCCATCTTCAGCCGTCAGCGCTACTGGGGCG
>CAMXAZ010000092.1 GCA_947179295.1 uncultured Muribaculaceae bacterium
ATGCCTGGGGTAGCCACCACCCTCCCACGCCCCTGCCTCGAAGAGGCTGGATAACACCCGCCACCCTCCAATCCACCCGAATCAACTCACGCGCGTCCGGAGGACGCTGATTTACTCGTAGCCCGTGACACCGCAGCGCAAAGCGCGTAGGTGTCACGGGGAAAAGCCATCCCACAAAAAAAGTGTCCGGAGGACACTGATTTACCATCGTCCTCCAATCTCGCCGACGGAATCTACAAAAATGGTACGAAGGTCCTGCCTATTGGTAACATACAAAAAACGCGATTGCCCTAACTTTGCACAAAAATCATCAGCCACAGCATGAAAATCCCGTTCTCTCTAATCATGTCAGCCACCATACTGACAACCAACATCACCACCACTATGGCACAAAGCAACAATTCAGACAACAGCCTGGGCGTAAGAATCGTACAGACCGCCGGGCGCGACCAGCTTGGCGACTTCGCCCCGGAATTCGCCCGCGTAAATGACGACATACTCTTCGGAGAAGTCTGGAGCCGCAACAAGCTCCTGAGCCTCCGCGACCGCAGCCTCGTCACCATCACCTCGCTCATCAGCCAGGGCATCACCGACAGCTCGCTCACTTACCACCTCCAGACAGCCAAGGCCAACGGCATCAGCCGCACGGAAATCGCAGAAACCATCACCCACATAGCTTTCTACGCCGGATGGCCAAAAGCCTGGGCCGCATTCCGCATCGCAAAAGAAGTCTGGGCCGATGCTGACTCTGCCGCCGACGATGCCAAAGCCGCATTCCAGCGCGAAATGATCTTCCCAATAGGCGACCCGAACCCCTTCGGGCAATACTTTTCAGGCGCAAGCTACCTGGCGCAGATCTCCGCCGAACAGATACCCTTTTTCAACGTCACCTTCGAACCCGCCTGCCGCAACAACTGGCACATCCACAAAGCCTCCAAAGGCGGCGGACAGATGCTCGTAGGCGTAGCCGGCCGCGGATGGTATCAGGAAGAAGGCAAAGAGCCCGTTGAGATTCTGCCCGGTACAGTGATCCACATTCCGGCCAACGTCAAGCACTGGCACGGTGCCGCCGCCGACTCATGGTTCGCCCACCTCGCATTCGAAATTCCGGGCGACGAAACCTCAAACATCTGGCTTGAACCCGTAGCCGACCAAGACTACAACCGGCTCCCCTGATCCGGACAATCCGCAGAGGAGCCCGATCCGGCATCCTACTTCTGATTCTGCAGACGCTCCGAGAGCAGAGCGCTGTATTGACGCCCCACCGGAATGGTCTGCCCGCCGGTCAGGGTGACGCTCTGACGGCTGAAACTGCGGATCTTGTCGACAGCCACTATAAACGAGCGGTGAATCCTCAGAAACTTCTTCTGGGGAAGCATCGCTCCTATTGTCTTGAGTATCACGCGCGAGAGCGTACACGAGCCGTCGGTGCGGAAAATCTTCGAATAGCCCTCCATAGCCTCGATGTAGGCAATGTCAGCCAGCGGAATAGACACATTATTGTATTCCTGCTTGACCACTATACATTTGTCGGCCTGCACATGCTCATTGTAGTCGAGCTTCTTTATAGCCTTCTCCACCGCAAGTTTGAAACGGTCATAGGCAAACGGCTTGTGCAGATAGTCGACGGCGTTGAGATTGAACCCGTCAAAAGCATAGTCGAGATAGGCCGTGGTGAATATGAAACAAGCCTCCGGAGGCACCGCCGCGGCAATTTCCAGACCGTTGATCCCCTCCATCTCCACATCGAGAAACGCCAGATCGAAATCGCCCTTCCTGATCACCTCGATCCCCTCGGCCGGATCGGAATAGACCGACAGCTCTATGCCGCCGAAACGTTCACAGAATTTGGAGATGATATCCAGGGCCAGTGGCTCGTCGTCGATAGCCACACATCTGAGCTTTTGACTTGTCATGAGAGTCTGATTTTTAGGTCAACAATAAATTTTCCATCCTTCTCCTCGGTCTTAAGTTCATAGGCATCCGGGAAAAGACTGGCAAGCCGCGCACGGCAGTTCTCCAGCCCCACCGGAGCCTCGGTCCGGAACTCCTCCACGCGCTTGATAATGTCATTTTCAGTGTGGAATTCGAGCAAGCCGTCCTTAAGAGTGAGTCTAATGTCTATCAGGCAGTCGCGGTGGGTCGAAGTGCCGTATTTGAACACATTTTCAAGAAACGTGATCATGATCATCGGCGGGATGCGCGCGCTCTCGTCGTCCACATCGCAGCTCCATTTCACCTTGGTGTGGCCGTTGAGGCGCAGCGACTGCAGGTCGATGTAGTTGCGGATATAGCGTATCTCCTCGCCCAGCGCCACAGTGTCGCGGTCTACCCCGGTGTAGGTATATTTGACCAGTTCGATAAACTTCACAAAGGCCGCCTCGGCGCGCTCCGAAGTACCGATGAGCATACTGTAGAGCGAGTTGAGCGTATTGAAAAGAAAATGCGGGTTGATCTGGGCCTTGTAGACGGCAAGCTCGGCAGTGTTTCTCTGCAGCTCTACCTCCTTCTTGATCATCAGCTGCTGGTAAAGCTCATGGATAAACGACATGGAAAGCGCATAGCCCATCACCAGCGAGAACATCATCCACACTCCGATGGCCTTGCTGTAGTTGCGTATCTGATTATAGAGAGCCGTCAGCGACTCGGCGTTGAACGTCACCTCCGGAAGCCTGTACTGCGTCAGTATGTAATTGCCTATCACAAGCACCACAAGAATCACACCGATAAGCCAGTACTTCCGCTCCACAAACAGCTTGGGAATGTTGAGCAGACGCACCGCGAAATAGTCGCCGTAGAGGCAGGCTATCAGAAGCCACGTGAATCCGGGCCAGTCGGAAAGCCAGTAGTAGGCCGGACTCAGCACTATCAGCACCGGCATGAACACCAGGCAGAAAACCAGGTCTATAGCCCGGTCTACTTTTTTCTTCAGGAATTTCATGTCACAAATTTAACACTATTCGCCATCTTCTGAAAGCCGGCCGAAAAGAAAAATATTGTATATCTCCACCAAACTTCTTATTTTTGCAGGCTTCACGCATGAATTCCCCCGGTTTTCCAAAACCTTCATGCCATGTGGAAACGTTATATATAATTATGAAAATGACCGGACTCCTATCAACTTTTCTGCTCGCTATAGCAGCCATAGGCTGCGGCAATGCCAATTCTTCCGCAACAGCTGACTCTCAGGATTCAGACTCAGCCGCCGCCACCACCCCGGCAGTCACCGTCCACAACCAGGAAAGCCCCGCGGTGCTGCCCGGCATCGAGGTGCTCCGCCGCAATGGCTTCGAGGAACTCGACGGAATGCGCGTGGGTCTCATCACAAACCCCACAGGCGTTGACAATTCTCTCAAATCGACAATCGACATCCTTGCCGAAGCCCACAATGTCAGGCTGACAGCCCTCTTCGCACCCGAACACGGTGTCAGAGGCGACCATGTGGCCGGAGCCAACGTGGCCAATGACACCGACCCGAAAACCGGAGTGCCCGTCTACTCGCTCCACGGAAAAACCAAAAAGCCCACCCCGGAGATGCTCCAGAACGTCGATGTGCTCGTCTATGACATCCAGGACATCGGCACCCGCAGCTACACTTTCATCTCCACGATGGGCCTCGCTATGGAAGCCGCAGCCCAGAACGGAAAGAAATTCATGGTGCTCGACCGCCCGAATCCGCTCGGCGGAAACAAGGTGGAAGGCAGCATCGCAGAACAGGGCAATTTCTCCTTCGTCAGCCAGTATCCCATCCCCTATATCTACGGACTCACCCCCGGCGAACTCGCCCGCTACCTCAACGGCGAGGGGCTGCTCAAAAGCGGCATGAAAGCCGACCTGACCGTAATACCCATGAAAGGCTGGCACCGCTCCATGACCTTCGCCGACACCGGAATGCCCTGGGTGCTCCCCTCGCCCCATATCCCCGACCCGACAACCGCTCTGCTCTATCCGGCTACCGGCATCATGGGTGAACTCGACTACGTGTCGATCGGCGTGGGCTACACCCTCCCATTCAAACTCGCCGGCGCTACATGGATCAACGCCCAGAAACTCGCCGACCGCCTGACAGCCCTGAAGATACCCGGCGTTGAGTTCCGCCCTATCCACTACAAACCATTCTACGCCATCTTCAAAGGCGAGAACCTCCACGGAGTTGAAATCTATGTCCGCGATGCCGCGGCTGCCCCTCTGACCCTCATCCAGTTCTACATCATGCAGGAACTCGCCGCCATGTATCCCGGCCAGAAAGCATTCTCGAAAGCCACACCGGCCCGCATAAAGATGTTTGACATGGTCTGCGGATCATCAAAAGTCCGCGAACTCTTCCAGGAAAACTACAAGGTCAAAGACATGGCCGACTACTGGAACAAAGACGTGGAAGCATTCACCGCCCGCGCCGAAATCTACCGCCTCTACGAGTAATCACACCTTAATTATATAGTATCCGATAAACCGATCATGACAGTCATAGCCGATGCCGGAAGCACCAAAATAGAATGGGCGCTGCTGGGAAAAGACTCCCTGTGCCGCCTGCGCCTCTGCACCCGCGGATTCAATGCCGCCCAGTGTCACACCGACCGCCTCGTGGAGATCATACGCGAAGACGCCCCCGCGCTCCTTGGCGATGCCGCAGGCTGCAGCACCATATATTTCTACGGCGCCGGATGCATCGGAGAGCGCTGCCGTGAAGTAGGTTCGGTGCTGAAAGAGACCTTTGCGGCAGAGACCGCCCACGTCGACAGCGACATGCTCGCCGCCGCCCGCGCCCTCTGCGGATCAGAGCCCGGAATAGCCTGCATACTCGGCACCGGATCAAACTCCTGCCTCTATGACGGCCGCCGGATCACCGCCAACACTCCACCTATGGGCTTCATACTCGGCGACGAAGGCAGCGGCGCCTCCCTCGGCAAAGCCCTCCTGACCGGCATATTCAAACGCCGTCTGCCGCAGAGCGTCATCTCACTGTTCACCGCCCGCTACCCGGAGGCCGACAAAGCCGAAGTGATCCGCAACGTCTATCGCGGAGAGCGTCCGGCCGCCTATCTCGCCTCATTCGCCCCCTTCCTGAAAGAACATATCGACATCCCGGAGATCAGCAGGCTCGTCACCGATGAATTCACCCGCTTTTTCCGCATGAACATACTCGACTACGACAACGCCCGCGCTCTGCCCGTCCACTTCATCGGCTCCATAGCCCACCACTTCGCCCCTCAGCTCCACCAAGCAGCCGCAGACTGCGGACTGACAGTAGGCCACATCACCCAGGCCCCGATGGACGCCCTCATCCGCTTCCACGGCCAATAAAATCCCCGCCGGCATCCGAATTGCCCGCCCCCACGCGGCATGCGCATCCCCTCCGGAACCGTAAATCGGTGTCCGACCGGACACCACATTCTCGCCTGATATCCACTACCCCCGACACCTTTGCGCTACACGCACCGTGTCGGGGGCTACGACTAAATCGGTGTCCTGCGGACACCCGCCACCACAATCCACCCGTCACAACCCACGCGCGTCCGAATTGCCCGCCCCCACGCGGCGTGGGTCTCCCCTCCGGAACCGTAAATCGGTGTCCGACCGGACACCACATTCTTGCCTGACATCCACTACCCCCGACACCTTTGCGCTACACGCACGGTGTCGGGGGCTACGACTAAATCGGTGTCCTGCGGACACCCGCCACCCCAATCCACCCGTCTCAACCCACGCGCGTCCGAATTGCCCGCCCCCACGCGGCGTGGGTCTCCCCTCCGGAACCGTAAATCGGTGTCCGACCGGACACCACATTCTTGCCTGACATCCACTACCCCCGACACCTTTGCGCTACACGCACGGTGTCGGGGGCTACGACTA
>CAMXAZ010000093.1 GCA_947179295.1 uncultured Muribaculaceae bacterium
ACCCCGACTTCTACACCGGAGCCGACAGCCGCATAGCCGAAATGTACCGCACACGCCAGGGCATCGACTGGCAGGACGAAGTATTCGGCAAAACCGGCATCACCCAGAACCACAACGTAAGCATCACCGGCGGCAACGACCGCACCAACTTCATGGTTAGCTACAACTACACCGGTGAAGACGGCATCATGGACCGCCACAACTACAGCAAGAACAGCGTCCGTGCAAAACTCAACCACAAGATCTTTGACAACGTCCGCTTCAACTTCGCCACCTCGCTTCAGTCAACCACAACCGAAGGCGGCGGATCGCTCGGAGGCACCCTCAAGCAGACCATCCTCCAGCCCATCACAGGCGGTGTCCTTTGGACCAACGACCAGATGCTCAACCAGGACCTCGCCGATGAATTCCTCGCAATGCCCGGCGGAACCAACTATGATGCAAACAACCCCATCATCAACAACCGCTCGATCGACAACAAAAAGTTCAAGCGCATGGCCACCGTCAACGCCGGACTCGAAATCGACATCATCAAAGGACTGACCTTCCGCACTGCCGGCAGCTACATGTGGACCCAGACCCGCAAAGACTACTGGGACAACGGCAACACAAAGACAGCCGCTTCCAACAAAAGCCCCTACGGTTACGGATCGCGCGACAACTTCGAAGATTCCAACTGGCAGATCACCAACACCCTCAACTACTCATTTGACATCAACAAGAAACACAACTTCACAGTGCTCGTCGGCCAGGAGACATCTCACTGGGAATCGATGAAACTTGAAAACGAATACCGCTCATTCCCTGACGGCAACTTCGGCCTCAACGATGTCAGCATCGCCACCCCCTACCAGTGGAAATCATCCAAATCTCAGATCGGCCTCGTGTCTGTATTCGGCCGTCTCTCCTACAGCTTCGAAGGCAAATACCTCCTCAACGCCACAGTCCGCGGCGACGGCTCCTCGAAATTTGCCAGAGGCCACAAATGGGACAGCTTCCCCTCGGTATCAGCCGCTTGGCGCATCTCTGAAGAGAAATTCATGGAAGCAACCCGCAACTACATCCAGAACCTCAAGCTCCGCGCAGGCTACGGTGTGGCAGGCAACAACAAGATCGACAACAACATGTATGCCACCGAATACGGCTCAGGCCACTACGGCAACGGATCTTCCGACTTCCCCACCTTCGTCCCCGGAACCACACTCGGCAACCCCGAACTCGTATGGGAAAAGACCAAGACCTTCAACGTCGGCCTTGACCTCTCAGCCTTCAACAGCCGCGTAAACCTCCAGCTCGACTGGTACAACAACCAGTCTGACAACCTGCTCATCAAAAACAAGATCCCCAGCTCGACAGGCTACACCCACCAGTTCCAGAACATCGGCTCCATCCGCAACCGCGGTGTCGAAGTAGTGCTCAACACAGTCAACATCGCCACCCGCGACTTCTCATGGACAATGGACTTCAACATCGCCTTCAACCGCTCTAAGGTCCTCTCTATCTACGGCAACGCCGAAAACGACTTCTTCATCCAGGACTACGAATCGCGCATGGGCTTCAAGATCGAAAAAGGCAAACCCCTCGGTCAGTTCTACGGACTCGTATATGACGGCATCTACACTACCGACGACTTTGACCAGCTCTCTGACGGCACCTACAAACTCAAAGACGGAGTGGCACGCCTCAAAGGCTTCAACGGATTAGTACGTCCCGGCGACGCCAAATACAAAGCCATCTCAGGCGAGACCGATGCCAACGGCAACCCCGTCTGGAGCGTCAACGACCGCACCGTCATCGGCAACGCCTCCCCGAAATTCATCGGCGGCTGGACCAACACCTTTATGTATAAAGGCTTCGACCTCTCGGTGTTCATGAACTTCAGCTACGGCAACAAGGTCTTCAACATGAGCACCCAGCGCTTCATCGGTCCCTACCTCCCCAACCAGAACACCCTCTCCAAGATGGCCAACCGCTTCACCCTCATCGACCCCGCCACAGGTGAAGCCACCACAAACCTCGCCCGCCTGGCCGAACTCAACCCCGGACAGTACAGCGGCAAACTCATGTGGAACATCTCTGAAAACAACAAGACCGCCATCTCGGACCACAGCAGCTACTACATCGAAGACGGATCGTTCCTGCGCATCAACACCATCACCCTCGGCTACACTCTCCCCAAGAAAGCCATCCAGAAGATACGCCTGAGCAACCTGCGCTTCTACGCCACTGCAAACAACATCCACACCTTCACCGACTACACCGGTTATGACCCCGAAGTAGCCGTCTCGGCAAGCGCGCTCACCCCCGGCATCGACAACTCCTCATATCCCCGTGCCAAGAGCTGGGTAATCGGCGTAAACCTCTCATTCTAATCCAAATCAGAACTCTATCATGAAAAAGATATTCAACATAATGGGTGCCGCACTGCTGCTCGGCACTCTGACCACCTCATGCGAGGACTGGCTCGAAATGCCTTCGGAATCAAAGGCCGACAGCGAATCGGTATTCGCCACCGTCAGCCGCGCCGACATGACCGTGGCCGGATGCTACACCTCACTCCACCACCAGGAACTCGGCTACCAGCTCCTCGAAGGCACCGACGAATGCGCATCGAAAGAAAGCAACTCGAAATACAACGTCAGCAACTACGACTACACCAACCTCACCGGTATGCTCAGCAACGTCTACACTTCGATGTACAAATCCATCGAATATGCCAACGTCTGCATCAGCAAGCTCGGCAAAGTGCCCGTATCGTCAGAAGCTGACCGCATCCACGTCAACGGACTCATGGGCGAAGCTCTCGCCGTAAGAGCCTATGCCTACTGGAACCTCGTGCGCTTCTACGGCGACGTGCCCTTCAACGAACGCCCCACCTCTGAGCTCAACACTTTCGAATCATCGCGCGTGAGCCGCGACACAATCTATGACCACTGTGTCCGCGACCTCCAGAAAGCCACCGAGCTCCTCCCCTGGCGAAGCGAAAGCTACCTCTCCACCCCCGAACGCTTCACCAAAAACGCCGCCTACGGCATCCTCGCCCGCGTGGCCCTCTACGCCGCCGGACAGTCGCTGCGCTGGAACCTCGACCAGGTGCCCTATGACAACTCCACCGTGCGCATAGACCGCCGCGATGACCAGAAACGCGTCCGCGAGCTCTACCAGATCGCTGCCGACGCCTGCTTCGCTGTGATCCAGAAAGGCGAAAACGACCTCGTCAGCAACTACGACCAGCTCTTCCGCGACCTCGCGCTCAAACAGTACAACAACGAAACCATGTTTGAATACGGCTGGTATGGAGCCAACTCCATTGACTGCCGCACAGGCTACGTCAACGGCCTCCCCGGCTCAGGCGAAAGCCTCACCCTCGGCAAACCCGGCTCACAGATGATGGCCATCCCGACATTCTACTTCGAATTCGAAGACGGCGACCAGCGCCGCGACGTGTCGGTCTGCAACTACGCCCTCATCCTCAACAAGGCCGGTGACACATACCGCATGAACACCTACGCCGGAATGGGAGTAGGCAAATACCGCATCAACTGGAAAAGCGAAATCGGTGCCAGCAACTCGCGCCGCGACATCAACTGGCCCATCCTCCGCTACTCCGACGTGCTCCTGATGTATGCCGAAGCCCTCAACGAGCTCAACAACGGAGCCACCGACGAAGCCGTCAAAGCCGTCAAGAAAGTGCGTATGCGCGCCTTCCGCAACGATGAAGCCAAAGCAGGCGCCATCCCCACCGGCCACGATGAATTCCTCGACTTCATCATCCAGGAACGCAAGCTCGAACTCAACAACGAAGGCCTGCGCCGCACCGACCTCACCCGCTGGGGCATACAGTATGAGCACCTCATGGCCGAAAAAGCCAAGCTCGCACAGCTCTGCAAGCGCGAAGGCCGCTACGCCGACGTAGCACCCTACCGTGCGTTCCGCATCACCGCCACCCCCAAGCTCCAGGACCCCAACATCGCACTCCCCTACATCGATGTCAAGGAGTCAGACCTCTCGCAGATGGATCTTACCGCCGACCAGATCTCAGACCTCCACATCCTCAACTCAGCCTCCAAAGGATCTGCAAAATGCAAATTCTATGAAGCCGGAGGCAACGTCTACTTCAGCCGTAGCCTCGTGCCCGCCGGAGTCGACGCCGAAGAAGTGGAATACACCGTACTCAACATGTTCAGCATCAACACCGCCACCCAGAAAGGCAACCTCTCTGTGACAAAAGTGGCCGGCGTATCTGACGAAAACACCTGGATCACCAACTCAACCGGCACCGGCATCTTCTACGGCCTCACCAAAAACAAGACCGAGCTCATGCCCTTCCACCAGACCGCCATCATGGACGTAAACCCCGGCCTGGCCGGACAGCAGCACCCCGGCTATTGATCTAAGAGGGTGTTTCATAACAAGAGTTAAAATCTGAGTGGTGTATCTTTTAGATAAATTGTTGCAAGGGAGGAAGAAGCCATATCCATCTCAAATCTTTCGCTCAGATTTTAACTGTTGTTATGAAACACCCTCTAAACCTTACCGGAACCGTTAAATAATAATAATCCACTTGATCCGGACGGCGGAAACAGGCGGCAGCATCCGCCCGTAACCGCCGTCCGTTTTTTCTGATCACCCACTGACAGCCACAAGCGCCCATCCTCCCCCATCACCACACCATGAAACAGACAGCCCGCACCCTCCTCCCCATGCTCCTGACAGCCGCGGCAGCCCTCCCCGCCGCAGCAGCAGCCCCTCTCGCATTTCCCGGAGCCGAAGGCTACGGACGCCACACCGCCGGAGGCCGCGGCGGACGCATCATAAAAGTGACCAACCTCAACGACAGCGGCCCCGGAAGCCTCCGCGACGCAGTGGAAGCCACAGGCCCCCGCACCGTAGTCTTTGACATCGACGGCACCATCGAACTCCTCTCACCCCTGCGCATCAACAACGACAGCATCACCATAGCCGGACAGTCGGCCCCCGCCGACGGCATCTGCCTCAAAGACTACCCCCTCGTCATCAACGCCTCGGAAGTCATAGTCCGCCACATCCGCGTGCGCCCCGGCGACCGCCACAACCTCGACAGCGACGGCATAGGCGGCGGACGCTACGGCCAGCGCAACGTAATCCTCGACCACTGCTCCGTCAGCTGGAGCATCGACGAATGCCTCTCCATCTATAAAACCGAAAACCTCACCGTGCAGTGGTGCCTCGTAAGCCACAGCCTCAACAGCTCCGTCCACACCAAAGGAAGCCACGGATTCGGAGGCATCTGGGGAGGCTACAAAGCCACATTCCACCACAACCTGCTCGCCAACCACGCAAGCCGCAACCCCCGCTTCTCATCGGTCGACGGCACAAAATGGGTCGACTTCCGCAACAACGTGGTCTACAACTGGGGATTCAAGACAGCCTACGGCGGAGGCCACCACGCCGAAATCAACATGGTGGCCAACTACTACAAACCCGGCCCAGCCTCGCAACACAGCCGCCTGCTCGACGTAGCCGATGACGCCACCGGCCGCTACTACGTAGCCGCAAACCACATTGAAGGCTCCCCCGAAGCCACCGCCGACAACCATCTGGCCGTAACCGACCGCCCCGGCAAACCCTACATGCGCCACCGCCGCAGCACACCCCCCGAAGCAGGCATCCTGTCGCGTATACACATCTCCGAGCCCACGAGACTAGGCATGATAGCG
>CAMXAZ010000094.1 GCA_947179295.1 uncultured Muribaculaceae bacterium
TAGCTCGCTATGCTCCTTCGATTCAGAGCCATATCCACCTCAAAACTTTCGCTCAAATTTTAACTATTGTTTTTAAACAACCTCTAATTTTGAAAACTTACTTAAAGAATGAAAAGGATAATAACAATCATATTGAGTGCCATCTTTTGTGTGCCCTTTGTCAGTGCGCAGTATGATGCCGACACGGAAAACGGTGTGGTCTCGCTTGCCGACCACCGCGGATTCACTTTCACCACCAAGAAGGGCGATTTCCTGTTCAAGCCCTATCTGCTTGTGCAGACAAGCGCCAATTATAATTATTATGAT
Organism: uncultured Muribaculaceae bacterium; assembly: GCA_947179295.1. Taxonomy (GTDB): domain Bacteria; phylum Bacteroidota; class Bacteroidia; order Bacteroidales; family Muribaculaceae; genus Duncaniella. The sequence goes on from CAMXAZ010000094.1 coordinate 307, forward strand.
GATGCCGGACTTGATCCGGCCTACAATCAGGACAATGTGGCCAATTCAGGATTTGCCATCCCGTATGCGGTTCTCGGTTTTACCGGCAAAGCGTTCGATATAGTCACATTCAATCTCTCGATCAATGCCGCCGCTTCAGGCGGTGCGCTGCTTCAGCAGGCCTGGGCCGACATCAGACCGAAGGAGGAGATCGGTGTGCGCATTGGCAAATTCAAGACTCCGTTTTCACATGCCTATCTGACCACTTTGGGCGAGACTCTTTTTCCGGTGCTGCCAACTTCGCTGACTGCTCCGGTGATTCTGCCTTACTCACTGAATGCCGTGACACCGCATATCGGCACCGGATTTGACCTCGGAGTAGAGGTGCACGGAATGATAAAGCAGAAATTCGGCTACCAGGTGGGGCTTTTCAACGGCACCGGTGCATCGGTGAACTCTGCCACCAAGACTCTCAGTGATGACTGGCATGTGCCTTCGCTGCTTTACGCCGCCCGTCTTACCTACCAGCCCTTCGGTGTGATGCCTGCAAGCCAGGGCGATTCGCGCCGTCTCAGAAGCAACCGTATGCTCATTGGTCTTTCAGGCTCGATGAATGTGGAAAGCGAGAATGAGAGCACAAATGACCTGCGCCTGGGCCTGGAATGGTCATGGATCAGAAACCGATGGTATTTCGGTGCCGAGATGTACTACATGCACATCGGTTTCACCGAGCGTCAGAAGATTGACAAGAGCTATGACTACTATGGCGGATATGCACAGGCCGGCTATTTCATCACCCCACGTCTGCAGGGTGCTTTGCGTTATGATTTCTTCGAGCGTAACTCGACTCGTAAAGGCGGTTTTCTCAACATGCCGGCCATCGGGGCTAATTATTTTTTCGACGGTATCAATCTGAAGCTGCAGGCCATGTATCAGTACACCGGCCGCACCGGCCATGACCGTCAGATGGACCGTGATGAGGACAATCTCGGACTTGCCACAAGTTCGGTAGTTGTAATGGCTCAATATACATTCTGAAAATGAGTGATATCAGAATTCCTGTATGGCTGTTGCCGCTTGTTCTGCTGATGTTCTGCTCGTGTGACGAGGGGAGGATCTATGACGAGGAAGTGGTCGCGGTGGAAAAAGGCGGAGTTGTCAGATTCAGAGCCGGACTGACGGGCCCGGAGTCGTGGACCGAAGACTACACACTGGCTGTAGCCGGGTTTGCCGATGACAGCGAGTATGCGCTGATAAGCAAAAATATAGAGAGTGCCATTACTGCGGATGGCCGCTGTGATCTGATCATGACGGGTATTCCGGAAAATGTCAGCTCGATAGAATTGTGTGCGCTCGATCGTCTGCGCCGTAGAGTCGCGGTTTTTGCCTCTGCGGCCTATAGGGTCAGTCCCGACACTGTTTTCATTGACAGTGAGACTGTGAATGTCTCGATGGCCCATGCCATACAGCAGGAGATCCTGAACACCACCTGTGTGCAGTGTCACGGACGGTCGAATTTCGTGGCGGCCGGTCTGGATCTCACAGAAGCCAAAAGTTTTGCGTCACTGGTGGCTGTTCCCTCGGTAAAAATGTCAGGTCTGAACCGCATCGAGCCAGGCCACAGTGACCGCAGTGTGTTTTACATGATTCTGTCAGGTGACTGCTCTTCCGGCTGGAGCTATGACCATTCGGTGGAGGTCATCAGACAGGAGAAACTTGAATTGATAAAAAACTGGATTGAGGGGGGTGCTGATCCCCGCTGATGGATATGAGATATTTTACCAGACATTACGATGGCGCAAGTGCGTCAGTTGCTGTATTCGATACCGGTCGTGCGGAGGCTCATGCGTTTATTCATGCTGACGGCCGGTCCTGCCCGTTCAGCCATCAGCTGAAGGCATTGCTTTCTGCCGCTGAGTCTGTGGTGGCAGAGCTTGACATGCAGCCGGTTTTCAAGAGATATTTTCTGAGCGATGCCACCAATCAGGCCGTTGAACTGCCTGCTGTCAGCGGCTGCGCCACTTCGGTCATACAGCAGCCGCCTCTTGACGGGACAAAGGTCGGACTGCTGCTCATTTGCCAGGCCGACGGCAGTTTCCGAGACAATGGGAACGGCCTCTGGGCCGATAGCCGCGGGCGGATATGGGCAGGTGACAATGACCGCTCAATAGCTGCCGCATCGTCAGAAACAATGACCGGAGACTATCTTGAATGGCTTGCCGATGAGCTGAAAGAGCGTGGCGCATCGCTGAAAGACAATTGTGTGCGCACGTGGTTTTTCGTCCGTGACGTTGACTGCAACTATGCCGGGGTGGTCAAAGGCCGCAATGAAGTGTTCGGGCGTCATGGCCTGACTGCCGACACTCATTTCATTGCTTCGACCGGTATCGCCGGCCAGTGTGCCGACACATCGCGGACTGTTGCCTTCAATGCCTTCGCCGATGCGTCGCTTAAGCCGGAGCAGGTGACGTTTCTCTACGGGAAAACCCATCTGAATCCTACCTATGAATACGGAGTGGCTTTCGAGCGCGCCACAAGGGTCGATTATGGTGACAGGCGTCAGATCTACATTTCCGGTACCGCGAGCATTGACAACAAAGGCAATATTGTAGCGCCGGGCGATATCACGGCCCAGACTGACCGGATGCTTGAAAACATCGGAGTGCTTCTTGCCGAGGGTGACTGCGAGTGGGACGATGTGGCGCATATGATAGTTTATCTCCGTGATGTGGCAGATTATGATATAGTGAGCCGTATCTTTGAACGCCGTTTTCCCTCGGTTCCAAAAATTCTGGTTCTTGCGCCTGTCTGTAGGCCCGGATGGCTCATTGAGACCGAGTGCATCGCCATAAAGCAACAATCATTGCCGCAGTATGCCGCGTTTTAGATATTTGATATCGCTGCTGTGTGTGGTGTTCGCCTTGTTTGTGGGCGCGACTGCATTCATGCCTGCCGGAGTCTACTCTTCGGCGGTGTGGTTCGCGCTGTGGGCGTTGGTGGCTGTGGCTCTGTGTGTGGTCATGGCGAGGACGCGCATGTGGCGTTTACCGCATCTGTTTGTCATGCACGCCGGCATGGTGCTTATGCTTGCCGGAGGCGGCATCACGGCGCTGACATCGCAGCGGGGCACTCTTCATCTGCGTCCCTCTCAGCCGGCGGATGTTTTTGTCGCTGATGACGGCCGAGAGTTGCCCTTGCCTGCCACACTGACCCTACAGTCGTTTTATCCTGAATATTATCAGGGCATGAGTTTCCCGAAAGATTTTCATTCGGAGATCATAGCGTCAGACGGCTCTGTGATGAGCATATCCATGAACCGGATAGGGCGGCTGAATGGCTATCGATTTTATCAGACTTCGTTTGACAATGACGGCGGCACTGTGCTTACCGTGAGCCATGATCCTGCCGGAATCGCGGTGGTCTATCTCGGATTTTTCCTTTTTGCCATCGGAGGAGCGGCTGTCCTTCTGCTTAAGTTGCTGAAAGACCGTTCCGGGAGTAGACGGAGGAGTGGGGCTGCGGTCATGTTTGTGGCGCTTGCTTCGTTTGCTGCTCAGCCCTTGTCGGCCACGCCTGCGATAAGCGAAGCCGCGGCCGACTCCCTTTCAGCGCGCCAGGTGCTTTTCAACGGGCGGACGGTTCCGTTCAACACTGCGGCAACTCTCATCACGCTCAAACTGACAGGGCGCATGAAAGTCGGGGCTATGAGTCCGGAGCGCTTTGTCGGATCGGTCATCAGCTATGGCCGTGAGTGGAGCGAAGTTCCGTTCATCAGAATAAAAAGCGGGCCTTTGCGCCGCGCTTTGGATTTGGAAGGTGAATATGTCTCACTGTCGTCGCTTTATGACGGTGAGGGCAATTATCGGCCGGGCCTTATATATAAAGGTGGTGGTGGAGAACTGGACGATGCCATACTTCGGCTCGACGAGAAGGTGGCGATCCTGGCAGGCTTGTGGAAGGGGGAGCTTTTTACTCCGGCTGACGGTGCCCGGCACAGTCTGCGCTCTGATTTTTCGGTCAGGGCCGAGATTGCCTACAACAGGCTGATGCCGGTGCGCCTGGAGTTTATCTGTTCGATGATTCTGGTCTGCGTGGCATTCGCCTTCTTGTTTCTGTCGCGCAAAAGGCTTTTGTGGAAGATAGTCTCAGTGGCGGCTGTCTGCGAGTGTGGAGTGTTCGTCTGGCTGTGGTATGTCACGGATCGTTTTCCGGTGTCGGATGTACCGCAGATCATGCAGTTCATGGGTACAGTGGTGACACTGCTGACTGTCCTGATAAGCTATCGTGGTTATCCGGTCTTGCTTTCGGCTTTGACATTGCTGATTGCGGCGTTTCTGTTTCTTGTGTCATGGCTTGGATTCCGCGATCCGCAGCTGAGTCCGCTGATGCCGGTGCTTGCCTCTCCGTGGCTGGCTGTCCATGTCTCGATAATAATGGCGGCTTATGCGGTTCTTGGACTGACGTTTCCGGCCGCGCTTGTAGGCTTGATTGTGAGGTCAGAAAGCAGGCGCATGTCGGAACTGACAAGAGCATTGCTTTTGCTGGGCACATATCTGCTTGCCGTCGGGATAATTATCGGCGCCATGTGGGCCAATGTCTCCTGGGGAAGATACTGGGCCTGGGACCCGAAAGAAACTTGGGCGCTGGTGACGCTCATGCTCTATTCGTTGCCGCTGCACAGGTGTTTCAGCCTGCACTCCCGTCCGAAAGCCTGCCATATCTATATGCTGCTGATATTCACCTCCATTATTATGACTTATGCAGGAGTGAACTGCCTGTCATCGCTCCATGCCTATAACTGACAGACATCCGTTTAGATGATTTCAGATGCGGTCACGACCTTGTCACGGTGTCTGTTATAGAGATAATACGCGGAAATGCACAGGCTTGTCATGATCTCGGAAACAGAGAGAGACATCCATATGCCGTTTATGCCTAATAGCTTCGGAACAAGAATAAAGGACGGAACAAGGAATATGACACCTCTCAGCAGAGCGAACATTATTGCCGGAAGAGCTTTTTCGATACTTTGGAAGTAGCTTTTGTCAGAATATAATGCTTAAGAGCGCTGGTTGTGAGGCTGTGTCAAAATAGGCGCAGCCTCTTTTTATAAGCTGCTGTAAAACATAA
>CAMXAZ010000095.1 GCA_947179295.1 uncultured Muribaculaceae bacterium
GGTCCGGGCTGGGGCTATCCCGGCTGGGGCTGGGGAGGTCCGGTCTATACCGGTCCGCGCCGCGCTCCGAATCTTCTTGCCGGCCGTCACCCCGGAGTGGGCAGTGCCGCCCGTCCGTCATCCAGCGGCCGCCGTCCGGGATCTTACGGCTATACCAACAGCCGTCCCGGAGTCTCGACCAACCGTCAGCCCGCAGTCACCAACCGTCGGCCTAACGTGACGACCAATCGCCGTCCGTCTACAACAAACACCCGTCCGACCACCAACCAGCGTCCGAACAATAGCAACTACAACAATTACAACCCCAACAGCATCGGCGGCCGTTACGGCACAGGCAGCTATGGCTCCGGCAGTTACGGCGGCGGTAGCCGCGGAAGCGGAATGGGTTCAGGCGGTGGCAGCCGCGGCGGACGCGGTCGTCATTGATCACAGAAGAATAGGAGGTCGTTTTTTTTTAACAACCTCTAACACAAAAACACTCACACTCACAAACTTCAGCTTATGAACAAGAAAGTATTGGCAGGGATGCTGGTAGCTCTTCCGTCAGCAATGATGGGCCAGACTGCACTCGATGCGTTTTCGATCTCGCAGACCGATATGCGGGGTAGCGCCCGCTTCATGTCGATGGGCGGTGCGTTTACCGCTCTCGGCGGTGATATCTCGACACTCAATCAGAACCCCGGCGGTATCGGTGTCTACCGCAGCAGTGACATCACAGCCACTCTCGATGTCACATTCAAATCCGGAAAATTCAATGCCGGAGCCGGTTCCCAAAGTTGGAATCACAACGGTGTGGCCTGCAACAATTTCGGCTATATCGGCACCGTGAACCTTGGGTCGAATTCGGTGATGCCGTTTTTCAACTGGGGTGTGAGCTATTCGCGTGCGGCCTCGTTTGACCGCCGCTACCGCGGATCGCTCGGCTCGATCAATACCTCGCTGAGCAACTTCGTGGCTGACAATACCAACCGCACGTTTGTCAACAACGGCGGCATACCTCCGCAGCAGATGCAGTTTGTGGAAGGCAGCGATTATAATCCTTACTGGGACGACTACAACGGAAATCCCTATGCGCCCTGGCTGAGCACTCTGATGTACACGGCCGGTGCCATCAACCCGCTCACCGCCAACAGCTCCACATACAACGGCCTCTATGACTATCAGAAGTCTTCGGGCGTAGCATCTGTGGAGGTCGAGGAGAAAGGCCATGTTGACGAATATGCCATCGACTTCGGCGGCAATATCTCCAACACGGTGTTCTGGGGCATCGGCTTCGGAATCACTGATGTGGAGTTCCGTTCGCGCTCATACTACTCCGAGAGCATCGACAATGCTATGGTTCCCGGATCGGCCTATGACGGCGGCTTTGTCACCGGTACGGCTGACTATACTCTTGCGAACTACAAACACATCTGGGGCAGCGGCTTCAACTTCAAAGCAGGTGTGATTCTCAAGCCGATCAATGAGTTCCGCATCGGTGTGGCAGTGCATACTCCCACCTATTATAATCTTTCATATGAAGGCAGCGGCCAGTTGGGTTATCTCTACGATTCTCCCGAATATGCCGAGAAGGTTTCGGGCACAGCGGTCACAGATGACGGCTATATGCGTGAATTCGACTGGAAATGCCGCACCCCCTGGCGCTTCATGGTCGGAGCTGCAGGCGTGATAGGCGGACGTGCCATCATCAGCGCCGATTATGAATATCGCGCAAGCAATGACATCAAGGTCCAGGACTATGACGGCACCGATTTCGCCGATGTCAACGGCGACATCAAGAACTACTACAAGGCCACCAACATCATGCGTCTCGGTCTGGAGTATCGCGTGACTCCCCAGGTCAGCCTCCGCGCCGGTTACTCCTATGAATCATCGCCCGTGACTTCCACGGCTATGACCGGATATACCACAAACGGGCAGGCTGTAGATGCCAACTATGTCTACACTTCAGGCCCTGATGACACCGAGACTCAGCCCTCCTACACCTTTGACAAGGCCACTCAGTATGTGACCTGCGGTATCGGCTACCGCTACAAGAATGTGTATGCCGATCTTGCCTATGTACATCGCCACCGTTCGGCCAAGTACAGCGCTTTTTCGAACTACAACGAGTATGGCACCGACTACTACGTGCCTGCACCGACCGGAAAGGTTTCGGATGACAACAACTCGCTTGTGCTCACCGTAGGCGTGCGCTTCTGATCACAACTGATTTATTCACAACAGCTTTTTAACAGCCCGCAAAACGAATGGCAAAAAAGAGTTCGGGACCTGCCCGACGCATAGCCGCGGATCAGAATGACAACATAGATCTCGACAATCCCGAATTCATCAAAGCCTGGGAATTGTTGCAGCACACCAAACAGTCGATTTTCCTGACCGGCAAGGCCGGAACGGGAAAATCGACTTTCCTGCGCTATATCACCGCCCATACCCGTAAGAAATATGTGGTGCTCGCACCTACCGGAATCGCTGCGGTGAATGTGGGCGGGGTCACTCTCCATTCGTTTTTCAGGATTCCGTTCAAGCCTATAGTGCCCGGCGATCCGGACTTCGCGCCAAACCGCATCAAGGAGCGCATGAAGTATCCCGGAAGCCTTGTGAAGCTAATACGCGAGCTTGAACTGATAATCATCGACGAGATCTCTATGGTGAGGGCCGACATAATTGACTTCGTGGATCTGCTGCTGCGCACCTATTCGGGCAACCAGCGGGAGCCGTTCGGCGGCAAGCAACTGCTTTTCGTGGGCGACGTGTTTCAGCTCGAACCGGTGCTGACGGGCGATATGCGCGACATACTGCGGAAGTTTTACCGCGATGCGTTTTTCTTCTCGGCCCATGCGTTTGACCGGATAAATCTCGTGCCGATCGAACTGCGCAAGATCTACCGTCAGAGCCAGGGTGAATTCGTGGAACTTCTTGACCGCATACGTATGGGCGCTGCTACGGCCGCCGATATCTCACGGCTGAACTCGCGCTGCGTGGCGCCGTCTCTGCCTGTGGAGGGGGAGGGGAAACCCACCATGACTCTGGCCTCGCGCCGCGATATGGTCGACCAGATCAACGAATCGCGTCTGGAGGCCATTGACAAGCCGGTGTTTACTTTTATCGGCGAGATCAAAAACGATTTTCCTGAAAATTCACTCCCTACGGATCTTGAACTGTCGCTGAAAGAGGGCGCGCAGGTGGTTTTCATCAAGAATTCACCTGACAGATTCTGGGTCAACGGCACGATCGGCACTGTGACCACTCTCACGCAGGATCTGCTTGAAGTGAGGCTCGAAAACGGTGAGATCCATGAAGTGGAGCCCGAAAAGTGGTCGAATATAAAGTATTCGTTTGACGAGAAAACCAACAAGATCATAGAGACGGAGCTTGGCAGTTTCACGCAGTATCCGGTGAAACTGGCCTGGGCGCTTACCATTCATAAAAGCCAGGGCCTGACCTTCAGCAATGTCATAATCGATTTGGGTCGCGGGGCGTTTACCGGCGGCCAGACTTATGTGGCGCTCTCGCGCTGCCGGAGTTTCGAGGGGCTGACTCTGAGATCTACCGTGGCCGAGAGAGATATCTTTGTGAATCCGGCCATTCTGAATTTCAGCCGTTCGTTCAACGATCCGATACTGATTGACGGCGCCATGCGCAAGGCTCATGCCGAGGAGTGTTACGAAAACGCTCTCGCCAAGGTCGACGAGGGGGATTTCAGCGAGGCTTTCGATCTGTTTGCCGAAGGGCTGAGAGCGAAAAGCATTCTTGACAACGAGAGTGCCATGAGGCTTGCCAGACGCAAACTGGCGGTGATCGGAAAACTCAGAGAGAGGATAGCACAGCTTGAATCAGACATAGCTGCTGACCGCGAGCGTTTCCGCGACATGGCTATGGAGTACACTTCGCTTGGCGACGACTGCCGTATAGACGAGATGCCTCTGCCGGCCATAGCGAACTATGACAAGGCTCTGGCTCTGCTGCCGGGCCACATTCCTGCGCTTTACGGCCGCGCGCTCGCAGCCATCACTCTTGAGGATTACGGCCGTGCGCTTGAAGATCTTGGTGAGGTGGTGAGGCTTGATCCTGCAAATTTTGATGCCTTGGTGCGCATGGGCATGACTTATTACCGCATGGACGATGTGCATAATGCTATGGACCGCTGCCTGGTGGCTCTGTCGTTGAGCGAGACCGCCGACTATCCGCGTCAGGCGCTTCACGGTCTGCATTCGCTCCTGGCCGATATCTATGACACTGCCGGCGACAAATCATCGGCTCACCATCACAGAGAAATAGCGCGGCGTCTGCGCAAGTGAGGAGCGAGTGTGATGAACGATACTCTCAGAGACAATCATCTATAAAAGCATAAAAGCAAGAGGTTGCGTCGTGGTGAACACGAGACGCAACCTCTGTTTGGTTTTGCACTTATGGATCAGGCGCGGAGACCTGTATCCGATGCGGAGCCAGATGCTTATTCAGCAGCAGCCTCTTCGGCAGGAGCTTCTTCAGCGTTTGCTGCAGCTTCAGCCTCGGCAGCTGCGGCAGCAGCTTCGGCTTTCTTCTTGGCTACTTCTTCAGCCTTGGCTTTGTTTTTAGCTACTTCGGCTTCAAGACGAGCCTTTTCGTCGAGCTCTTTCTTGTCGGCCATAGAAGCGCGGAACTTGTCGACAGTCTGCTGCTTCTGAGCTTTCCAGGCTTCGAAACGACGCTGAGCTTCAGCTTCGTCGAAAGCGCCTTTCTTAACACCGCCCTGGAGGTGCTTCATGAGAAGAACACCTTCGTTAGAGAGGATGGTGCGTACGGTGTCGGTGGGCTGAGCACCAACGTTAACCCAATACAAAGCACGCTCGAAGTTCAAAGTTACTGTAGCAGGATTAGTGTTCGGATTATAAGAACCTATCCTTTCAATAAATTTACCATCTCGTGGTGCCCTGCTATCGGCGATAACAATAGGATAGAACGCATAGTT
>CAMXAZ010000096.1 GCA_947179295.1 uncultured Muribaculaceae bacterium
ACATAGCCTCTACGAGGCATCGCTGTCTGAATCCCTCCTATGTAGTCTGCTGAATTCCGCCAGTGTGGCCTGCTGCCCCCCTCCTATGTGGTCTGCTGCCCCCCGCCTGATTTACTCGTAGCCCCCTACACCGCAGCGCAATGCGCGTAGGTGTAGGGGGAAAAGTCATCAAAAAAACAAGCCGGCAGAGAATCTCCACCGGCTCTTTTATCGAGAAAAACTCTGTCTATTATCAGACTGTCAGAATTTCTTTTTCCTTAGCTGCAAAAAGATCATCAATCTTTTTGAGATACTTGTCATGAAGTTTCTGAACATCATTTTCAGCATCCTTCTCGACATCCTCGCTCATGCCCTGCTTGACGGCCTTCTTCAGACCTTCGATAGCATCGCGGCGGGCGTTGCGGACACTCACTTTGGCGTTCTCGGCCTCGCCTTTCGACTGCTTCACCAGCGCACGGCGGCGTTCTTCAGTCAGCGGGGGGATGGAAAGACGGATGACTTCTCCGTTGTTTTCAGGCATGATGCCGATCTCAGAGTTGATGATAGCCTTCTCAATCTCCTTGAACATGGCCTTTTCCCAGGGAGTGATGGTGATTGTACGGGCGTCAGGAACAGCCACGTTTGCAACTTGCGACACGGGCACATTGCTGCCGTAGTAGCTCACACGCACTGCGTCAAGAATCTTCGGATTGGCTTTGCCGGCACGGATATGGGCCAGCGATTCGTCAAGATAAGCCACGGCCATCTCCATTTTTTCTTCGGCCGGATTAAGGTAATCAGAGGGTTCCATAAAAGGGATGTATTTATTGGTTATTTCTGTTTCTAAAAACAATCGGTTTCAAGTGGGGGCGGTCAGCAGAAGAGAGCGATGACGGGGATGCGGGTCAATAGACAAGTGTGCCGATGTTCTCGCCGCTGATGACCTTTAGAAGATTGCCCGGAGTGTCCATGTCAAACACCACGATGGGCAGATGGTTCTCCTTGCAGAGAGCGGTTGCCGTGAGGTCCATCACTTTGAGGCCACGGTTGTAGACCTCGTCATAGGAGATCTTGTCAAACTTGACGGCGGTAGGGTCTTTTTCAGGATCGGCGGTATAGATTCCATCCACGCGGGTGCCTTTGAGCATCACGTCGGCCTCAACCTCGATGCCGCGCAGGGCGCTTCCGGTGTCAGTGGTGAAAAACGGATTGCCTGTGCCGCCGGCTATGATGGCCACTTCGCCGCGCTGCAGGGTCTCGATGGCCACACGGTTTGAATAGTAGTCGCCGATAGGATACATGTTAAGGGCTGTAAGCACTTTTGCAGGCTGTCCGATCGATTCAAGAGCCGATGAAAGGGCCAGCGAATTGATCACCGTGGCGAGCATTCCCATCTGGTCGCCCTTGACACGGTTGAAACCCTTGGCAGCTCCCGAAAGACCGCGGAAAATATTGCCGCCGCCTATGACGATGGCCACCTGAACACCCATAGAACAGATCTCCATGATCTGTGACGCATATTCCGAAAGACGGTCGGTGTCTATACCGTAGCCCTGCTTTCCCATGAGCGATTCGCCGCTGAGCTTAAGCAGCACTCTTTTGTATTTTGCTTCCATTTCCTTGTGCTTATATATAATATATGTGTCTGATGATCTTGTTTCAACAAAGGTAAGGATTATTCCTTTAAAAAATGACAATTCCATTTCAAAAGTCACACAATTCTGTTACAAATTTCTCAATTTTTGCAAAATCTCAGTATATTTGCCAACGGATTTCATCTCAATATCCGTCTCTCCGGATAACTATTTTGCAATCGTAAGCACAACAGAAACAAAGAGTGACCCCTTCAATACTAATTGTGGATAATGACAACGGCATCGCCTCTCTGCTGATGGAAAATCTTCAGAGCGAGGGCTATGATGTCACAGCCGTAAGCCAGGCAGAAGAAGCTTTGACTCTTCCGCTTGACACTTTTCAGCTCGTCATTTCCGAAGTGGTGCTTCCGGGCGAGATAGACGGTCTTGAACTGCTCGAACGCATGAAAGAAGACCGTATGACCCAGCATGTCCCGCTGATGTTCTGCACCGTCCGCGACGGCGAGCGCGACATCATAGCCGGGCTCAACGCCGGTGCCGATGACTACATCATCAAACCCTTCTCGCTGCGCGAGTTCATGGCCAGAATACGCTCAGTGCTCCGCCGCCACCGCAATTTCGCACCCGCCGCCACCCAGCGCACCATCGAATACCGCACCCTGATACTCAACATCGACTCGCGCACACTGATAATCGACGGCGAGACAGTGGCCCTCTCACCCACCGAATTTTCCATACTCACACTGCTCATGCGCTCGCGCAACAAGCTCTTCCCGCGTGAAGAAATCTTCTCGTCAACATGGCCCGGCGAAGAGATGACCAACCCGCGCCTTGTCGATGTCAACATCTCGCGCCTGCGCAAAAAGCTCGGACCCTACGGACAGCATATAGTCAACCGTTCGGGTCTCGGCTACGGTTTCATGGATTCGATATGAAAAAACTTTCATCACCACTGCCCTCCTCCACCACTCCGTTCATTCTCGAAGCAGGCTGCGATGAAGCCGGGCGCGGATGCCTGGCCGGACCAGTTTTCGCTGCCGCCGTCATCCTTCCCGACGGATATTCAAACCCGCTGCTCAACGACTCTAAAAAACTCACCGAAAAGCAGCGCGAGGAACTGCGTCCCATCATTGAACGCGACGCCATAGCCTGGGCCGTTGCCTCGGTTGACCATGAGGAAATAGACCGCATCAACATTCTCAACGCTTCGATCCTCGCCATGCACCGCGCTCTGGATTCGCTTGAGGTTACGCCGGGCGGAATCGCCGTTGACGGCAACCGATTCAAACCCTACCGCGACATAGCCCACGTCACCGTGGTCAAAGGCGATGCGAAATACGGCAACATAGCCGCGGCCTCGATCCTCGCCAAAACCCACCGCGATGAATTCATGCGCGATGCCGCCGCCCGCTATCCCGGCTATAACTGGGAAGTCAACAAAGGCTATCCGACGCGCGACCACCGCGAGGCCATCGCCGCCAATGGCCCGTCGCCCATCCACCGCATGACCTTCCGCCTGCTCCCTGACACTGAGACCCCGAAGTCCCCGAAAGCCGCCGGAACGAAAAAGTCAGGAAAGGCCTGACAAAATAGACGATCTTCAGAGATAGAGTTCCACTCTTATCTTAGAAGTGGTTTCATAACAATCTTTTATAAAACAAAAAAGTCATCCTCATCGGGATGACTTTTTTATTTTTCTTGCAGCCGAGTAGGCAAGCAGTTCAGCTCTGTATGACTGTCGGGATATCTCGCGCCCGACACTTCCTTCAAAAATGCCGCCGCAGTTCACAAACGTTTTCCAGAATGCTTTCATGCCGTGAAGAAACGGAGTGAAAAAGCCTATTTCCTCATCTCTTGCGGCGAGCACCTTTGCCTTCATCTTGGCATGGGAGTTGATAACGGCCTCGTATTGCTGCGGGGTGTCGCAGCGATAGTGGAGAATATCTCCGTCAAGGAGCGCCGGACGCACCGAATCGCGGAAAATCACCGCTTCCGAAACGTCGCGCAAATTCCAGTTGGCATAGCGCTTGTCAAACAGGCGTATCTGCCTGTCGGGATACCAGCCGCAGTGTCTTACCGGAAAACCGCAGTAGAAATTCAGGCGCGCCACACTGTAGACCCTATGGCTGAATCCTTCTTCTTTCAGCCGCAGAATTGACTCCTGGAGGGCAGGCGAGAGCACCTCATCGGCATCAATCGAAAGCACATACTGGTGGGTGGTCAGCGATGTGGCATACTGGCGCTGCGCACCGAAACCGTCAAATTTCCTGACACTGATCCGGCATCCGTAGCGGCTGCATATGTCGACCGTGCGGTCTGTCGAGCCGGAATCCACCACTATTATCTCATCAGCTATCCCGCGCAACGACTCCAGACAAGCACCGATGCGCTTCTCTTCATTAAAGGCAAGAATAGTAGCTGAAATTTTTTTCATTGTGTATAATAATAAGACAATGTCTGACGTTTACTACTACTGAGACAGCAAAAGTCTTGACACACGACGTTACAAATGTAGAACAAATAATTTATTTATTCAAAACTCTTTTTTTCAACTTGGTTCAAAGAGTCTGAAAAAAGAGCAAAAAGTTACCCTAAACACCTTAATTAACAATAATTAACGATCGGGGGGGGTAGTTTTAATAGATTATTTGTAATTTTGTTACTACTATAACGTCAGAAGGCTTATAGCTACTATCAAAGCAACGCATAACACAAAGTCAACTAAAAAAGTTAGGTTAAGGGAATAGAGAGACCGTGAGGTTTCTCTATTTTCTTTATATTCCCGGCATGGGGCTTATTGTAATTTTAGGAAATTGACCCGCTATTTTTCGGAAATCGCGGGTCACCCCCGGCATCCACACGGCCTGCAAAAACATTAAAGAAGGTTAAAAGATGAATAATTCTCCATATCCCGTGTATAATTGATCCCGAAGCAAAAGATGAATTCTTCAGGACCGGCAGCAAAAGCCGGTTGCAGAATTAAAAAGGCGTCAGCGGGATTCAAAGGCCCACCCAGCAAAGACTAAGACAGCCACCCAGGCGGGATTCAGCAGACCACACAGGCAGGATTCAGACAGGCCACACAGGTGGGATTCAGCAGACAACACAGGAGGGGGGCAGACAGGCCACCCAGGAGGGATTCAGACAGCGATGCCTCGTAGAGGCTATGTTTTCGAAACCCCAGGGTAAGCGAGCGCCCGCAGGGCCGAGCGGTGCCTGGGGTATTGGCGTGGATGAGTCTTCTGCCTCGGAGAGGCAGGTTAACAATAGGCTATGTTATCCAGCCTCTCCGAGGCAAGTATTTTCCTGACTTGACCACCCCAGGCATCGCTCGGCCCTGCGGGCGCTCGCTTACCCTGGGGTTTCGAAAAC
>CAMXAZ010000097.1 GCA_947179295.1 uncultured Muribaculaceae bacterium
GAATGAGGGGGGATGGTGATGACGGGGGGTGAACGGGAGTGAGGGCTGATCAGTAGAGCGCGCTGATCATGCGGACTTTCCGGGGAAGGCCCTTGCGCGGGTTGACTGACATCCATTCGCCACTGACGCCGACAGAGAGCGCATGGGTGAATCTGTTGGTCACAAGATGGTTGACTTTCGATGAGAAGACAGTGCCGTGGTAGCCCAGGCGCAGATTCGTCGATCCGAAATGAAGATCGGCGCTCAGCTGATTGTCGAGTCTGAAATAGTTGCCCCACCAGGCGCAGTGGGCCAGGCCGGAATGGTCGCCGAGGTAGATCTCATAGTAGAGTTCACCGTAGTCAGGCGAGAAGAAGACTCCGGTGACCGGTAGTGTGGGCTGATAGGTGAAAGTGACGGGCAGGCGCCAGATGCGGAGACTGTATGAGGCAAAGCCTGTCAGATTGACTGTCCAGGCGGCTTTGGCCGAGGCGGGGTTGTTGCCGTTGCGGGGATTGTAGAGGCAGCCGAGTTCAATACCGGTTGATGCGCCGGCAGCAAGCGTGAGGCCTCGGAGAGGGCGGAATTTGCGCATCATGCCCCAGTCGGCAGAGAGCATGATGTCCCACATCGAAGCATTGCGGGCAGGATTGTCGGTCTTGTCAACGCTGAGATTCATGTGCAGGCGCATGGTCCAGTCAAGCGGGGCGAAGCGCATGGCCTGATAGCGCTGATAGTCAAATCCGACATGCCGGCCGTCATATTTCAGCGGGGTCAGATAGGTGTCGGTCAGATGGGCCGAGCCGTATTCCAGAGTGTAGGCGGCAAAAACCGGACGCACTACAGTGGTGGCTGTATCTGCATCGGACACAGTCCGCGAGCCGAAAGCCGGCAGGCAGAGCAGCAGCGAGGCGAGGAAGAGAAGCGTTTTTCGGATCATAATTTCAGAGACTGTTTCAAGAGAGACATATTCTAAAACAGTCTGTGCTGTCCGGTGAGTTCATCACGCACCTCGTCGTCGCTCTTCTCAGGTTCCGACACGGCCTCAGGCGCCGGGTCAGTGCTTTCGGAAGATTGGCCGGACTCGGAGTCATCTTCATCGAGGATTTCCTCGGTTGCTATAGGCTCAAGCTCCGTGATATGGTCGATGGCGAAGGTTGTCAGGCGCTTGCCTTTGGCCTTGACAGATTTGACGGCGATAAAATCGCGGGCCACGATCTCCATAGCCGGACGGAATGAGTCGGCCCCACCGAACACCACTTCGACATGAAGTCCCGGCTCGTCACTGAGCAGCAGCAGCGATGACTTTTCGTTGTCGCCGAGATAGCGCTGGGCTTTTGCGGTGGGTTCGAAGGTGAAGCGCTTGATGTAGGGATATTTCTGGTCGGCGTCATCGAGAATAGCGGTCCAGACCTTGTGGGGGGCGAATTTCTCGATGCGCAGAATGTTGTCGGGATAGTGGTTCGAGGCCTCGAAGGTCGAGGTGTAGTACTCGCCGTTTTTCTGGATGACGAGCACAAGGTCGCCACTGTTGAATTCGCCGAGGTATTCGCCGCGACCGTCATAGTTGAGACGCATCACGTCAGGATCGTACCAGACATCGCGTCCGCCAAGGGTCGACCGGCCCTTCTCCTTGAGCGAGAAGCGGTGGACTTCGTTGCGGGTCACGATGTTGCCCAGCGAGGCGCGCCCCTTGATGTTGATTTTCGAGAAGTCAACGTCAAACTGCAGGGTCTTGAGCCTGAGTTTTGGCTTGAGGGTCACTTTGACCACCTCGGCCTCGCCGTTGGGGTTGACGGTGAACCAGCAGACACGGCTTCCGGGCTTGCCGCCGGTGACGTTGTATTCCTTGTCGCGGGTGATGCCGGTGACGAAGAAGCGCTTCATATAATATGTGCCGCCCTTGCCGTCCTGATAGATAACATTGTAGACGGTGCGCTTGTCGTTGCGCTTGAATACGTCGACGTGAAGCACGTTCTTGTCAATGAAAAGTTTCTCCTGGACTCTGACCACCTTGTAGCGGCCATCCTTATAGAAGATGATCACATCGTCGATCGACGAACAGTTGCATAGGAACTCGTCTTTTTTGAGCGAGGTGCCGATGAAGCCTTCCTCGCGGTTGATATAGAGCTTCTCGTTGGCCTCGGCCACGGATGCAGCCTGGATATTGTCGAAGTTTCGGAGCACGGTCATGCGCGGATAGGCATCGCCGTATTTGCGCTTGAGGTTCTCGTACCATTCAATGGTGTAGTCTGTCAGGCGCTCCAGTTTGGAGTTGAGATCGCCGATGCGGTCGTTGAAAGCCGCGATCTGCTCCTCGCATTTGTCGACGTTGAACTTAAGGATGCGCCCCATCTTGATTTCGAAGAGGCGGATGATGTCATCGTCGGTTATCTCGCGGATGAACTTGTCTTTGAATTTTTCGAGACGGCCGCGGATGTGGTCAATGGCCTGCGCGCGGCTCTCGCTCTCTTCGTAGCCCTTGTCCTTATAGATGCGCTCTTCGATGAAGATGCGTTCGAGCGATGCGAAGTGGAGCTGCTCGCGCACCTCGCCGAGCTGGATCTGCAGCTCCTTTCCGAGGATGGTGCGGGTTGAGTCAACGTTGTGGCGCAGCACGTCGCTGACGCCTATGAAGTGGGGTTTGTTGTCGGAGATGACGCAGCAGTTGGGCGAGATGGACACCTCGCAGTCGGTAAAGGCATAGAGTGCGTCGATGGTCTTGTCGCTTGAGGTGCCGGGCTGGAGGTAGACAATTACGTTGGCATGTTCGCCGGTGTTGTCGTCGACGCTCTTGATCTTGATCTTGCCGGCCTCCTGGGCCTTTACAATCGACTCGATGAGGGTGGCAGTGGTCTTGCCGTAAGGAATTTCGGTGATGGCGAGGGTCTTGTTGTCGATCTTCTCGATCTTGGCGCGGATCTTGACCACGCCGCCACGTTCGCCGTCGTTGTAGCGCGAGACATCGATGAAACCTCCGGTGTAGAAGTCGGGGTAGAGGGTGAATTCCTCTCCGCGGAGATAGGCCACGGCAGCGTCTATGATTTCATTGAAGTTGTGGGGCAGGATTTTCGAGGAGAGGCCCACGGCGATGCCCTCGGCTCCCTTGGAGAGCAGAAGGGGGAATTTTACGGGCAGGGCGATGGGTTCTTTCTTTCGTCCGTCGTAGCTGAGAGTCCAGTCTGTGACCTTGGGATTGTAGACCACGTCGAGAGCAAACTGCGAGAGCCGCGCCTCGATATATCGGCCAGCGGCGGCCGAAGCGCCGGTGAGCGTGTTGCCCCAGTTACCCTGAGTCTCCACCAGCAGTTCTTTCTGTCCGAGCTGCACGAGGGCCTCGTAGATCGAAGCGTCGCCGTGGGGATGGAACTGCATGGTGTGGCCCACGATGTTTGCCACCTTATTGAAGCGGCCGTCGTCGAGGAGCTTCATGGCATGGAGGATGCGCCGCTGCACGGGCTTCAGACCGTCCTCGATGTTGGGAACGGCGCGTTCAAGAATCACATAGCTCGCATAGTCAAGAAACCAGCTCTGAAACATGCCGCGCAGCTGGTGGCGGATGGTGTCGTTTGATGTGTCGACAATTATCCGCGGATCAAATCCGTCTTTGCGCACAGGCTGTGTTTCTTCCCGGTTTTCTTCAGGGTCGTCTATAGCATCTGGTGTGAATGTGTCCTCGCTCATAATTTGTGGTGGAAACAGAATTGGATTACTGATTAGGCAAAGATACGAAATTTTCGGCGTTGACGCAAACCGTATTTCCACCGTCGGCGAGGCGTGACGCGAGGGGCGCGGCGCATGATAGCAAATTGTCAGCCGCAACGGTCATTTCTGCCAAAATATCGCCCAAAAGTGCCTTTTGAAAACAATTTGTTGTAAAATATGTTAAATTAATGTGTTTTTATCGCCGCAGATTTGGAGGTTATCCAAAAAGTGCCTACCTTTGTAACGTGTTTTTCATGGTATTAGATTTAAGGTTAACTAAGATTGGTTGTCGAGAGACAATCAATTTTTTATTATCTAATCCTCAACAACTTGCCCCGTTTCCTCTCTGCAGGAAGCGGGGCAAGTTGCGGCATGAGGCTGTGTGCCGCACCCGTTTTTCGGCCTGACACTCATTCCAACACTCATTCTAATAAACTTTTTGACTGAATATAGTGTTGAAAGTTTGTGATAAACAAAATATTTGCTATCTTTGCAAACACAAAGGGTAGTTTCCCCTTGAAAAAAATCTCGTGCCAACGAGTGCAGAGCGGAGCTTGCTCCGACTATGCCGAGTGCAGCCGAGATTGCCGTAAGGAAATACTTCGCTTGCGCGAGCAACGATTTTAGGGATCGGTTTCGCCCGGTCGGAAAGAGCAGTCGAAAGACCGCTCTTTTTTATTTAATGCGGTATTACTTTCTGCCCCAACAGCACTCCGTTGTCTTGGAAAATATTGTGCTTTACAGCTTCGTAAGAGGGGTTATTCCTTTCCGGATGGAGCAGATGTATAGTAACGGGATATGCTATCAGGTCAGCTATCTGCAATCCTATGATGTTGTCCTTCTTATTCTTAAAACCGAAGTCTCTGACTCTTGACCGCAGTCGGTCTGCTTCAACCCATTTTGTTCCACGATTGCGTAAGCCATTGTAATAGTCAAGTAGTTTATTGTCCTCTTTCTTGCCTCGGCGTTCCACAACAACAGAAATTTCAGGCGCACCTTCATTATCGTTGTTGTCAACACAGAATATGCTTCTTTCGATGAGGTAGGATAATGACAGACCATAGACATCATCTTCCTCACCACGCACGCAGAACTTATTGAGCTGCTCTTTCAGAATAGTACAACTTACAATTACATATGCCTCATGCCGACTGAGTATTCTTTCAATGCCTTCAAAAAATCTTACTCTTACACTCTCATCGGCAAGAATTGAAAATGGGCCACGCCATTTACGAATATCAA
>CAMXAZ010000098.1 GCA_947179295.1 uncultured Muribaculaceae bacterium
AATGACATCGCGGGGTGGAGCAGTGGTAGCTCGTTGGGCTCATAACCCAAAGGTCGCAGGTTCGAGTCCTGCCCCCGCCACTAAGAAGAAAGCCTTGTAACCGGCAGCGGTTGCAAGGCTTTTTCTTGTTCGCCCCCTCAGCTGGGCGGGGGATAGATCCTCAGAATGATTAGAAGAGGCTGCCTAAACTTGTTAGACAGCCTCTTGTGGTCCAATGACTTTGTTTAGTGTCCAATTAAACAGAGAGCGCGACCAATTCTTTGCCAAGGTGGTTGAGGGCACCTACTATTTTCTCAGCTTGTTTCGGGCGTGGCTTGGAGCGTCCGGCTGCGTAGTGCCAGAGCTGGCGCTGATTTATGCCTGTAATACATTGCAGGGCTGCAAGAGAGAAAATATTCTGATAGTGATTCAGCAGACTCTGCACATCAAATCTGTAACGGATAGCTACATCTTTTTCAGCCAGGATCGGAGGATATTCAGTGCCATCGGCCTGACAGCATTCAACATAAAAATCAATGCTTTCTCGCACATACGGTTCAAAACCGTCGAAATCACCTTCGTATGCAACGACCCAGCCCGGAATAATGTCGCAAGAGGCACTATATCCTGAGGGAGTCTTCGATGTATTGATAGTCAATGTCTGCATATAAGTAACACTTCAAAATTGAACGATATAATATACATAAGTAGCTCCTAAGGATAATCTTTTAAATTAATTTTTCAGAGTTACTTAATTATAACAATTTATTTTATAAAATAGCGCTGGCATGATGCCCGCGCTATTGTTCCGCACAAAGAGATGGCATTAAAATGAAAGGAAGGGGAAGGGAGTTTTGCTCCCTTTCCCTCAATCAGAACTCTAAGCCTGATTGTTTCTGCACACTGTCAAGTTCTCTGCCGTAGATGTCTGACGACGGTTTTCCATTGAGTGTTACCGTGCCGGGCTTCGTCGGATGTTTTAACTGGCGGTGGCTACCTTTCTGCCTGACGATCATCCAACCGTCGGCAAGCAGCACTTTGAGCACTGCTGAGGTTTTTAATACTCTCATGTCAATGTTCTCTTTAATTGGACACTGCAAAGATAGTAATTTTACTATTATTCCGCAAGGTGCTTGAACATTTTTTTCAAAAAAATGAAAGCCCCCGATATGAAAAGGATCACTCCCGGCGGGCGAGGGGGAGGGTGATGGTGAAGATCAGGCCGCCGGTGGGGCGGTTGTCAACCCTGATGGAGCCGCCGTGTTGCACGACGGCGTTTTTGACTATCGACAGGCCGAGTCCGGTTCCGCCCGATGCCCGCGAACGGCCTTTGTCTATGCGGTAGAATCTCTCGAAGAGGTGGGGCAGATGTGAGGGGTCGACTCCGCAGCCGTTGTCGGCTACTGAAATTACCGCTTTGTCGCTGCTGAGCGAGACTGTTTTAAGGCTGATGCTGTCACCGCCGCTGTAGGCTACGGCGTTTTCAATCAGATTGTGGAACACGGAGGCGAGCAGGTCGGCGTTGCCCTCTACGGTCAGGGGTTCGGTGATTTCATTGTCGATTCCGATGCCTTTTGCTTCGGCCGCCGGGGTGCAGTCACAGACCACGTCGGCTATGAGCGGCTGCAGATCAACCCGGCTGCGCGAAATCATGCGCCCGCCGTCGTCCATGCGGGTGATGATGGCCACGTCGGCCAGCAGGCGCTTGAGCCTTCCGGCGTTGGCCAGGCAGCGTTCGAGGAATTCGCGGCGTTTTTCCGGCGCCATGTTCTCATGGGCCAGTAGGGTCTCGACGCAGACATGGATGGAGGCCACGGGAGTCTTCAGCTCATGGTTGATATTGTTGGTCAGCTGCTTCTTTATGCGGTCTTTCTCTTGCTGCTGGTGCATGGCGGCAGCGTGTTCGCGGTCGCGGTCGGCCACGGCCTGCTGCAGGCGGGCATAGAGGCGCACAATGTGGTTTGAGATGTCGCCCAGCTCATCGTGGGGGAATGGTTCGGTGTCAACGATCTTTTCGCCGCGCTCCGCCTTGGCCGCGAAGCGGTCGAGCCGCAGAATGTTCTGCCCCACGCGGCGGGTGGCCAGGAAACCGAGGAAGCAGAAGAGCAGCGTCAGTCCGCCCATAGCCCAGAGGAAAGTGTGGTCGGCCTCAAGGATGCGGCTGAGAGGCAGGGAGTAGGGCAGGGCGGTGCGCACAATCATGCCGTCGGCGTTGCGTGTGGCCGAGTAGAAGTAGGTCGACCCGGTGCTTTCGCTGTGGCGGCGCAGGGTGTAGCCTGAGCCGTTGCGCATGGCTTCGGTGATTTCCTTTCGGCCGCTGTGGTCTGAGCCTGGGAGATGGTCGAGCGAATTGTCATAGATCACCTTTCCCTGAGGGTCGATGATGCTGACGCGGATGTCGCCGAGCCGGTCGAAGCGGTCAAGGTCGATCTGCCCGACGGTCTTTCCCTCGGCCAGGCCGTCGGAGATGTGGAGGTTGACCAGCTGGAGCTGCGAGTTGAGTTCCGCGGCCTTGAACTCCTTTTCACGGCTGTACTGGAAGATGACCATGCTCCCTACGAGCAGCAGCGAGTAGCCCAGAAGCCAGACGAAAAGGCGGCGGGCATAGGAGAGCCTAATCCATGAATCCGTAGCCATAGCCTGAGCGGGTTTTGATGTGGGAGCCGTAGCGGCCTATCTTCTGGCGGATGCGGGTGATGTTGACGTCGACCACGCGGTCGAGCACCACCACTTCATCGGGCCAGATGTCTTTGATGAGTTCCTCGCGTGAAAAGACGCGGCCTATGTCGCGGAGGAGTCTGAGCAGGATCTCGAACTCTTTCCGCGGGAGTCTGACCTCCTCGCCGTCAACCAGGCAGCGTTTGCATGAGGGAATCACGGTAAGACCCTCGAAGGTCACCTCCTCCTCGGCCGGGGTGACGGGTGTGGCCGGGGCCGGAGCCGAGCGGCGCAGCACGGTTCTGACTCTGGCTATGACGTTGCGCAGCGAGTAGGGTTTCATTATGTAGTCGTCGGCGCCGGTCTCCAGGCCTTCGATCATGTCGTCTTCCGTGTCTTTGGCCGTGCAGAAGATCAGCGGCACCGAGGCGGTGGCCGGATTGGCTCTGATGATGCGCGCAAGCTGCAGGCCTGAGATCTCGCCCATCATTATGTCGAGTAATATCAGGTCATACGAGCCTATGTCAAGGGCAAGCACTTCCTCGGCGCTTCCGGCGGTGTCAACCTCGTAGCCTTCGGCCTCAAGGTTGAAGCGCAGGGCTTCGCGCAGGGTCTCTTCATCGTCGACGACTAACAGTCTTTTGCTCATTTTCGCTTGTAATTTATGCTTTATGGCACTATAACAAGCGGAGGCTGTGAAACGGTCATCTGACGGTGTTGGTTCTTTCGGGTTTAGTTCTTCTTTCATGAGTTCGGTGGATTTCTGTTGCAAAGATACACAGAGAATGCGAAGAAAGAGTGCGATAATGCGGGGGAACGTGGCTTTGCCGGAATTTTTTGCTAAGAGGCTGTAAAACTTACGGTTTTTATTAACTTTGCGGACAGCAGACAATACCTAATATATATTATATATATGTATATTCATGATAGCAGAACAGTAGTAACCCTTGATGCCGGCGGCACCAATCTGGTGTTCGGGGCTATGAAAGGGTGCGAGTATATCACAGAACCGATCACCTATCCCTCTAACGCTCACGATCTTGACCTTTGTCTCGACACTATGGTGCGCGGTTTCCGCGAGGTGATCGATTCGCTCGACGAGAAGCCGGTGGCCATCAGCTTTGCCTTCCCCGGTCCGGCTGACTATCCCAACGGCATAATCGGTGGTTTTCTGCCGAATTTTCCATCGTTTCGTGACGGGGTTGCCCTGGGACCCTTTCTGGAAAATGAGTTCGGTATTCCGGTGTTCATCAACAATGACGGCGACCTGTTTGCCTACGGCGAGGCACTCTGCGGCGCTCTGCCTGACATCAACCGCCGCCTTGCGGAGGCCGGGAGCAGCAAGCGCTACCGCAATCTGCTGGGCTATACCTTCGGCACCGGTTTCGGTGTGGGAATAGTGGTCAACGGGCAGCTGAACCGGGGCGACAATTCCTGCGTGGAGACTTTCTGTCTGCCCCACAAGTCAAAAAAGGGCATCATAGCCGAGGAGGGTGTGGCAGTCAGGGCCGTGAAGCGCGTCTATGCAGAGCTGTCAGGCGATCTCGGCCACAGTTTCGAGCCGAAAGATATCTGTGAGATCGCTGACGGCAAGCGACCCGGCGATGTGGCCGCGGCCCGCAGGGCTTTTGAGGAGTTCGGCGAGACGGCGGGCGATGCGATGGCCATAGCCGCGCAGTTGATCGATGGCATAATAGTGATAGGCGGCGGCATCACGGCGGCCCGTCATCACATATTGCCTTCGCTTCTCGGAGAGTTGCGGGCGTCGTTGTCGACAATCGGGGGCGACAGTGTGCGCCGTGTGCAGATGGAGGTTTTCAACCTCGATGATCCGGCTGAATTCGAGGCTTTTGCAAGAGGAAACAGCCGCAGTATTCCGGTCAGAGGCACAGACCGTATGGCGGTCTATGACGATATGAAGCGTATCGGCATTACATTCTCGCGTCTCGGAGCCTCAAAGGCCATCTCGGCCGGGGCCTATGCCTTCGCCCTATCGAAGATCGATGGCGAGTAAGCCCCCTTCTCCGGGGCATCGCCCGTCATTTATTGCATTCACGATGGTAAATCGGTGTCCTCGACCGGACACCATCATTCTTGGTTAATATCTATTCCCCCGACACCTTGTGCTGCGCACGGTGTCGGGGGCTACGAGTAAACCGGTGTCCTGTCGGACACCCGCTATCCCGTACCCATCCGGATTCGGGTGCCTCGC
>CAMXAZ010000099.1 GCA_947179295.1 uncultured Muribaculaceae bacterium
CTTCGCCCCCTCGCCCCTCTACACCCTCGGCGTCTGACCCCCAACCGGCACAGATGTGCAGCTCCACTCTACAGATACATAGCCATAGGCTCTTCCACATGCACAGACATCTTTTCCACTTCATACTGCTCCTGCTGCTTTCGCTGCTGTCTCACAGCTGCTCTTCACCTCACACCCATGCCATTCAGGAGGCCGAGGGCATCATGGACCAATATCCTGATTCTGCACTCTCCATCCTCGAAGATATTCCACGCGAAGAGCTCCGCGGCAGCCAAGCCCGTGCGCTCCACGCCCTCCTGCTCACCCAGGCCCGATCCAAAAACTACATAACCGAGACAAACGACTCGCTGATCTCAACCGCCGTCAGCTATTTCGAGTCGACCGACGACAGCCATCATCTCATGCTTGCCCTCCACTATTTCGGAGAACTGAATTTCAACCGCAAGGCCTATGCCCGAAGCCTCACGGCGCTTTTCAAGGCTTATGATCTCGCTGTCCGTCTTGACGACAAATTCTGGATAGCCATGTCGGCCCGCATGATCGCCGACATCTATCACGAAAACTATCATACTGCCGAGGAAATCGAATTCTCCGAAATCGAACTCGAAAACTTCCGCCTCGCCCACCGGCAGCCATATATCAACTATGCGATCCTCGACCTGGCAAAGACCTATGCAGCGGCTGAAAAAAATGAAGAAGCTATTGCCTTAAGTAAGCAACTGATCGACTCGGCGACAAAATACAGTGACAATCACCTTAAATACATAGCTTTAAGAACAATTGGCACAACCCATCTGCGCAATCAGGACTATTTGGCCGCTATTAGATCCTTTAAAACCCTCAGAAGCTCAAATCAATTCAATCAATCAGACTCAGCCCTTTTAGGTTTTGCCTATCTCAAATCTGAATTCCCTGATTCTGCTCTGACTTTGTTGAACCGACAATCAATTGGCAGAGGCAGTTCAAATTCATGGCTATATTATAATGTATGTATGGCTCTTGATTCCACCCAGGCGGCTCTGTCTGTATTACAGGGGATAGCAATGCATACAGACAGCATCCTTCGGTCCGTCATGTCTCAGAATCTTTTAGGATCTACAAAAGAATACTATGATGCTCAACGGAAAATCCAGATGGCGAACCTAAGGTTTTCACGTCTTACTATCATCTTCATTCTGACATGTTCCTTTATTGCGTTCTCCATAGCCATATTTATTTTTTACCGATACCGCAGGAACAAACACAAACTTATTGAAGATAACATCGCAATAGCCCAGAATCTTCGCGAAATTATAGCCATCAACGACAGCAAATCACAGGAAACTATACAAACTCTTCTCGCAGACCGTTTTGAAATTCTCGACAGTCTTTGCAAAATACTATACGAAAGTCCCTCATCAGTTGCTAAGAAACGAATATCCGACGAAATAAATTCTATCATTTTTCAATATTCCCAAAATGCAGAAAAGCTTAATGAGTTAGAATCATACGTAAATAAACACCACAACAATATAATGGTCAGAATCAAAGAAGACATTCCTGCTATCAATGAATCTGACTACCGCTTAATACTATATACAATATTAGGATTTTCCAATAACGCAATTGCTCTATTCCTCCGTGAGCCCAAAATCACAGCGATCTACGACCGCCGCAAGCGCCTGAAAGCAAAATTCAAAAATCTCAACAGTTCACATAAAGCTGAATATCTCACCATCATCTCATTGTCAACCAAAATAAAATGAGCGTCCGAATGCCTCCGGCTGCTAAAAAAGGATCAATGTAAGAAAAGCGGTTATTAAAATCCATATCGGAAATGACTTCTGCAAAGATACGACTCCCGCTCCCCTAAAAAGTGTGATAATACGGAGACAACCCATCCGGAGTGGTCAAAAAAATTTCACACTCGGATAGTTTTTAACGTTTCAACCTGTTTTTGCAGCTGGCCCCTAAAAAATAGTACTTTAAATACTTTTAAGCTATACAATTTTATATCGCGCCTAATAATTAATTTAGACGCGATTTTATTTATTTGTATATCAATAATTTATATCATCGCTCAGCCTAATCGCATTTTATATTTATTCGATGCCTATTCCGTATCTTTGCATCGAGTTCAAATAAAAAATTTATGAAAACATTAACAACCTACATTGTAATTTTTCTCATCTGTATTTCTTGTTCTGGTAATATCTTCGCCGATAGCCGAAGCGAAAATACAGCCGATCTCAGTACAACCTATCTGAACCCCAAACGAGACCCAGGACATCGCCCGAAATCTCCCGCCAAGATCTATTTGGTATGTCAATATTCCATAGGTCATATAAGCCTGTCATTTCCGGATGATGCTACTTATATGGACGTTTCGTTGAACGATGAAACCGGACCGGTATGGATTGGCACTATATCGCGTACAAATCCGGAAACCGAGATCCCCAGCCTTTTGGGAGAATACACAATTATATGTCAGACTGACCAGAACCAAATATTTGAAGGGACTCTAAATTTCAACTGACTAAAATAAATCCAATCATAATTCATTTATCTATTAAGCAATGAATAAATTAGCCCTCGCCGCTTTGTGCGCCATTCTCTTAGCGTCTTGTCAAGACAATAATATCCTACAATCTCCGACCGACTCTCCTGACATAGAATCCACTAAAAACAGATCTCAATATGCCATAACTCCTGATAGTGCATTAGCTTATCTCGACGCATTTATGAATACAACTCCCTCTCTGTCGCGAAGCGGTGCAAAAAAGACAGTTTCATCAATAAGCCCTATTCGATATAAGAATTCAAGCAGATCTAATTATGATGATCTTGATTGTGAAAACCTTGTGTATGTAGCCAATTTTGATGACGAACAAGGGTACGCTATACTTGCGGCAGATACCCGAATTGACGAAAAAGTCATCGCTGTTACAGATGAAGGATCTTTAGATGATGCGACTGTGTATTCCGCTATGGAATTAGCTAATTCAGAAAGAGCCATACTTGAAGAATATCCGATTTCCGGCCCCGGCTTTTTTACACTACCTGAATATGGTGACGAACTTTTTATGAATCCAAATACAGTGTCATTATATGATGAAACGGTTGGCGATACTCTTGTCGGTAATTTCAGTTTAGACAACATTGGCGCAGAGGATGAATCAGGCACCCCCATAGCTGATTCTCAAGATGATAATTCTGAATGTGTACCGGAAATACTTACAAGTTCTTTGTGTACCGAATATGCTATAGCCCAAATCAAGGAATACAATGAGGAACTCGATTCCCAGACCGACAATGAAGAGATTCTTGACACTGACAATGAAGATGCCATTGTCACTGAAACTAAAACATCTTCAGCTAAAACAAAAACAGAAACAACCTATTCTAATTGGACAACGAAAAAAATCACATCTAATATCCTTAGCAATTATTGCTACTGGCACCAACATTCCCCCTTTAATGACAGTTACCCCAAACGTCGCAGATATCTAATCTTCGGACATAAGAAAAAAGCTCCTGCCGGATGCTTCCCATTGGCTATTGCAAAAATACTGACTCATTTTGAGTATCCGTCTGTGTACATGGTCAATGACCATATTATCAACTGGAAAGGGCTCAAATCATCTTGTTCGAAAGGAAATGCAGGTATTGATAAAAAATCAGCTGCGGCATTACTAAGAAGCATCAGTAATAGTTGCGACAGTTGGTATTTTTACGCAGGGACCTTTACTTTCCCCCACAAAGCGACATCGTTTATGAGGCATATCGGTCTGTCCAATGCTCATAGTCATGGTTATAGTTTCAACCGGGTAACCGACATGATTGATGAGGGAAAACCACTCCTTATTTATTCAGTTCCCGGAATAAATGTCTTAAAAAGTCATTGCTGGAATATCGATGGATATAAAGTAAAGGAGCGGACCGTCTACACTAAAAAATACAGAGGCAAGACATTAATAAGCTCAAGCTCCAAAACAGAGACATGCAATATGGTTCATTGTGATTTCGGCTGGCAAGGCAATTGTAATGGATATTATGTATCCGGGGTATTCAAACTGAACCGCTCCAATAGAGATAGAGAACCAGACGATCCGTTTGATAAAGGGGATAATGTTCATTATAACCATCTTCTCAAAGTAATAACTTATAACAAACCTTGATGATGAAATTTATCTTTTATCCGATCATTCTCATTCTTCTATGCCTGCTCTCTTCCTGCGAGTTTGAGAACAAACAGAATGGATATCCGAAACATGTGCATTTTCCCGCTGAAGGCGGTAAAATCATCGTTAGTGGATATGAGTTTGTCTATGGCACTTTCATAGAGAAAAATGGTGATTGTGTTGCTTATGGGAATTTAGATGAAAATGACAGTATCAATACGTCTTATGAATGGCTGACGGTCAAAAATAAATTTCATTCGCCAAGTCTGGAAATAATCGCGTCTCCTTCGGATCGCAAGAAACAGAGAAAGTTGAAAATTATTGCCAATTTCGGCACTGAATATGCTGAAATCAATGTCAGCCAGAACGGTATTTGATTAAGCTCACGGTTTAAGCATTTTCAACCACTGAGTGCAACTTATACTCTCTACAGAATAAGAGGGTGTTTCATAACAACAGTTAAAATCTGAGCGAAAGATTTGAGATGGATATGGCTCTGAATTGAAGGAGCA
>CAMXAZ010000100.1 GCA_947179295.1 uncultured Muribaculaceae bacterium
ATGATGACACCGTTTGACGCGCGCGAACCATATATAGCGGTTGCCGATGCGTCTTTGAGGATGTCCATTGACACGATGTCAGAGGGGTTGATCGAGCTGAGAGGGTTGGAGGTCTCGTCGTCAGTGGTGGAGTCGATCACCACGCCGTCAATCACGAAGATCGGCTGGTTGGTGGCGTTGAGCGAGTTGATACCGCGGATGCGGATTGAGGTCGAGGCGCCGGGTGTACCGGAGTTGGCCTGGATCTGCACACCGGCCGCACGGCCCTGGAGCACCTGGTCGATGCTGGTGGCGATTGATTTCTTTACGGCGTCTTCGCCTACGGAGGTGACTGAGCCGGTGAGGTCGGAGCGTTTCATCTGTCCGTAGCCTACAACCACTACTTCGTCAAGAACTTCGGAGTCTTCCTTGAGGACGATTGTCAGGTTTGTGCGTCCGTCGACTGCTACGGTCTGTGTGGTGTAGCCCACGTAGGAGACAACGAGCGTAGCGTTTTTGGGAAGACTCAACTTGAAGTGGCCGTCAACATCGGTTGCTATGCCGTTGCCGGAGCCCTTCTGTTGCACTGTCGCGCCGATGAGCGGATCGCCCGCTTCATCCTGCACGGTTCCCGTCACTGTGATGTTCTGGGAGAAGGCCCATAGCGGAGTCATGCAGACAAGCCATAGTACTATGGACCTGAGATAGGTTACTGTGCACTTCATGAAATGAAAATGGTTTTGTTGGATTAAGGTAAGAATATTGGTTTGCTTTGGTTGTTCAGTAAAGTATCGACTATTTGCAAAGATATAGATTTAATCTATTTTGCAAATAAATTTTAGCGAAAATAACCGAAATTTTCAAGCAAAAAGTTACTATGAAGGCAAAAAATGTGATAAATGAGATAAAAAGTGCAAATTTTGCGTTTAGGTGTGAAAAATCGGGATTATTATGCCCGGAGAGGTCTTATTGTAGTAAATACAGGGGCTTATTGTGTTTTGGTCGCTATCACTGTGCGCCCGTCAATCCTGACTGTGCCTTCGTCGGCAAGGCGGCGGACTGCCTCGATGGTCTGCTCGCGCGGACCCTGACAGTTGGTGATTATGGCGTCGATAGAGCATCCGCCCTCGCGTGAGGCCTGATAGACAATGCTTTCGCGCAGGCTGCGGGTGGTTTCGGCTGCGGTGGCGCTCTTCCGGCGGCTGCGACACACGTCGCATTTGCCACAGTCCTGGGCATCGCTTTCGCCGAAATAGCGCAGCATGCCTCTGACCCGGCACTCCGCGGTGTTGAATGCGAATGATTTCATGGCTTCGAGACGCAGGGCCATGCGTTCGCGCTGGCGTTCGTAGACTTCCAGGGGCATGATCACGTGTTTGGGAAGTTCGCGCGAGGTGCTGTAATATATATAAGGTGTGGTGCGGCGCGGCACGTAGTGGATGGCGTGGATGCGCCCGAGGTAGAGCAGCGCCTGGTAGACGCGCTCTGACGAGAGGCAGGTGGAGCGGGCTATGACAAGTTCGCTGATGTAGACGTAGTCGGCGAAGAGGCCCGTGTAGTTGCGCAGCACGCACTGGAACACTTCTTCGGCATCGGGCGTAAGCTCAAGGTCGTAGAGCTGGTCTTTGCGCATGATTACCATGAGGCGCGAGCGCGAGGTGGTCTCGTCGATGTATTCGAAGTAGCCTGCACGGCTCAGAAGTGTCAGCGCGCTCCTTGTCGGCGCGGGAGGCAGGGAGTAGGTGCGGCAGAAGAGGTCGAAGTTGAATTCATAGAGCATTCCGTAGCCTTCACCCACGGCTACGCCGAGGAAGTTGCCGGCCAGTTCGTAGACGTGGCTTATGAATTCCTTGTCGGGGAAGCTCTCGCTCAGGCGGCGGCTGAGGGTGGCTTTGTCTCTGGGCGATGTTATGACCACGGCGAATGATTCGCGGCCGTCGCGCCCGGCCCGTCCGGCCTCCTGATAGTATTCCTCAAGCGATGAGGGGAGGTCGTAGTGCACCACGGTGCGCACGTCGGGTTTGTCGATGCCCATGCCGAAGGCGTTGGTGGCCACCATTATGCGGACGCTGTCTTCTTTCCAGAGGTTCTGCCGCAGGTCTTTTTCTTCCGGATCGAGGCCGGCGTGGTAGAATTCGGCGCTGATGCCTTCGCGCCTGAGCAGATCGGCTATCTCGCGGCAGCGGCGGCGGGAGCGCACGTAGACTATGCCGCAGCCGGTGGTGGCGCGGAGCACACGCAGAAGGGTGTTCTCCTTGAAGTCGGCATAGCGGACTATGTAGGAGAGGTTGTCGCGGGTGAAGCTGCGGGCATAGACTTTGGGCTCTCTGAAGCGGAGGGCGCGCATGATGTCGGCGGTGACTTCAGGGGTGGCCGAGGCTGTGAGGGCGAGGATGGGGACTTCTTCGCCTACGGTCTCGCGCAGGCGCACTAACTTGAGGTAGGATGGGCGGAAGTCGTAGCCCCACTGAGAGATGCAGTGGGCTTCGTCGACCACGATGAGGCTGACGGTCATGGCCCGGAGTTCGGCCATGAAACTGTCATTCTGAAGGCGTTCGGGCGAGAGGTAGGCGAGCTTGGCTTTGCCGAGACGGCAGCGGGTGAGGTTCAGCTCGGTTTCGCGCCGGGTGAGCCCGGAGTGGAAGTGGACGGCTCTGATGTCGCGCCGGCGCAGGTTGTCAACCTGGTCTTTCATCAGTGAGATGAGCGGGGTGACCACTACCGTGAGGCCGGGCAGGAGCATGGCAGGAACCTGGAAGGTGATCGACTTGCCTCCGCCGGTTGGGAGCAGGCCGAGAGTGTCGCGCCCCTCCAGCACCGAGTCTATGATCTCGCGCTGGAGGGGGCGGAATGCGTCGTAGCCCCAGTATTTTTTCAGTACTGAAAGCGGCATCGGCTATTCGGGATGGATTTCCTTGACGAAGAGCTGTATGGCGGAACCTCCCTTGTGTTTGTTTTCCTCGATGGTGTAGCAGATGCTGAACGGTTTGCCCGAATGGATGTGGTCGAAGCTGGCGGCGCTGTTGAAGACTATGCCGTTCATGACTTTTCCGCAGGTGCTGTCAACGAGTTCGAGTTTGATGTGCTCGCTGTGGCGCCCTACGAGTTTCGAGGTGCCGAAGTCGGTCACTCCGCGGGTGCAGAACACCGGTTTGCTGTTGCCCGGTCCGAAGGGGTTGAACTGTTTGAGCAGGGAGAGGAATTCGGGGGTGATCTCGGCGAATGTCAGGTAGGCGTCGATGTCGAGCTGCGGTGTGAGCTGGTCGGGGCGGATGTTGTCGCTGACAAACTGTTCGAAGCGGCGTGTGAACTCCGGGATGTTCTCTTCCTTGAGCGAGAGGCCTACGGCGTAGGTGTGGCCGCCGAAGTTCTCAAGCAGGTCGCGCACCGATTCCACTGCCTTGTAGACGTCGAAGCCCTGCACCGAGCGCGACGAGCCTGTGGCCAGTCCGTTGGAGTAGGTGAGGACCACCGAGGGTTTGTAGTAAAGCTCGGTCAGCCGCGAGGCCACGATGCCGATGATGCCTTTGTGCCAGTTTTTGTTGTAGATTACTATCGACTTCTGGTCTGAGGTCATCTCGCCGCGTTCTTCGAGAATCGTGTTGGCCTCTTCGGTAATCTGCTTGTCGAGTTCCTTGCGGTCCTGGTTGTAGCGGTCAATCTCCTTTGCGCGGGCGTAGGCATCGGCCACATCGCGGGCCACGAGCAGGTCGACGGCTTCCTTGCCGCTCTGCATACGTCCGGAGGCGTTGATGCGCGGGCCGATCTTGAAGATTACGTCGCTGATGGTGATCTCGCGGTTTCCGAGTCCGCAGATGCGGATTATGGCTCTCAGACCCATGTTTGGGTTGGAGTTGAGTCTTTTGAGTCCGTGGTAGGTAAGGATGCGGTTTTCGCCTACCATCGGCACGATGTCGGCGGCGATTGATACAGCCACGAGGTCGAGAAGCCCTTCCAGTTCGGCGTTGCCCAGGCCGTTGGATATGGCGAAAGCCTGCATGAGCTTATAGCCCACGCCGCAGCCTGAGAGGTGGGGACACGGATAGGTGCTTCCTTCCAGTTTCGGGTTGAGGATGGCGACCGCCGGCGGGAGTTTCTCGTCGGGCACATGATGGTCGCAGATAATAAAGTCTATGCCCAGAGAGCGGGCATATTCGATCTCTTCGGTTGCTTTGATACCGCAATCGAGGATGATAAAAAGTTTGACCCCTTGACGGGCGGCCATGTCGATGGTGGCTTTCGAGATGCCATATCCGTCTTCGTTGCGCGTCGGGATATAGTAGTCGATATGGGAGTAGAAGTTACGGAGATACTTGTAGACGAGGGCCACGGCTGTGGTTCCGTCTACATCATAGTCACCGTAGACCATAATCTGCTCCTTAGCCCCCATAGCACGGTTGAGCCGGTGGACGGCCTTGTCCATGTCGGGCATGAGAAACGGGTCATGCAGATCCTTCAGCGAGGGGTGGAAAAATTTCTCCGCCTCTCTGACCGAGGAAATGCCCCGTTGCACAAGCAGCTCGCTAACGGGCGGCACTCCGGCATAGCTTTTGGCCAGGTCGGACTCCACTTGTTGTTCGTCGGATGTAAGGGGACAGTAATTCCATTTACTTGTCATTTATGTTGTT
>CAMXAZ010000101.1 GCA_947179295.1 uncultured Muribaculaceae bacterium
CCGGATTGAACGACGTCATGGCAATCACCTTGTTGCCCTCCGAACTGTTGCACATAAACTCAACATTGGTCCTGAGTACGCGGAACGCCTCGTTGATGATATCACGCTTGCCGCCCTTGACCACGATCGTGTTCGCCTCGCCGGCCTCCTTCTTCTTCTCGTGTCCGTCTTGCGGCAGCTCGCCGAGAAAAGGCACAGCCAGATGCTCCACATCCTTGCGCCCGCGCACCTTAGTGTTGTTGCTCTCCATCAGATAGACCACCCCGAACGGAATCGCCAGACCAAGCAGAAAGCTCATCATCAATATATTGCGCGTATTCGGCGCAGTCGGGCCGAAACTTGCCGGCTTATTGACCACACGGGTATTATAAGCCGTAAACGCCTGCGAAAGCTCATTCTCCTCACGCTTCTGAAGCAGGAACAGATAGAGCGACTCCTTCACCTTCTGCTGGCGCTCCACGCTCAGAAGATACTTTGCCTGCGAGGGATTCGAAGCGATTTTCGACGTAGTCGATGCCTGCGAGCCCTGCAGACTCGAAATCTGCATGTTCAGAGCATTGATCGAATTGTCCACCGATGCAAGTATAGCCTGACGCATCTGATCCATCTGCTCGTTCAGCTGAACGACCAGCGGGTTCTTGTCCGACGACTTGGCCAGCAGCGAATTACGCTGAAGCACAAGATTGTTATAATCCGTAATCTGCGACTGAATGTCAACGTTAGCCACACCCGAATTCATCGGAAGCATCTTCTCGTTATCGCTTGCAGCTCCGAGATACGACTTTATATAAAGCGTCTGCTTCAGCTGATTCTTCAGATCCATGATCTGCTGCGAAATCTGCTGATTCTGCGACATATACATCGATGACGCCGCACTGACATCAGGAATCAGATTGGCCGATTTGTATGACGAGATATCCGAATCCACATTTCCGAGCTCACTCTCGATCACACCCAGACGCTCGTTGATAAAATTCGACGTCGAGACAGCGATCTGATTCTTGTCGCGGACCCAATACTCGTTATAGACACCGATCAGAGTGTTCAGCAGCGCCTGCGACCGCTGGGTCGACTGGTCTGTCACCGTCAGATTGATCACACTGCTCTTGTCGCCGCTCATCGCTATCACCATACGGCTCTCATAGCCGCCCGCAGTAGCCGAAACCGGAGCTTTGACAACCTCCAGTTCCACCGCCTCACCGGGCTTATAACCCTCGGCAGCCACCACGACCATCGGCCCGACAGCCGTCATAATCGTATCGTTCATAGCGCCCTGAACCCGCTCTTCCGACTTCAGATCGCCCGACTTCACATCTGACACCGAGACCTTTCCGTCTCCATCAACCTCAACTCTGAACGACGCCGAACCGTTTTCGGCAAACCCCGGCATCTCGACCCTCACAGGAAGATTCGAGCCATAGGCCACCACATCATGAAAACGCCCCGGAATATAATAATTCATATCCAGATTCAGACGTCTCACCACCTCTTCCATCAGATCAGCCGACTTCAGGGTAGTGATCTCATTCTGTATGTTAGTCTTATTCTGAAACAGCCCGAAATCGCCGAAATCCTCAGCCCCCGCCGACTTACCGGCAGCCTCGTCCTTGATCATGATCGACGCCGTAGTCGTATAAACCTTAGGAGTACACAGCAGATACACCACAGCAGCACCCACACACACCACCAGCGAGAGCAACACCCACGGCCAGTGATGCAGCGTCCTGTACAATATATCCGTCAACGGCACGGCGCTGCCCGCGTTGACACTCTTCCTTACCTCTGATTTAATAGTCTCTGCCATTGCTTATTTTGTGAGAGTGATGATAAGTGTTGCTACTGTCAAACCAACTGAACCCATTGAAACCCAGAACGAAGGCGTATAAGGCGTATTTCCGTTAGGCGTCGTCTCGCGCTTCTTCTTGTCATTAGGCTCCACATAGATCACATCGTCCTGCTGCAGATAAAACACCGGCGACGAAGCCAGACTCTGAGCGTCAAGCAGATTCACCCTGTAAGCCTCCTGCTTTCCGTCGCCCACATTGCGCAACACAAGAATATTCTCGCGCATACCGCTGATCGTCAGATCGCCCGCCATAGCTATAGCATCAATGATAGTCAGACGATCCTTATTGAACTCATAGCGGCCCGGAGCCGACACCTCACCGATAACCGAGATACCAGTATTGGCAAACTCAACCGTAACGATCGGATCTTTAACAAGATCCTTACCGACAAGCTGCTCAGCCACATAATTCGCAACCTGCTCACGAGTCATCCCCGCGATATGCAGCTTGCCTATCACCGGAAAATTGATATCGCCGGCCGAATCCACCGTATAGTAAGCCACCTGACCGTTACCGCCGCCCGAAGCACTGCCGACGCTCTTTGTCGTCGACGTAGTCCCCCCAAGACGGTTCTGGACCTGCAGCAGATTAAACAGCGCCGACAGCGCCGGGTCCTGCGTATTGACAACAATCGAAAGCTTATCCTCAGGCTTCACCCTGATATCAAGCTGACACTCAGCCTGCACCACGGCACCCGTCCCAAGGTCCGGGAAATAAGTTATATTTTTCGGAGTCGAGCAAGACCCCAACAGCAACGCAGCTGCAAGAAAACATGATGAGATGAATCGTATGCGCATATGTAAAGTTTTTTATTAGCTGATTTATAGCGGGGCTTTTTTCTCAATCAGACGCGAGTCGTTTGCTCGCCATTCTATATTGTTGTTGTCGCCCCAGAGCATTATTCGGTAAATCACGCCATTTTCATTCAGAGACTGGTCTATAATTTCTCCTTCCTTGCCGGTGAAAGCTCCGCCGACCACAACTATTCTATCGCCGGGGCGCAGAGCTATTGAACCGACCGGCCCGATTTCATAATCCGGCGTAAACTTGCCGATTGCTTTCTGGAATGCCTCCATTGCAGCCTGTGGGATCGAAGCATAGGTGTCGCCACTCCGGTAACACCATGCCAAATCTCCGATCTTGTGGAATAACGGCAAGATATCGGTCACACAGCTTTTAAAGAAAACGATATCAGGAATGATCGGACGCTTTTCAAAAACCAGTTTACGGTCAAGCTTTTTAGCTATCTCCTGGCATGGATAGAACAATTCAGGTGTTATGATTTCATCCTTGCAGTCAGCAATCCGTTCTTTTAATCTGGTAAATTTTATTCCGGGACGAAGCCTCATTGCATACCATTTAGGAGGATTTCCGATGAAGAGGTCTGTCACGCTGTCTGACAGCAGTTGCGTCTGCACAGCAGATACGGCTCCTTTACGTTCCGAACAGATGGTAAGAACCGGGAGTCCGATAGGGGAGTGGCCGAGAGCCTTGATGATCATTTCGGGCAATACTCCACATTTCAAAGCCGCATAAGCCCAATAGCTGCGAATGCACTCCTGAATATTTCCTATGATCGTAATGTTGCGGGCTCCAAGAAGCTGTGATAGCTTTTCGGCGAGCATTTTTTCAATCTGCCGGGGAGTCTTTCTGCTTTGCTCAAGAGGGAAAACATATTTTCGTTTGGGCGAAATGTGTCTTTCTGCAATTTTCTGGCAAGCAGGGTTGTATTCGTGGATATCATCACATTGCAATTTTGCAATAGCTGAGATGTCCATTCCGCAGTTTAGAAGTGAAAAAAGAAGAATGTCGGTATAAAGTCCGGTCTCACCTTGCTGTCTGTCAGCAAGTTTTGTTAGATTTACCAGCCGGTTGAAGCTTTCCTCAGTAACGAGCAGACGCCACTTTTCTGATGCGACTTCCTTAATTCTTGCTTTGACATTTCTGAATCGGGTTGTAAGCTCTCCATCGTTTACCCCTTTGTTGGCGAGTCCGGCAACTATATCAAAATAGTGTAGACTTGTTTTCGCTGTGAGTCCGCGGAAAAACATGAATATGAACCAATCTTCAAGAAAATTTGTTGTAAAGAATGGACTGGCAGGAGCAGCATAGGGTGGCCGGCTGGCTATGAATGAGCGCAGACATATGACCGCTTTTTTATAATTCGCTGCGGTCAGTCCGGAGGCTAATTCAGCCTTTGACTGAATAATATCGAATAGCTGAAGGTTGCTATCTTGAGTTATGTCAGTGGATTGTGCCAAAGTATAGCTTTTAACTTTCCCTAAAATGCCGGCAATAGCTTCCGACCCTCCAGCCTATGGGTATATGGCTTGAGGCAAAGGCGGTTATAGGATATGCCAACAGTGTTAGGTCTCACAGCAACAAAGAGATTGTGTGCGAATCTCTTTAAAAGAGAGAATTATTTTGGGCGCAAAGATAGTAAAAAAACTTAAATCTGCATAGCTCTTGCAGGGAAATAATGTCAAAAAATCCGTAAGTCAGTAATTCCGATATGCATAAAAGATGGAGATGATATGTAAGTCGTTTAGAAATCCATCAATACATATTGATACTTCGAGTTATAATGAGGCTGTGTCGTAATTAAGTTTTACGGCGCAGCCTCTCTTTTTTGAGTGTT
>CAMXAZ010000102.1 GCA_947179295.1 uncultured Muribaculaceae bacterium
TAGGCTCGTGGGCTCGGAGCTGTGTATACGAGACAGGGGTTGGCTTTTTGGGAGAGGAGGGAGTTTTGGGAGAGGAGGGAGAGTTGGGCTTTTTGGGAGCACTGGGAGAGCTGGGAGTATTGGGAGTACTGGGAGTATTGGGCTTTTGGGGTGCTTTTGGCGTTGCGGGGGCGGGCTTGGCAGGAGTTTCGGTTGGCTCTGCCTGGGCGGGGGTTGGCTCTGCCGGGTTTGTCTGTGTAGGCTCTGCTGTAGCAGGCTCTGCGGGGGCCTCAGGGGCCTCCGGATTTGGTTCGGGGGCGTACATTTCAGATGCCGCGGGGTAGTCTTCGGGTGGCAGGACTGATTCGTGGGTCTCGCGGACGGTTTCTTCGCCGATGAAGCGGAAGTAGTCGTCAAACGATCCGCCTCCCTGGAGCAGTTTCTCGAAGTTGCTCTTGCTTATCTGCACGGGGCGCACTCCTTCGGGGATGATGACGCCGCGGTCCTGGCTGAGCAGCGAGCGGTAGTGGTTGAGCTCGGCTTCGTTGCTGAATCCTTTGACGAGGAGAAGGCCGAGCTGCCCGAAGTTCATGACTTCGAGGTCGAAGTCGCGCACCATGTAGGTGGTGAAGTTGTGGCGGGCCACATCGAAGAGCAGCTGGTTGGGCGAGATCTGCGAGGTGGAGAAGAGCAACACCAGATAGTGAGGCTCTTCAGGCGCGAGCGTGAAGTCCAGATCGGCGGCTTCGCCCTCAAGCAGGGTAGAGTCGTTGGTCAGGCGGATGTCCCAGATCATGCTGCGCATGTTTGAGGCGCCGCTGTGGAGCTTGCGGCCCTGGGCGAGGCCTTTGAGATATGACGAGGCCATCGGGGTCATGTCGGTTTCCGGATAGCGTTCGAGCAGTTCCCTGAGGGTGGAGCCGAATTCTTCGGGCTTGTTTTCGGTGACGTAGGCCAGGGCATGTAGAAACATGAACTTCGGCATGAGCGGCGAGAGCGGATAGTCGCGTGCCATTGTCTCGTAGGCCTGATGGACCTGCGGGTTGCGGTCGGCGAGATAGTCGCTGTAGGCCTTCTCATAAAGCTCTTCCTGGCGGGCGAGCATGGAGCGCAGATTGTCGATATAGTTCGGGTCGGCCATCGCCTTGGCATATTTTGAGTCGGGGAATTCGCTGAGTATCAGCTGCCGGTAGCGCTCGGCCTCGGCCGGTCGGTCGCGGCGCACGTTCATCAGATATCGGTTGTAGTAGATGTCGAGGCGGTAGACGTTGTCGGGGTAGCTGTTCATCAGCCGGCTCCACTCTCCGTCGGCCGCATCGAAGTCTTCGAGCTTGTCTTTGAGTATGAGGCCTGAATTGTAGAGCCCTTCCTGGATCACCTCGCCGGCAGTGGTTTTCTCCACATCGGTCTTGGGGATCTGGCGCAGGTAATACTCGCGGTAGTGCGGATCGTTGGCCTTGGCTTCCTGCTCCTTGTCGGCTTTGTCGGCCGAGGAGTCGTCGGCTCCTTCGGCCCCGCTGTCGGCATCCTGGTCGGCATCTTCGCCGTCGCCGCTGAAATCGTCCATGCTGAATGACGATTTGTTGCGCCGGCGCCAGTCGTTTTCGAGCTTACGCGAGCCCCAGCGGCGCTGGAAGTCGGTGCGTCCGGCATTGCGGGTGGCCGTGTTGTAGAAATACCACGATTTGTCGGTGTTGAGCGTAAACGTGGTCGGTGCCGAAGCCGAACTGTTGTTGAGGTTCGATCCGAGGGCCTCCTGCTGAGCGAGATATTCCTCTCGCCGGGCCGCCTCGGCATCTTCTTTTTCTTTCTTTTTGAGATCGGATATGATTTTGTCGATCACAGCCAACTGCTGCTCCTCAGGCATGGCGGCCAGTCGCAGCAGGGAGTCGTTGAGAGTCACGTTCTGAGAGTAGACCGCAAGCTCGTCGAGCACGTCGGACCGGCGCTGCAGGCGGGCCAGATCGGGGTAATTGTCGGGCAGCTGCGGGACGGCCTCGGCATAGCAGGGCTGGGCGAGGTCATAGCGGTGGCGGTCGAAGTAGAGGCCGCCGAGCGTCACCTGCGAGATGGCCTTCTCGATGCCTCCGCGGGTCGATTTTTCGGCTGCAAGCACATAGTTGGCAATGGCATTGGCAGTGTCGCGCCGCGAGAGATAGAGATTGCCTATGGCATAATAGATCTGGTCGAGATACTCCTTGTTGCGGTCATAGCGGGTCATGCGCTGCAGGGCCTTGACCTCAGGGGTGATGTCGGCGCCCTGAAACACCTCGCTCTGCTTGATGCGGGCGTTGAACTTGGTGCGGTATGAGGCTCCGGCCGACTTTCCGGCCTTGCGGTAGGCCTCGTAGGCCGCCGAAGCATCGCCCTCGGCGCTGTAGAGCTGGCCAAGGAGGAAACTGAGGCGCGTTTTCTGCGGACCCTTGGCATATCCGATGGCTTCGCGCAGCATGGGGATGGCCTTGGCATTGTCATGGGAGCGCACATAGAAATCGGCATATGTGAAGCTGTAAAGCTCTTTCAGCCTGCCGCTTGTCAGCTGGTCGGGCTTGATGCGCACCAATATGGTCTCGGCTTCGAAGAGCCAGTCGAGGGCGCAGTAGCTCCGGGCCTGCCAGAGCTTGGCTTCGGTCACGGTCTCAGGGAGCCAGCCGAAGTGCTTGGCTATATAATAAAAGGTGGAAGCCGCGCCGAGGAAGTCGCCGTTGAAATACTGGCTGCGGCCCATCATCATCCAGGCGTTGTGGAGGAAGGGGTTATACTCATCGCGTTTGAGCCATTTCTTGTATTCCGGATCATTGCCGTGGCCCGGCTTGCGGCGCGGGCGCTTCTTGATGCTGTGGAGCTGTATGGCTTTCTGCGCTTTTTCTATCGAGCGGGTGAAAGAGCCAGAGGGCTGCGGGGCCTTGGGGTTGGAATAGGCCTCGACCGGGTGCATCAGCACCTGGGCCGAATAGTCGTCCTCATAGGCGCGTTCCATCTCCTTGAGCGTCTCCTTGAAATGCTCGTCGCCGTTGAAGTAGACATTGTAGCGGGTAATGAAAGCCTGATAGTTGCGGGTGGCCGCGGTGTTTTTCTTAGGCGAACAAGCCGAAAAGGCCGCGACAAGCGCCACGACCGCCACGAGAAGCCCGGCCCTGAGCAGCCCGCGCATCCTCCACACTGTTGCCTCTGAAAACATCATTATATATATTATAGTAACGCGCCCGCGCGCGGAATATTGCTTCACGGAAACAGCCTGTCTCCGCATTATCGCACACTTTCGGGGAGCCGGTGTTGTATCTTTGCATAAGTTCTTTCGGATTTTTTTTACATTGACCCGAAAGAGCAGGGGGTGTATAAAAAAATTGTCCGCTGCCCCTTTCTATCAAGGAGCAACAGGACTAAAGCCAAAAGGCGTCATTGAATCGAAATAGATTCCTTTCGGTGATGAAGGGAAACTATCCCTTTCCAATAATGTAGAGATTATATCATACTTACACTTACACCAAGTTGGTCACTTGCCGTTGCGTCGTCACGACGAGACCGCTCAGTGCAGTTGCCTTTGTCCTTAGTCTCAAAAAGTGAATTTAATGCGTAAAATTTTTTATCAGTCCAAGGATTGCAACCGAATTGGTGTTTCTTTTCAAGTGCAAAGGTAAAAAGTTTTTCGCAGCAGAAACAATGAAAAAACATCTGTTAAGATTTTTTAACGGGTGAGAGGGGCTTAAAAGCCGACATGCGTTTGCCGGAGACTCAACTAATCCATAACTTTGCAGAGCAAAACCTGCCTCAGGGCGGGTCAGGAGATTACATCACCTCGGCAATTCGGCCGGTTGCGCCTCCGGAGGGAGGGCGAAGGCTGAAAGTGATGGGACGGCTCATCTCCGTTGAATGACACAGTTTAAAACACCAAATTCTGTATCCCGTCTGACAGAATCCTGAATATGTGATTAAGCCCCCGGTTCCGCGGGCTTTTGCGTAGAAGGATTCTTATTGTCGGAAAATAGAAGAAACCGCTTGGCCGTCAGAAGAATCAGCAAGAAGACCGTAAGTACAGGCTTTAATCGCATAAAAACATAACGACATGCAAATTAAACCTGACTTACTATATATAATAATTAGGTCTCTTCCACTATAGAATTAAAGAACACCAGGAGACAATCGGCCCTGACTGACATTGGAACTGTCTGTCAGGGCCGCTTTTTATGGCTGAGAGGGGAGAAGACCTGACAGCAGCACCCGCAGCCGCTCCGGAAGTGCGTCCGGAA
>CAMXAZ010000103.1 GCA_947179295.1 uncultured Muribaculaceae bacterium
TATGTTTTACAACAGGTTATAAAAAAAGAGGCTGCGCCTATTTTGACACAGCCTCTGCGGTTGCTACAATCAAAACAACATATAATAATCTGTATTGCATAGAAAAGTCACTGTCTTTTTTTTGCGGATCGGCAGAGCGCTATCTGACGAGTCTGACAGACCGCCCTCCGGAGGCTGTGGTGACGGCTACTATCACAGGAGCCGCCGGCGCATCGGCGAGGCGCAGAACCTCTCCGGCTGAAATGCCTTCCGGAAGGTTCCGGACGGCCACCCGCACGCCTGACATGTTATAGACTGCCACTTCCGCCGCTTCTGCCAGGTCAAGAGCCGAGAGGCATAGCTCACTGCCTTCTCGCCAGGCTGAGAACTGCATCTGCCATACCACATTGCTGATTCCACTCTGACTGCTGACCTCAAACGGAGCCGAATAGACTGTCAGCCAGTCGCCTCCTGCGGTCAGTCCGCGCAGACTGAGCCGGTGAGTGCCCTCTGACAGACCGGAGGTTGGCACGGTAAACGAATATTCCGGACCATTGCCGGCAATCTCGCAGCCATTTCCTTCACCGGGGTCATCATCAATATAGTATTCCAGCTTATCAAGGTCATAATTCTCAAGCACATATAGAGGCAGAGTGCAAGTAGGCGACCATTTGTCGCCGAGGCTACGAATACGCATTGATATGGTGTGGGCTCCGGGAGTCAGACCGGCGGTTGGGAGCTTGAAAAGACTCTCACCGTCAGCCGGCTCAAGCTGATTGCCCTTACCCACTCCGGGGTCAGAGTCAACGAACCATTCGAGAGAATATTCAGCCGACGGGGTAAGATTGGCTTCATTGATATAGAGTATACGGGTGACGGTGGGCGACCAGCGCTTGCCATCGACACAGGCGCGGAAAGACACAATATGCACTCCCGGTTCAAGACCGGCAAGCGGGATGGAATAGCCGTTGAAACCATCTGTGGCATCAAACATCAGGCCGTTGCCAATGCCCTTGTCGCCGTCGACAAAGATCTCGACCTGCGTCTGCGCCGTGGCGGTAAAGCCTGATGCAAAGGCCAGCGAGGCTGCAAGCATCACCTGACGCGCCACTGACTGAGAGAGAATTGAAATCACATTCATTCTTCAGGTGTGTTAGATGGTGTTGCAAATCCAAGTCTGACCGTGACTTTCAGATCCTCGCCCTTGACCACCGACTGAGGCATCTCTATGTCACTGACCACCGGGTTTTCACCGAGTCCGGAGAACACATAGGGATCGCTGCCCGCAAAGGCTCCGGCTGTAAGGCTCAGCGAGGCATCGACATCCTTGATATTGCGGTCGGTGTACTTGCTGCTATAGAGACTGGTGTTATAAGGAAGCAGATAATTGCCCTGATAAGTATTGGTCAGACCGGCTCCGTTGCTGTC
The DNA here is from genome assembly GCA_947179295.1 of uncultured Muribaculaceae bacterium. Taxonomy (GTDB): domain Bacteria; phylum Bacteroidota; class Bacteroidia; order Bacteroidales; family Muribaculaceae; genus Duncaniella. The sequence goes on from CAMXAZ010000103.1 coordinate 1,408, forward strand.
AACCTGATTGCCTATGTTATACTCGATGACCGAGTTTGTGACTGTGTTGAGAGTCGGCTGATAGCTGGCAAAAGTATTGTAGGCTATCACAGACTGATCCACTCCTTTGATATGGACATTGGAATAGCGCGCGAAAATATTGTTGGTGATCTGGAAGAATGTACACGAAACACTATAGCTGTCACGCATAACCCAACCTGTGATGAAATTCTGATGGATCACCCCGTTGCTGATGGGCTGGTCTGAATATGAAAAGTTTCTGCCGAGATTGATCACATTGAGATAGTTGTGGGTCAGGACAACCTTGTCGGCATAAATTGTGACCACATCCGAAGTAATGCCTGTGAGTTTCACTCCCTCACACTTTATGGTGATTGACTTGAACTTAGCCGTTGAAACGTCTTCCGTACTGATGCCGTTCTCACTCAGGAAGTAACCCGGACCCTGAAGAGTGATTTTCTTGGAGATCTCTATATCTCCATACGAATCTGTAGAACCGTCGACAATAATCACATCGCCATCCTGCGCGTCGGTAAGGGCCGCATCCACTGTGGCATATTTCGCGCCGGAACCTACAGCGTTGTTGACTCGCAGAGTGGCCGCGAAAGCCGGGCCCGAAAGCATGACGGCAAGCGTCATAAGGAGAAATTTTTTCATATTGCAATTTGTTTAATGTGTAATTGCGGTTTATTGTGTATCGAAAGTGAATCTTCAATAATCATAGCCGATATCGCTGCAAAATTATGTATTTTAGGGCAATAAGCTTTTCACACGTTCTTGTGAGAAAGCCCGCGTTTTTAGTTAATATTATATAAAAATGCGCCATTTTCTCATCTTTTCATGTGAGATTCCGGCCGGGGGGAGTCCGGTAACCGGCATGACTTGCGCATGACCTGTCAGGCCACGGAATGCAAAATATTTTTAACGGTTTCATGGCTTAACCGATAGATTTGAGTAATTTTGCAGAAAATTTGCGCAAGGCAGGATTTTTCATACCGTCCGGCCTGTGCGGCCGAGTCATCCGGGCCGAGAGAAAGGAGGTTATGATGACCGGTCAGTCATTCAGTCATTTCACATAAATTATAAGTAATAGGCACATGCTAAAAAAGAGCACTAAAATAATCACGACGATTTCCGACCGCCGCTGCGACGTGGATTTTATCCGCAGTCTTTTCGAGGCAGGCATGAACGTGGTACGCATGAATTCGGCACATCTCGGTGCCGAAGGTATGGCACAGATAGTGGAAAACTGCCGGGCTGTCTCACCCCGTATCGGCATCATCATCGACACCAAGGGCCCGGAAATACGCACCACCGTCAATACCGAGCCAAACGACAAGATAGCTTTCCGCGAAGGAATGGAAGTGGAATTCTGCGGCCACACCTCGGAACCGACAAGTGCCGGACGCATCTGTCTGAACTATGCCGACATTGCCAATGACGTGCATCCCGGAATGCATTTCCTCATTGACGATGGCGAACTCGACTTCCTCATTCTCGACATCGACGCCGCCACAGGCATCATCCGCGCCCGCTGTCTCAACGACGGCAACCTCGGCTCGCGCAAGAGCGTCAACATTCCCGGCAGCGACATCCGTCTGGCCTCGCTCACCGAACGCGACAAGGCCACTCTGGCCACAGCCGCCAAGCTCGGCGTAGATTTCGTGGCCCACTCGTTTGTGCGCAGCGCCGACGATGTCAAGGCCGTACAGGACGAGCTCGACCGCCTCGGCTCCGATATGAAGATCATCTCCAAGATCGAAAACCAGCAGGGTGTCGACAACTTCGACTCCATCCTCGAAGCCTCTTACGGCATCATGATTGCCCGCGGCGACCTCGGCATCGAAGTGGCCGCCGAACGCATCCCCGTGATCCAGCACGAGATGATAGCCAAATGTATAGCCGCCCACCATCCCGTGATCGTGGCCACACAGATGCTCCACTCCATGATCACCTCGCCGCGCCCCACCCGCGCAGAGGTCAGTGACATAGCCAACGCCGTCTATCAGCGCGCCGACTGCCTCATGCTCTCAGGCGAGACCGCAAACGGCCGCTATCCGGTCGAGGCTGTGTCGACTATGGCCCGTGTGGCCCAGGATGTGGAAGCCTCTCTGACAGCCACCATCACCAGCGACAATATTCCGCAGCTCGCCGACGAACATGTCACCTCATTCTTGGCCCGCCAGGCTGTGGTCTCCGAACGCGAAATCGGCACCAAGGCCATCATAGCCAACGCCTACCACGGACGCACCGCCCGCTTCATTGCATCGTTCCGCGGTGCCTGTCCCGTCTATGCCATCTGCTACCGCCGCCGCACCATGCGCTGGCTGAGCATCTCCTACGGCATCAAGGCTTATTATTACAAGGACTATACCCAGCAGCAGCGCTATCCGCTTGTGGCTCTGCGTGACTTCATCGAGCAGGGTCTGCTTACGCCTGAAGACCGCATCGCCATCCTCGGTGCAATCAACGGCACAGGCGCTACCTTCCTCGCCATCAATTCCGTGCAGGCCATCATGGAGCACGGCACCTCCGGCCAGGAAGAATAAGGTCCCACTACATTGCATAACCGTAAATCGGTGTCCTTGACCGGACACCTGTTTTCGTGGAAATACACGTAACCCGTGACACCTGCGCGCAGTGCGCTGCGGTGTCACGGGCTACGAGTAAATCAGCGTCCTCCGGACGCCATCAGCCGAACCTCGACAGCGAATGATCCGCCAATGACACCCCGAATCCGAATGGGTACGGGAGACGGGTGTCCGCGGAATCCGGATGGGTA
>CAMXAZ010000104.1 GCA_947179295.1 uncultured Muribaculaceae bacterium
ATTGTTAACCTACCTCTCCGAGGCAGAAGACTCATCCACGCCAATACCCCAGGCACCGCTCGGCCCTGCGGGCGCTCGCTTACCCTGGGGTTTCGAAAACTCAGTCTCTTCGAGACATGTTTGAATGTCTTTTCCCCCCCTACACCGCAGCGCGCAGCGCGCAGGTGTCACGGGTTTGTGACCCCCACGGCATGTGGTGTCCGGTCGAGGACACCGATTTACCGCTCCGGATGGCGTGCCTCCAGATTGTCGCACTCTTTCGGGTGGGCGGGCTGCGGCTGTTGAAAAAGAGGAAAAAAAGGTGTATTTTTAGATAATTTTAACTAAAAATACACCTTTTCTCACAAGATCATGTGAAAAGCCTATTGCGCTGAAATACATAATTTTGTGAAATATCTATAACGCACTGCAAATAATAACAACTTAATCCCCCCTTTTTTAATAACCTATGAATACCAGTAGACCCCAACACAGTCAGAAACTGCCGCATGGCGGATGGCTGACCGGACTGTCGTGCATGATGGCCATGTCATTGATACTGACGGCCACATCCTCATGTACAGACAAAGATCCCTCGTCTGATCAAGGCTCATCAGCTCCGACAATCACATTCACAGGCACCACCGGTGTCCCCTCGCCGGTCATAGAGGAAGATGGAGGCTTCTCGGAAGTCAGTTTCAAGGCTTCGGCATCATGGACGGCCACAGTTTCGGAGTCGAGAGGCATAGACTGGCTCACGGTTTCTCCTGCCTCAGGAGAGCCCGGAGATGCCGTGATAACAGTAACAGCTCAGCCTAACCCTAACTATGAAGAGCGCAATGGCGCCGTGACGATAGCCTGTGGTGGAAAGACGACCACATTCACCGTCAGCCAGAAGCAGACAGATGCCATGATACTTTCAACCGATAAAGTTGAAATAGGCTCGGATGCTACCACTATTGAGATCAAGCTGAAGAGTAATGTCAATGTGGAGTATGAGATAGCCGAAGAAGATGCGGGTTGGATAAAGCCATCGCCAACATCGCGCTCAATGACCGAAAAGTCGCTGTATTTTGACATAGCGGCTAACGAAGACATTGTCGGACGTACAGGTCATATAGGCATCAAGGGTGCGGGCAGGACAGAGATTGTCAACATCTATCAGCCCGGCTCCAAGCCGTCGATCGTTCTGGGAGACAATGAAGCGGTTGTAGGCAGTGCAGGGGGAGAGGTCACCATTGAGATTGCCTCCAATATCTCGTTTGACATTGAGTTCCCGTCATGCGACTGGATAAGGGAGAAGACCGACGGCTCCCGCTCGTCATACACCCTGAGATATATTGTAGACCCCAACGAGACATATGACCAGCGTAGCGCCTCGATTGCCATTTCAAACACCGAGCATGGCATTCGTGAGGAGTTCACCATCACTCAGGTTCAGAAAGATGCCATTATTGTTGCAAAAGAAGACTATCAGGTGTCATGGAAGGCTTCAGAACTCAACTTTGACATACAGACAAACATCGAGCCTACCATCAGCTGTTCGGAAAGCTGGATACGCAGAGTGGAGTCTCGCTCCAGAGCGCTCCACACAATGGAACTGTGTTTTGACATCGACGAGAACACTTCGGAGACCGAGGCCCGTTCGGCACAGATAATCATCCAGGGGCCCGACGGTTCGGCCAAACAGGTTATCAATGTCACCCAGTCTATGAAGACAAACAATATAGTTGATGTAGAGATCACTCCTGTCATGGTTTACAATATACAATACCGATCAGACGTTGACTGTTATATCTTATGCACAGCGCTACATGGAGTATCAAAAGGTATTTTTGAGGACGGTACGGTCGAATATAATAATCTTGTCTTTACCGGCAACGGCATATGGGACGGTTTTTTAGATTATATTAACGACAGAATAAGCAATATGATTGCTACAAGATATTTTCCTGACAGCAGACGATATCTTTTCAGAGGCTACTATTCCTGTGGATATTTAGTGGATGGCGGTTATCATCAGCCTGTCAGGTGTCTTGAAAGAGAAATATTCACAGATGCGCCCATCAAGCTTACCCAAAAGCCTGACAGGTGTACGGCGGTTCCGTTTTATACATATAACAGATATGGCAATTATGTGCCACATGGATATGAGCTTAATAATGCCGGATACCTAATTAAAAAAGGTGATACCTGGCGTGGAGATTATAACACGTATGAGTTTCATCGTATTCTTGGTTTTACTGCCGATGAGATAAAGAAACTCGAAAAGCATTTCGGAAAACCGGCCGATGAAATTCCTACGAATTCGGTAGAAGGTCTGTCGGTTGAGCAGATGATAGATATTTTTGAATTGCAGAATGAGCCGAATCCCTACATCAAGCTCCCTGCAGGAGTCTATCGCACGAACTACAGCAGTGCTTGCAGAGTGTTTGGACTGATAGATGAGAATTCGAGTGTACAGGAAGGTAACGTGGATTATGGTGAGCCTTTATACTATGCCTTTAAAATTCCCGAAGCTCATTTCTTTGTAGTTTTTCCGGAAAACTATATCTGCGCGGGTTCAAAACGGCAGTTCATCGAGTCGCCCCGCGATATAGGGAATCTTGACTGGAGCTATACTACCAAGGTTATTGAAGACAATGACTACAGAAAAGCTACTGAGGTAAGAGTCAAAGGCAGCAAGCATTTTCTTTGGGAGAATGCCCTCAACGGCTATCCTGAGTACTATTCTTCCCCCTACACAGGTGAAAATTATCACGTATTTCCAGACATGAAGCTCACATGGGAGGTGAGCGATACACTTGTATATTACAAGGAGCGCCCGGAGGCACCTTTTGTGTTGCGCACCCATCGTGTTGCAAATCCCCTTCCAGTCGGTCATCCGATATATATGAAGGTAAATCCGGAATATGCCGGGCGCAAGGTGAGAGTGTCAAAGCCTGACTGGATAAACTGTGACGAAGAGTTTATTCTCAAAGAATCCCAATCAGAATTTCTGATAGATATTGTCGGTCTTGACACGGAGCCGAGAATGGGCTTTGTCAGATTCTATCTTGACGGGAGCGATGAACTTGTGGATGAGGCAAGAGTACTTGTAGATGGAAGTGGCGATACCACCACATCACCAGAGTTCAAATTCAATGGCGAGCGACCCGGCTATGGCGAGTACGGATATCTTGCTCTTGGAGCTGAAGGGGGAATTCTGGAATGTATAGGCGGATCATTCTATCCGGATGAACTGTCCATTACTTTTGATGCCGACTGGATTGAACCGATCGAGGAAGACTCACCAACCTCACGTGTGGCAGCTCCGGGATATAATTTCAAATTCAGGGTAAAGCCGAACCCGACAATTGAAACTCGCTATTGCAAAATGATATTTACCGGTCATTCATATGTCTCTGAAAAAGGATTTTACCAGCATGGCGCCCCTGCGATTTACACCAGTACGGTGGTGGATCAGCTAAGGATCGGCTCCACCGGCAGACAGGGAATAGGAATACTGAAGATAACGGATACCATGCCGCGCAGGTAGGGACCCGGAATCTCTGATACAGATTGAGGCCGGAGGTATCGGTGGAGTGAAATGACACGCCCCGATACCTCCGCTTTGTTTTCTCGATAAAAGAGCCGGTGGAGATTCTCTGCCGGCTTGTTTTTTTGAATGTCTTTTCCCCCCTACGCCTACGCGCATTGCGCTGCGGTGTCGGGGGCTACGAGTAAATCAGGCGGGGGTCA
>CAMXAZ010000105.1 GCA_947179295.1 uncultured Muribaculaceae bacterium
ATCCACCTCAAAACTTTCGCTCAGATTTTAACTATTGTTTTTAAACAACCTCTTATTTCAAGTGATCTGTTAGAGGGTGTTATCAGTTTGGACGACAGCGGTCAGGAAATTCTCGACCAGTCGCGGACGCGGGTTGTAAGATTGGCCAGTTCTACAATAAGGGGGCGGTTTTCCGGGAGGCTGAGTTCGGGGTCTGCGTCAAGAATCTCGCAGGCAGTGTCGCGGGCAAGCTGCACGATCTGCCCGTCGGTGGCAAGATTGGCTATGTGGAGATCAATCGGCATTCCGCTCTGCATGGTGCCTTCGATGTCGCCGGGGCCTCGCATCTGCATGTCGGCTTCGGCTATCGCAAAGCCGTCGGTGGTAGATGTCATGAGTTCAAGACGCTTGCGCGTGTCGGAGGCGATCTTGCGTTTCGACATCAGGATGCAGTAGCTCTGGCCTTCGCCACGGCCCACTCGCCCGCGGAGCTGGTGAAGCTGCGAAAGGCCGAAGCGCTCGGCGTTCTCGATGAGCATCGTAGTGGCGTTGGGGACATTGACCCCGACCTCGATCACGGTTGTGGCCACAAGAATATGGGCCTCTCCGGATGCGAAAAGTCCCATCTGATACTCTTTTTCCTGCGGCTTCATCTGTCCGTGCACAAAGGCCACCTTATAATCGCGGAAGGTGTCGCAGATCGACTCATAGCCTTCTTCAAGCGATTTCAGATCGAGTTTCTCGTTTTCCTTGATGAGCGGATAGACAATGTAGACCTGGCGGCCGAGGCGTAGTTGCCGCCCTATGCCCTGATATGTTGCAAAGCGGTTTTCCTCATATCGGAGCAGAGTCTGCACCGGTTTGCGGCCCGGCGGCAGTTCGTCGATCACTGATACGTCGAGATCGCCGTAGACGGTCATGGCCAGTGTGCGGGGAATCGGGGTGGCCGTCATCACAAGCACATGTGGCGCGATGACGTTTTTGGTCCACAGCCGTGCCCGCTGGGCCACACCGAAGCGGTGTTGCTCGTCGATCACAATGAAGCCGAGGTTTTTGAACTTCACATTGTCCTCGATCACGGCATGGGTGCCTATGAGTATGTGGAGAGAGCCGTCAGTGAGCTGGGAGTGGATCTCCTCGCGCGCTTTCTTGCGGGTCGACCCGGTGAGCAGTTTCACGTTTATGCCCATCGGTGCCACCATAGAGCTGATGGTCTCGAAATGCTGCGTTGCCAGAATTTCGGTCGGAGCCATCAGGCAGGCCTGTGCATCGTTGTCAAGGGCTATGAGCATACATAGCAGTGCCACAAGGGTCTTGCCGGAGCCAACGTCGCCCTGCAGCAGGCGGTTCATCTGGCGTCCGGTGGCCATGTCGGCACGGATTTCTTTTATAACCCTTTTCTGGGCGCCGGTGAGCGGGAAGGGCAGGAATTGTGAGTAGAAGGTGTTGAAGAAATGGCCGATGCGGGGAAACAGAAAGCCTTTGATGGCTCCGCTGCGGCGCCGGGCGTAGCGCTGGATGTCAAGCTGAAGATAGAAAAGCTCTTCGAATTTCAGGCGGAAGCGGGCTTGTTCGAGTTGCTGCGGTGTCCGGGGCGAATGGATGGCGGTGAGAGCTTCGTGGAGCCCCATGAGCCGGTGGCGTGTGATTATCTGCGGAGTGAGAGTCTCGGTGACAGTGCGTATTCCTGCCAGAATCTCGGTTGCGGCGTTGGCGAAGGTGCGCGACGAGAACCCGCGGTTGCGCAGTTGCTCCGTCAGCGGATATACTCCTCGGAAGCCTCCCTGGGCCGAAGCGTTTTCAGGTGTGTCGACTTCCGGATGAACCATGCTCCAGCGGCCGTTGAAATTGGATGGCTTGCCGAAGAGAATATACTCGGTTGCGGTGTGATAGAGCTGTCTGAGCGATTTTATGCGCTGGAACCAGACCACCTCCATCACTCCTGAACCATCGGAAAAAAGGCCCACAAGGCGCATCTTGGCGCCTTCGCCCTGCACATTGAAGCTGACAAAGCGGCCTCTGACCTGAATGGAGGGCATGTCTTCACCGGCAAAGTCGATGATGCGGTAGACGGAACGGCGGTCTATATAGTGGGTGGGGAAATGGTACAGAAGATCGTGAAACGTCTTTATGCCGAGATTCTTGTCGAGAAGCTCGGCGCGTTTCGGACCCATTCCGCGCAGGAATTTTATGTCGGTATGTCTCAGCCTGTCCATTGTCAGCGGTGCGTTATAGAGTGTCTGACAGTGAGAGATAGAGTTCGGCCACAGCCATGTCGCCGGGATTGGTTACTTTGATGTTGTGCGGATCGCCGGCCGTTAGCCTCAGATTGCTGAATCCGGCGGCTTCCATCACCGATGCGTCGTCAGTGAATTCCGGACGGAGTTCCCGGCGGTAGGCTTCCGAGAGCTTTGCGGCGGGGAAGATCTGAGGGGTCTGCACCGATCGGTAGAGCTTGCGGTCTACGGCTCGGCTTGATCCGTCAGGCGCGGTGATGCGTATTGAGTCTGTCACCAGGCAGGCCGGTATGACACCGTCTGCCCCGTCAAGTCCGTCAAGAAGATTCCGGATGAGAGAGCTGCTTACCACAGGCCGCGCGGCGTCATGCACGCTGATTAGCCCGCATGATTCCACGGCGAGTGATTCGATGGCGTTTCTGACGCTGTGGGCGCGGGTAGGGCCGCCGATCACAATTCTGTGAGGCAGGCTGAAGCCATATTCCCGGCACATTTCCTGCCATTCTCCGGTCATGTCATGGCTCAGCACCACTGTCAGTTCCCAGTCAGGAGTGTGGCGGTGGAGGCGTTCGAGGGTGGTCATGAGCAGAGGTCTGCCGTTGAGCGGGCAGAATTGCTTGGGCAGATTGCCTCCGTAGCGCGATCCGCTTCCGGCGGCGACTATAATGTGGACATTCCTTTCGGTTTGTTTGGTTGATGCGGTGACTGCCATGTGGTTCGGGTAAATAAATCCGGCGGATTCCCGTGAAGGGGAACCCGCCGGGGCGTTGATTCAATGGTAATGAATATCAGAGGTTGGTTAACTAAGAGTGTGCAAATTTAATCTGTATGATGAATTTAAGATAATATAATGCACTTTTCAGGTCTTAGTTACGGGGAGCTCCGTGGTTGCCGCCATTGTTTTCGCGGCGGGGGCCACGGTCGCCGTCACGGCGGGGACCGCGATCTCCGTCACGACGGGGACGGTCGCCTTCACGACGCGGTCCGCGTTCGCCACGGGGTGCGCGTTCACGCTCTACGTAGCCTTCGGGTTTGGGCTGGAGCGCGCGCATTGACAGGCGGTATTTGCCGGTCTTCTTGTCGATCTCGATGAGTTTCACTTCGAGCTCGTCGCCTTCCTTGAGGCCTGCGGCTTCCATGTTTTCGAGACGGTCCCAAGAGATTTCCGAGATGTGGAGCAGGCCGTCGCGGTTGGGCATGAATTCAACGAATGCGCCGAAGTCAAGGATAGAACGCACTTTGCCGTGGTAAACCTTGCCCTCTTCGGGGAGTTCGACGATAGCGTTGATCATTTCGAGGGCCTTGTCGATCGAAGCCTTGTTAGAGGCAGCCACTTCGATGTAGCCTCCGTCGGGGATTTCGTCGATGCTTACGGTTGCGCCGCTTGCTTCCTGGATTCCCTGGATGATCTTTCCGCCGGGGCCGATCACTGCACCGATAAGCTCTTTGGGGATGAGCATGGTGACGATGCGGGGCACGTGGGGCTTGT
>CAMXAZ010000106.1 GCA_947179295.1 uncultured Muribaculaceae bacterium
TGAGGGTTTGTTATGCTCTATAACATTTTTTCAATTCTAATTTTAAACAGTTTCTGAGAAACAATAAGTTCAGGTAACAATAATACTGAAAGCAAACTGAGCACTAAAAATGTAAGCCTGTAGTGCATTGCGCAAAATGTGAATAAATGCCCGTTTCAGTCCTGCCGGGCAGATAAAAAAGAAAGCGCGGACTGAAATTGCCACACTTTGTTAGACGGTCGTAGGAAACCTGAAGATGAAGATGTGGAACAGCAGCCCACGCATATAGCGTGAGAACCGCTTGCTTCCTTGCATCTTCAGAAAATTTCCTACGTTTTCTAACACAAGTAAAAGCAATACGCTTCTTTTAATTCAAATGTCGAGGCAAATATACTAATTTTCATTCAAGTAGACAAACCTAAATGAAGCCTCGGAATGGATGTTTTCTCCTCCGGTTATTATCCTCCCTCTCCGAGGCAGACTCAGCGGTTCTCGGCCCCTACCCCAGGCACCCCTCGGCCTACGCTATCGCTCCGGGGCTCGCTCACCCTGGGGTTTCTGAAAATCAGGCTCTCCGAGCCTCGGCTGCCCAAACCATCACCGCATTTTCATTATCCAAAACGCAAGTCACCCCCTGCCGTGTCGGGGTGACTGACAGGGGGTGACTGTGGGGGTTATCGCTTGTCTCTACATGTGGAGAGACGCGGTGATCAGAGTTCGGTGTGGGCCACGTCAACTACTTCGGGGGCTTCGTCGCGGGTGACTACGGGGATGTCGAAGGCGTCTTCGATGTCATCCTTGCCGCCTACCACGATGCGCTCGTAGGAGCGGAGACCGGTACCTGCGGGGATGAGGTGTCCGCAGATGACGTTTTCCTTCATGCCCACGAGGTAGTCGACCTTGCCGTTGATTGCGGCTTCGTTGAGCACCTTGGTGGTTTCCTGGAATGATGCGGCCGACATGAACGATGATGTCTGCAGGGCGGCACGGGTGATACCCTGGAGGATCTGTTCGGAGGTGGCGGGCTGTGCATCGCGTACCTGGATGGGACGGAGGTCACGGCGCTTGAGCGATGAGTTTTCGTCGCGGAGCTTGCGTGCGGTGATGATCTGTCCGGGCTTGACGTTTTCGCTGTCGCCGGCGTCGGTGACAACTTTCTTGCCCCAGATGCGGTCGTTTTCGTCCATGAAGTCGCGCTTGTCGACCACCTGCTGTTCGAGGAAGTTGGTGTCGCCCGGATCGAGGATGTTGACTTTGCGCATCATCTGGCGTACGATGACTTCGAAGTGCTTGTCGTTGATCTTCACACCCTGCATACGGTAGACGTCCTGGACTTCGTTGACGATGTATTCCTGAACGGCTGTCGGACCCATGATGTTGAGGATGTCGGCCGGTGTGGTGGCGCCGTCTGAGAGCGGGGTGCCTGCGCGCACGTAGTCGTTTTCCTGAACGAGGATCTGTTTTGACAGGGGCACGAGATATTTCTTGGTCTCTCCGAGTTTGGAGGTGACTGAGATTTCGCGGTTGCCTCGCTTGACCTTTCCGAACTTGACTTCGCCGTCGATTTCAGATACGATGGCGGGGTTGGATGGGTTACGGGCTTCGAAGAGTTCGGTCACACGGGGGAGACCACCGGTGATGTCACCTGCAGAGCCTGCGGCACGCGGGATCTTGACGAAGATTTCGCCGGGTTTGAGTTCGGCGTTTTCGTCGACCATGAGGTGGGCGCCCACGGGGAGTGCGTAGGTGCGGAGGATCTGGCCGTTGGCATCAACGATGTTGGCTTCAGGCACTTTGCCGCGTTCCTTTGATTCGATGATGATCTTTTCGCGGAGACCGGTCTGCTCGTCGGAGTCGACGCGGAAGGTGACGTTTTCGGTGAGGTTGACGTACTGTACCTTACCGCCGGCTTCGCTGACGATGACGGCGTTGAAGGGGTCCCATTCGCAGATCACATCGCCTTTCTTGACACGTGCGCCGTTCTCGAAGAAGAGTTTCGCACCGTAAGGGATGTTGGCGTTGGTGAGCATCATCTTTGTGGTGGGGTCGATGATGCGCATTTCTGCGAGTCGGCCGATCACTACGTCGACCTTACGTCCGTTGGCGTCGACTTCTTCGGTCTGCACGGTGCGGAGTTCGTCGATTTCAAGGATACCGTCGTAGCGCGAGGTGAGCGAGTTGACAGCCGCGATGTTCGAGGCGACACCACCGACGTGGAATGTACGGAGGGTGAGCTGAGTACCGGGCTCGCCGATTGACTGGGCGGCGATCACGCCGACAGCTTCGCCCATCTGGACCATGCGGTGAGTGGCGAGGTTGCGGCCGTAGCACTTGGCGCAGACGCCTTTCTTTGATTCGCAGGTGAGCACCGAACGGATCTCGACTGATTCGATGGGTGATTCGTTGATGCGGTCGGCTGCGAGGTCGTTGATCTCTTCGCCTGCGGCGACGATGAGTTCGCCGTTGGTGGGATCGACGATGTCATGGACAGAGACGCGGCCGAGGATGCGTTCGCCGAGTGAAGCGACAACTTCGTCGTTGTTCTTGATCTCGGTGCAGACGAGTCCGCGGAGGGTTCCGCAGTCTTCTTCGTTGATGATGACGTCATGGGCCACGTCGACCAGACGGCGGGTAAGATAACCGGCGTCGGCTGTCTTGAGCGCGGTGTCGGCAAGACCCTTACGGGCACCGTGGGTCGAGATGAAGTATTCGAGCACCGAAAGGCCTTCCTTGAAGTTTGCAAGAATCGGGTTTTCGATGATCTGACCTCCTTCGGCACCGCTCTTCTGGGGCTTGGCCATAAGACCACGCATACCGGAGAGCTGACGGATCTGGTCTTTAGAACCACGGGCGCCGGAGTCGAGCATCATGTAGACAGGGTTGAAGCCCTGCTTGTCGGCCGAGATCTGCTTCATGAGTGTGTCGGCCAGACGTGAGTTGACGTGTGTCCAGATGTCGATGATCTGGTTGTAGCGTTCGTTGTTTGTGATGAAGCCCATCGAGTAGTTGTTGAGGACTTCCTGCACCTGTTCGTAGCCTTCGCGCACGTATTCTTCTTTTTCGGCGGGGATGAGTACGTCGCCGAGGTTGAATGACAGACCGCCCTTGAATGCCATGTAGTAACCGAGGTTCTTGATGTCGTCAAGGAACTGGGCTGAGCGGGGAATACCGCAGTGTTTGATTACGCGCGAGATGATGGTACGCAGTGATTTCTTTGAGAGGATTTCATTGACGTAGCCGATTTCTTTGGGCACGTAGCGGTTGACGAGCACACGGCCTACGGAGGTGTTCTCGACGAGGTGCTTGATGGGGTTGCCGAATTCGTCGATGTCTTCGACTACAACTGATACGGGGGCGTGGAGTGTCACGCGGCCTTCGTTGTAGGCGATTTCAGCTTCTTCGGGACCGTAGAATTTGAGGCCTTCGCCCTTGTCGCCTTTGCGGAGCTTGGTGATGTAGTAGAGACCGAGCACCATGTCCTGCGAGGGCACGGTGATAGGTGCGCCGTTAGCGGGGTTGAGGATGTTGTGCGATCCGAGCATGAGGAGCTGGGCTTCGAGGATTGCTTCGTTGCCAAGGGGAAGGTGGACTGCCATCTGGTCACCGTCGAAGTCGGCGTTGAATGCCGTACATGCGAGGGGGTGGA
>CAMXAZ010000107.1 GCA_947179295.1 uncultured Muribaculaceae bacterium
AGATCTCGGCCGATCGCTTGAAGCTTTCGTTGCGGTTGGCATCAAGAAGAAGCAGATAGCTCATCACGATAACACCGGCCATTTCAACCAGACGGCGGGCCATGAAATCGCCATAGGCCGAATCATCAACCGCGGTGACAGCCTCTACGGCTTTTGCATAGCGTTCGGTCATGGCAACCAGACGGTCTTTGAGCGCCTGGAGTTCTGGCTTGACTTCCTCTGAATTGTATTCGTTGATAAGGTTGAGGTAAGTTCCGGTAGTGACGTGGCGGATAGCGGCTACAACCTGCAGCTGGGTAGTACCTTCGTAGATTGATGTGATGCGGGCGTCGCGGTAGAGCCGTTCGCAGGCATAATCTTTCATGAAGCCTGAACCGCCGTGGATCTGGATGCAGTCATAAGCATTCTGGTTGCAATATTCGCTGCCCATGCCTTTTGCAAGCGGAGTGAGGGCATCGGCCAGACGGCTGTAGTATTTCGATTCCTTGCGTTCCTCCGGAGTGAGGCTGCGTTCTTTTGCCAGATCGTCATAGATCTTGTAGATGTCCACATAGCGGGCGCAGGCATAGAGGAGCGAGCGTGATGCGTCAAGTTTGGCTTTCATCACCGACAGCATTTCATAGACAGCCGGGAATTCGATGATGGCTTTGCCGAACTGTTTGCGGTCACGGGCATAGGCAAGAGCTTCGCGGTAAGCGAGTTCGCTGACACCGACACTCTGTGCGGCGATGCCAAGACGAGCTCCGTTCATGAGGGCCATCACATATTTGATAAGGCCGAGACGGCGTGATCCGCAGAGGACGGCTTTGGCATTTTTGTATGTGAGCTCACATGTGGGAGATCCCTTGATACCCATCTTGTTTTCGATGCGGCGAACGTTGACACCGCCGTCGCGCTTGTCATAGATGAACATCGAGAGGCCGCGGCCGTCTTTTGTGCCGGCTTCTGAGCGGGCAAGCACCAGATGAATGTCACTGTCGCCATTGGTGATGAAGCGCTTCACACCGTTGAGCAGCCATGTGCCGTCAGGTTGTTCTGTGGCCTTGAGCATTACGCTCTGAAGGTCTGATCCGGCATCCGGTTCTGTGAGGTCCATTGACATGGTCTCTCCCTGGCAGACGCGGGTGATGAATTTTTCTTTCTGAGCTTCGTCAGCGAATTCATAGATGGTCTCGGCGCAATCCTGAAGGCCCCAGAGGTTTTCGAAGCCGGTGTCGGCACGGCTGACAATGTCGGCAGCCATGATATAAGGAGTGATCGGGAAGTTAAGACCTCCGTAGCGGCGGGGCATTGCCATGCCCATCAGACCTGCTTTGCGGCAGGCATCGAGATTCTCTTGTGTTTTGTCGGCATAGATCACGCGTCCGTTTTCTACGCGCGGACCCTGATGGTCTACATCCTCTGCGTTGGGAGCGATGATGTCGCCGCAGATTTCGCCTACGATTTCAAGTACTTTGTCATAGCTGTCCTGAGCATCGGCGTAGTCGAGAGGTGCATAGTCGAATTTCTCGGCATCGGTATAGTTACGTTCTTTCAAAGCCACGATCTTCTCCATCAGAGGATGGGTAAGATGGTGTCTGAGATCGGGATTATCTGTATAAAAGTTAGCCATTGCTATAGAATTACCGTGTTATTTGGAGTTTTTCTTGTAATATTTGATCAGCTTGGGCACCACTTCTTCAAGATTGCCGGTGATTACATAGTCGGCTATAGTGTTGATAGGGGCTGCGGGATCATTGTTGATGGAGATAATGATAGAACTGTCCTGCATGCCGGCGATGTGCTGGATCTGACCGGAGATGCCACAGGCGATATAGAGCTTCGGGCGCACGGTCACACCGGTCTGACCGATCTGACGGGCATGTTCGGTGAATCCGGCATCAACGGCAGCGCGTGATGCTCCGACTTCTGCGCCGAGGGTGTCGGCGAGTTCGTGGAGAAGCTGGAAGTTTTCTTTTGATCCTACTCCGTAGCCTCCGGCCACGATGATGGGGGAGTTCTTGATGTTGATTTTCGATTTCTCGATGTGGCGGTCGAGGATTTCTACAACGAAGTCTTCGTCAGACACATATTTTTTGGCATCGAGTTCAACGACTTCACCTTTGTGGGCGGGATCGAAAATTTCTTTCTTCATCACGCCTTCACGCACGGTGGCCATCTGCGGACGGCATTCCGGGTTGACGATTGTGGCAACGATGTTGCCACCGAATGCCGGGCGAATCTGAAGAAGGAGATCCTTGTATTCCTTGCCGGTCTTGGGGTCGGTGTGATCGCCGATTTCAAGAGAGGTGCAGTCGGCTGTCAGTCCGCTGTGCAGACATGAGCTGACACGGGGACCGAGGTCACGGCCTATGCAGGTGGCGCCCATGAGGCAGGCCTGGGGCTTGATTTCGCGGAAAAGGTTGATAAGGACTGCGGAGTGAGGATTGGAGGTGTAGGGATAGAGGCGCTTGTCCGATACTTTATAAAGGCGGTCTACACCATAAGGGAAAACCTGCTCTTCAACGCCGTCAAGGTTGTCTCCTACAACGACTGCCTCAAGCTTAACGCCGAGTCGTGAAGCGAGCACCCGGCCTTTGGTCAGAAGTTCAAGGCTGACGTCGGCAACGCGACCGTCCTCGAATTCGAGATATACTATTAAATTGTTCTGGTCCATAGTGCTGCTTATCCGATAGTGTGGTTAGTGATGAGTTCCTTGATGAGATCTTCGATTTCAGCGTCATTGTCAGAGAGTACACGGCAATCTTTGGCTGTGAAGACCACGTTTTCAATAGCCTTGACCTTTGTCGGAGAACCGGGCAGGCCGATCTGCGCCGGATCGGCGTCTACATAAGCCGCGCTCCATTCCTGGAGATTGAGATAGGGGCGCTTCTTAAGGAGAGCCTTCTGGCTGTCACTGAGTTTTGCGGCTTCGCTGGGAGAGACTGCATATTTGTATTTCTGGACTCTCATTGCATTGCGCGGGCGGCATACTGGTGCAGATCCGTTGACAGTCACCACGCAAGGCAGAGGTGCTTTGACGGTTTCAACACCGTTTTCCAGACGTCGTTTTACTGTTACAAAGCCGTCTTTAAGCTCAATGATTTCCTCGGCATATGTCACCTGAGGAATTCCGAGCTTTTCAGCAATCTGCGGACCAACCTGGGCTGTGTCACCGTCGATGGCCTGGCGGCCACCGAGAATGATGTCATATTTGCCGAACTTTCTGACGGCCTGGGCGAGAGAGTAGGAAGTGGCAAGGGTGTCTGCTCCGCCGAGCACACGGTCGGTAAGTACTATTCCACTGTCGGCGCCGCGATAGATGGCTTCGCGGATTATTTCTGACGCGCGCGGTAAGCCCATTGTAAGCAATGTGATGGTCGAACCGGGGTTGGCATCCTTGAGACGGAGCGCCTGTTCGAGGGCGTTCAAGTCTTCGGGATTGAAGATGGCCGGCAATGCCGCACGGTTGATTGTGCCATCTTCTTTCATTGCATCTTTGCCCACATTACGGGTGTCAGGCACCTGTTTGGCGAGCACGATGATGTT
>CAMXAZ010000108.1 GCA_947179295.1 uncultured Muribaculaceae bacterium
GAATGGGTACGGGAGACGGGTGTCCGCGGAATCCGGATGGGTATGGGATAGCGGGTGTCCGGCAGGACACCGATTTAATCGTAGCCCCCGACACCGTGCGATAGCACACAGGTGTCGGGGGAATAGATATTAACCAATAATGCAGGTGTCCGGTCAAGGACACCGATTTACCATCATGAATACGATCCGTGACGGCGGATGGCACGTCATTTTACCATCATGAATACGATCCGTGTCGGCGTGGATTCGCCGAACGGGTGATGACGTTGGCGGTTCAGGCCTGGCGGATATAGTCGGCTATCCATGCGCCTACGGCATCGGTGCCGTATGTAGCGCCGCCTTCAACCTGGATTTCGGGCGTGCGGACATTGGCGTCAAGCGACGCATTGACCGCCTTGCGGATCAGCGCTCCCTCCTCCATGAGGTTGAAATATTCGAAAAGCATGGCCACTGAAAGAATCTGGGCCAGAGGGTTGGCGATATTCATCCCCTTGGCCTGCGGCCATGAGCCGTGGATAGGCTCGAACACCGGAGTCTTCTCGCCGGTGGAAGCCGATGGCAGAAGACCCATCGAACCGGATATCACAGACCCTTCATCGGTCAGAATGTCGCCGAAGGTGTTTTCGGTCACCATCACATCGAAGAAGCGGGGCTCCTGGATCATGCGCATGGCTGCGTTGTCGACATACATATAGTCAGTGCTTACGTCGGGATACTGCGGTGCGATTTCCTGAGCCACCTTGCGCCAGAGACGCGAAGAGGCGAGCACGTTGGCCTTGTCGACCACGGTCAGATGGCGGCGGCGACGGCGCGCATAGCTGTAGGCCACGTGGAGAATGCGTTCGATCTCCGGACGGGTGTAGGCATTGGTGTCATAGGCGCGGTCGTTGTCTTCGTATTTCTCGCCGAAATACATTCCGCCGGTGAGCTCGCGGATGCAGATGAAATCGGCACCCTCCACCAGCTCGGCGCGCAGCGGAGATTTGTGGATCAGACACTGGAAAGTTTCCACGGGGCGGATGTTGGCGAAAAGGCCGAGTTTTTTGCGCATGGCGAGCAGGCCCTGTTCGGGGCGCACTTTGGCGTTGGGGTCGTTGTCGAACTTAGGGTCGCCCACAGCCGAGAAGAGCACGGCGTCGGCCCAGAGGCAGGTCTCGAAGGTCTCTTCAGGGAAGGGATCGCCCACCTTGTCAATGGCGTCGGCGCCACAGATGGCGTAGCGGTATTCAACCGCGTGGCCGAATTTTTCACACACAGCCGTCATGACGTCTACGCCCTGACGGGAGATTTCCGGGCCGATTCCATCGCCGGGAAGTACTGCTATTTTGAGGTTCATTGTCTGAATGGATTTTTGTATTAGTTATTTTTAGCCGGCAGTGTCTCAAGGATGTTGAGCATCTTGACAGTGGCCTGGATTGCGGCCTCGGTCTGGTCGGCGTCGAGTCCGCGGGTCTTGAAGAGGTTGCCCTGGAAATTCCAGGTGATGGTGGTGTGGACCAGAGCGTCGGTCTTGCCGCCGGGCGGTATATTGACGGTATAGTTGGCGAGGGTAGGGAAGGTGCGCCGTAGTTTCTCGTTGTAGATGCGTCTGACGGCGCGCATGAAGGCATCGAACTGTCCGTCGCCCACGGCGCTTTCCTGAAACTCCGCTCCGTCGACCATGAGCTTCACCGTGGCCGTAGGGCGCAGGCCATGTGAGAGGCTGAGCGAGTAGTTGTCTACGCGGACTTTCGAGGGGATGGCCTGGTGTTTGAGCACGTCGGCCACTATGAAGGGCAGATCGTCCTGGGTCACTATCTCCTTCTTGTCGCCGAGGCTGATGATGCGCTCGGTGACCTTTCGGATGTCAGACTCTGACAGCTCTATGCCCAGCGCCTCAAGATTTTTCTTGATATTGGCCTTGCCGGAGGTCTTGCCGAGGGCATATTCGCGCTCGCGGCCGAAGCGTTCGGGCAGAAGGTCGTTGAAGTAGAGCTGGCTCTTGTTGTCGCCGTCGGCGTGGACGCCGGCACACTGGGTGAAGACGCTGTCGCCGATGATCGGCTTGTTCGGTGGCACCATTATTCCGGAGAAGGATTCGACGATGTGACTGACCTTGTTGATCTTGCTCTCGTCAATGTCAGTCGTGGCGCCGAGCTGGTCATGGATCACGGCCACGGCACTTGAGAGCGTGGCGTTGCCGGCGCGTTCGCCCAGACCGTTGATGGTGCAGTGCACCCCTCTGGCTCCGCCTTTGACGGCGGCGAAGAGGTTGGCCGTGGCCAGGTCATAGTCATTGTGGGCGTGGAAGTCGAAGTGGAGATCGGGGTAACGCACGGTCATGGTGTGGATGTATGACAGCGTGTCGTAGGGATTGAGAATGCCCAGCGTGTCAGGGAGCATGAAGCGTCTGACGGGCAGGTCTCTGATGGCGTCCATCAGCGCGAAGACGTAGTCAGGGGAGTGTTTCATGCCGTTTGACCAGTCTTCGAGATAGATGTTGACATCGAGTCCGGCCTCGCGGGCGCGGGCCACTTCGGCGGCTATCGCCTCGAAGTGCTGTCCGGGGGTCTGCCTAAGCTGCAGGCGGCAGTGTTTTTCCGAGCCTTTGGCCAGGAGGTTGATCACCTTGCCGCCCACGCCGCAGATCCAGCTGACGGAGCGTCCGCCGTCAAGGAAACCGAGCACCTCGATGCGGTCGGTGAAGCCTGTCTCCGCGGCCCAGGCGCAGACCTTGCCCACCGCCTCGCGTTCGCCGTCGGAGACGCGGGCCGAGGCTATTTCGATGCGCGGCACGTGGAGCTCCTGCAGCAGCAGGCGGGTGATGGCCAGCTTCTCGGAGGTGGAGAAGGATACTCCTGAGGTCTGCTCTCCGTCGCGGAGAGTGGTGTCCATTATCTCGATATACATGGGGCTCAGCGGGCGGCCTCCCAGGCCTCTATGTCGGCCTTGCGCGAGAGCAGATACTCGATGTCGTCGAGGCCCTCGGCGAGACACTGTTTCTTGTAGGGGTTGATGTCGAAGTTCTCGCTTTTGCCTGTGGCGAGATTGGTGATGGTCTGCGAGGGGAGGTCGACGCGCACCTGGGTCTGCGGATCGGCGGCTATGGAGTCGAAAAGCTCAGAGAGGAATTCCTCGCTGACCACCACGGGGAGCACGAAGTTGTTGAGCTCGTTGTTTTTATGGATGTCGGCGAAGAAGCTTGAGACCACCACGCGGAAGCCGTAGTCATGGATGGCCCATGCGGCATGTTCGCGGCTCGAACCGGAGCCGAAATTCTTGCCGGCCACGAGGATGCAGCCTGAGTAGGTGGGGTCGTTGAGCACGAAGTCTTTTATCGGGTTGCCCTCCTTGTCGTAGCGCCAGTCGCGGAAGAGGTTGTCGCCGAAGCCTTCGCGCGAGGTGGCCTTGAGGAAGCGGGCGGGAATGATCTGGTCAGTGTCTACATTCTCCATCGGCAGCGGGACGCAGGTGGAGGTTATGGTGGTGAATTTTTCTTTCATGATGTGCGTTTTGGTGTGGGGAGGGGGAGAATGGTGGATGTG
>CAMXAZ010000109.1 GCA_947179295.1 uncultured Muribaculaceae bacterium
AATTTAGCCAAGTCATCGCCTTGGTGCTTTGTCTTTAGCAAAGAAAACTATGGGGCAAAACGGGATAAAACAGCAATGGCCAAGAAAATTATTTATTTCTTAGCCATTAATTATCAGATGTTTATGTAAATTTATTACTTAGTATTCCTCTTCGTTGAAGAAGAAGTCTTCTTTCTGGGGGTAGTCGGGCCAGATGTCTTCGATACATTCATATGTGTCGCCCTCGTCCTCCATCTCCTGAAGGTTTTCTATTACCTCCAGCGGAGCGCCGGAACGCATGGCGTAGTCTATCAGCTCCTCCTTGGTTGCGGGCCAGGGTGCGTCTTCAAGTTTTGATGCTAATTCGAGTGTCCAGTACATGGTTGTGAAGTGTTTATGTGTATGTTCGTTTTTTGTGGGCGCAAAGGTAAGGATTTTATCTATATATACAATCGAATTCGCTTCTTGATTTGTTAAATCTTCTAAACTCTATCTTCTCCCGACATTAAACCGCAAATTATTCTCTAATTTTGCATCCGGACCGCCCTGACGGTCCCGGCGTTTTACGCCACAGCAACCATACAATCAGCCCAATACCATGATCTCATTTCACCGCTCGCATTTCGCCCGCCTGTTTGCCGCTATCTGTCTGACACTCACCATCCTCACGGCCTCTGCCGCCGAACGCCCCTGGACTCACGGTCCACTGAAAGTCTCTGCCAACAACCGCTTCCTCTGCCACTCCGACGGCACACCATTCTTCTGGCTCGGAGACACCGGATGGCTCCTCCCCCAGAGGCTCGACCGCGACGAAGCCGCCCACTACCTGCGCCGCACTGCCGCCGACGGCTACAACGTAGTCCAGATACAGGTCATCAACGGAGTCCCCTCATTCAACACCTACGGCGCCCCCTCACACCCCGACGGCTGGAATCTCGCAGCCATCGACTCAATCCCTGGCTACGGCTACTGGGACCACCTCGACTACATCGTCGACCTCGCCGAGCGTGAAGGCATCTACATCGGCATGGTCTGCATCTGGGGAGGCCTCGTCAAAGCCGGACTCATGGACTGCGATCAGGCCAAAGCCTACGGCACTTTCCTCGCCCGCCGCTACGCCTCGCGCCCCAACATCATCTGGATCATCGGCGGAGACATCCAGGGCAACATACGCACCGCCGAATGGGACACTCTCGCTACAACCATACGCGCCATCGACCCCGGCCACCTCATGACTTTCCATCCCCGCGGGCGCACCACTTCCGCCCGATGGTTCAACGACCGTCCCTGGCTCGACTTCAATATGTTTCAGAGCGGCCACAGGCGCTACGACCAGCGCATGGGCAACAAAGACTACCCCATCCCCGACGGCACCGAAGAAGATGTCTGGATGTACGTCGACTCAGCCACCGTCCGCCAGCCGCTGCGCCCCGTCCTCGACGGCGAGCCAAGCTATGAAGACATACCCCAGGGGCTCCACTCCGACCTCGAACCCCGCTGGAACGACCTCGATGTCCGCCGCTACGCCTACTGGTCAGTCTTCGCCGGATCATGCGGCCACACCTACGGCCACAACGCCATCATGCAGTTCGTCCGCCCCGGTGTCAACGGTGCCTACTTCGCCGACGGCCAAGCCAAACCCTGGTGGAAAGCCCTCTCCGACCCCGGACGCGGCCAGATGAAACAACTCAAACACCTCATGCTCGCCTTCCCCTACTTCGAGCGCCGCCCCGACAGCCTCATAGTCCGCGACAACGGCATCCGCTACCAGCGCCTCCTGGCCACCCGCGGCACCGACTGGCTCATGGTCTACAACCACACCTCCCGCCCGATGACCCTCGACCTCAGCCGCATCACCGGCTCCAACAAACACCTCTGGCTCATGAACCCGGCCAACGGCAGCCTCATCTACATCGGCACCCACTCCCGGCCCCACCTTACCATCGACCCACGCAAAATCCCAGGCGCGCCTGCAGCCGACTGCGTACTGATAGCCACCGACACCCGCGCCAACTACCTCACACCTCAGACCACCGCCATCCCCGTAACGCTCCCGGCCCCACCCAAAAAAGACCTCACCGAATAACACCCTCCGCACCACACATCCGCCCTGCTAACATCCGGCAGGATGTCGGTTTACCCATAGCCCGTGACACCGCAGCGCATAGCGTCAAGGTGTCACGGGTTCGTGCATACCCCCCTTTTCTTACTCTGCCCTTCCGGCCGCTCTCTATGTCATAAATACAATAAGGGCACAATGCACCAAAAACTTTTGATTAACTTATTTTAACTATTCGGGGGGGGTAAATTGTTTAATTTTATCTAATTTTGCACAAAATTTGTGCGTCTCGGAACCGTTTTTAAGATCTCTAATACCATTTTTCACCTTAATAACAGCACAAGAAGGTGCTACATTCTAATTGTTTTTAACCAATACCATTATGAGAGACAAGCAATGTTTTGTTTCAGCCGTCTGCTCCACACTGATCCGGCGGTTGTACATCTTTATGCTTCTGACCATGACAGGCATCACTGTCAACGCCCAGACTCTTTCGGTAAGCGGAACGGTGATCGACACCGAAGGCGAACCGATGATCGGAGCCAACGTAATAATCAAGGGAACCACCACAGGAGTGGCCACCGACGTTGACGGCAAGTATTCACTCAAAAACGTCCCCGCAGACGCCACACTCCGCTTCAGCTACATCGGCTACCAGACCCAGGAAGTAGCGGTCAAAGGCCGCAGCGTCATTGACGTGACCCTCCAGCCCGAAGCAGCCATGCTCGACGAAGTAGTGGCCATCGGCTACGCCACAGTGCGCCGCAAAGACCTCACCGCCGCCACCTCATCGGTAGGAGGCGCCGAACTCGCCAAAATGCCCGTGACAACAGCCGCCCAGGCCCTCACCGGCAAAGCCGCAGGTGTCAACGTAATCACCCAGAGCGGCGCGCCCGGTGCCGACATCAACATCACCGTCCGCGGCGGAACATCAATCACCCAGGGTTCAGAACCCCTCTATATCGTTGACGGCTTCCAGATGGAATCAGGCCTCCAGAACGTCGACATCAATGACATCGAGACAATCGACGTGATGAAAGACGCCTCGGCCACAGCCATCTACGGTTCCGCAGGTGCCAACGGTGTGATCCTCATCACAACCAAATCCGGAAAATCAGGCAAAAGCGAAGTAAGCTACAACGGCTACGTCAGCTTCAGCCGTCTCGGCAAAAAGCTCGACCTCCTCGGAGTGGAAGACTACGTACGCTACCAGTATGAATTCCAGGCACTCCGCGGCAACCTCGACAACTTCGCCAACATATTCGGCGGAAGCGTCAGCGACCCCGACTTCTACACCGGAGCCGACAGCCCC
>CAMXAZ010000110.1 GCA_947179295.1 uncultured Muribaculaceae bacterium
GCGATCACGGAGTTGAGCACGGCCTGGGCGTTGGCACCGGTGTAGGTGGTTGAAACGCGGATGGTCGGAGGTGCGATGTCGGGAAACTGGGTGACGGGGAGCGAGAAGAGTCCGATCAGACCGAGAAGCACGATGAAGATCGAAATCACCGTCGACAGCACCGGCCGATTGATGAATGTATCTAATTTCATTGAAGTTACTTTATTGTATCCTTTTGAATCGGTTTTTTATTTCTGGGCTGCCTGGGCTGCTGCGGCTGCATCAGCGGGAGCAGCTTTGGGCTCTACCGGGGTGATGGTCATGCCGTCGGCGAGTTTGGTGCCTACGCCTTCAACGGCGATGCGCTGGCCGGCCTGCAGGCCTGAGGTCACTACGAAGTTCTTGCCGTCATTGTTGGCCTCGATGGTGATGGGGGTCGACACGATCTTGTTAGAGTCGTTGACCACATAGGCGAAGCGGCGGTCCTGAAGCTCGAATGTGGCTTTCTGGGGAATGATGATCACGTTTTCTTTGTTTTCAGGCAGGATGATCTGGCCGGTGGCGCCGCTGCGGAGAACTCCGGAGGGGTTGTTGAAGAGGGCGCGCACGCTTGATGCGCCGGTCGAGTTGTCGATCACGCCTGACACGGTGGCCACCTTGCCGCTGAGCGGATAGATTGTGCCGTCGCTGAGTCGGAGCTGCACTTCGGGCATGGCCTTGATGGCTGCTTCGATGGAGCGCTCGCCTTCACCTACCATGTTGAGGAGGTCTTTTTCGGTCAGCGAGAAGTAGGCATAGACCTGAGAGTTGTCGCTGACGGTGGTCAGAGGCTGGGCTGACGAGGGTGATGCGAGTGAGCCTTCGCGGTTGGGGATGGTTCCTACCACGCCGTCGCTCGGAGCTGTCACTACGGTGTAGGCGAGGTTTTTCTGAGCGGATGCAAGGGCTGCTTTGGCGTTTGCGAGCTGAGCTTCTGCCTGGGCGAGAGAGTTCTGAGAGAGCTGATATTCGTATTCGCTGATGATGTTCTTGTCAAAAAGAGTCTTTTTGCTGTCAGCGGTCATTTTGGCGGTGTTGACGGCGGTCTGGGCTGTGCTGACGGCGGCACGGGCCTGATCGACAGCGGCCTGGAATGTTACCTGGTCGAGAGTGAAGAGGGTCTGGCCTTTGCGCACACGCTGGCCTTCGTCTACGAGAACCTTTGTGATGAATCCGGTTACCTGCGGACGGATTTCGATGTCAGTCTTACCCTTGATTGTGGCAGGGAATGTCGACTGGAGGTCGGCAGACTGCGGAGAGAGGGTGATGGTGGCGATTTCAGGCGCAGCGCCCTGCTGCATTTGCTGCTGATTCTTTGAACATGAAGGGAACAAAGCCACAGCTGCGAGCATCATTGCGATGCTGCCTTTCGATAACGCGATGGATTTCATTGCTTTTCTTTTCGTTACTTATATATACCTATTTTTACTATATTCGTAAATTTTAACGTGCAAAGTTACCAAGGATTTCTGCATCAAGCGAAAAATGTAATAATAAAGTTTGTGAAATTGGCTAAAAGCCCCTCATTATTTCCGTTTTTGACCAATTAATAGGGCTGTTTTTTTGAGTTGAGACTAATTGGGAAAATATCAGTAACTTTGCACCCTTGAAAATTATTGATCTGAAACATGTCATTTCTGAAGAAACTTCACCGGCTCGTGGAGATGCCGGCTTTTCATGTGTTGCTTGCGCTGAGCGCGGCCCACTGTCTCAACGATCTGCTGCAGTCGGTGATAACGGCTGTCTACCCGATGCTTAAGGAGGACCTCGGTCTGAGTTTCGGGCAGATCGGTCTGATCACTCTCGTCTATCAGCTTGCGGCTTCGATTTTTCAGCCCGTGGTGGGTTATGCTTTTGACCGGCGCCCGTTTGTGGGGAGTCTTCCGGCCGGCATGTGCTGCACCTCCGTGGGCATTCTGATGTTTGCCTTCTGCTCGACTTTGCCGGGCATTCTTGCCGCAGTATTCATGGTGGGCATCGGATCGGCCACGCTCCATCCCGAAGCCTCGCGCATCACCTCGCTTGCCGGCCATGAGCGCCGTGGGTTCGCGCAGTCGGTGTTTCAGGTGGGCGGCAATTTCGGCGGTTCGATCGGTCCGCTGCTCGTGGCAGTCATCGTGGCTCCCCACGGCCGCCGCTACGTGGCTTTCTTCCTGCTTTTCGCTGCTCTGTGCTTTTGGGCTATGGCGCCGATATGCAGGTGGTACGGACGCTATCTGCGTGAACTCCGCACTGCTGAAAACCGCCGTGAATCAGGCGTTTCGCTTCCGCTTTCGAAGCGGCGCACCATTTTTGTCATCGCGGTGATAATTCTGCTTATTTTCTCGAAATATATCTACATGGCCAGTCTTTCGAGCTATTATACCTTCTATCTGATAGACCGTTTCGGGGTTTCCGTGTCGCAGTCGCAGATATTTCTGTTTGTCTTTGTGGTGTCAACGGCCATCGGCACTCTTGTGGGCGGCCCGGTTGGCGACCGCTACGGTCGTAAGGCTGTCATCTGGATCTCGATCCTTGGCACCGCGCCTTTCAGTCTGCTGATGCCGCATGTGGGGCTGGCTCTGACTGTGGTGCTGAGTTTCTGTGCGGGCTTCATGCTCTCATCGGCTTTCCCGGCCATTCTGCTCTATGCCCAGGAACTGCTGCCTACCAAGTTGGGCATGATCTCAGGGCTTTTCTTCGGATTCGCTTTCGGTGTGGGCGGCATTGCCTCGGCAGTGCTCGGCGGTCTGGCTGACAGCTATGGAATTGAGGCTGTCTACAATTTCTGTGCCTACACCCCGCTGCTTGGCATGGTGGCGGCATTCCTGCCGGATCTCAGGGCGAGACGGTCCAATTAGGCTAATTGGCCTAATTAGCCTAATTGGTCTGATTGTTTTTTGTTGGCTTAGAGGTTGTTTAAAAACAATAGTTAAAATCTGAGCGAAAGTTTTGAGGTGGAT
>CAMXAZ010000111.1 GCA_947179295.1 uncultured Muribaculaceae bacterium
TGCCTTACAAGCAGAGGGTCGGGGGTTCGAATCCCTCAGCGCCCACCAAAGAAACCCACGGTCAGATTCATCATCCCTTGAATCAGGCCGTTTTTCTTTGCCCCGACGGCAAATGTTAAAAACAAACCTTATCAAATTACAATATTTTACATAAATTCACACGCAAAATCAACCCCCGAAACCGCCCAACATATTTTATAGTATTTTCACACAACCACATAACAGCCTGACAACGAACAATCTACAGCCGCAAATTAAACTCTGTTTCCCAAAATTCACACTTTTTATCCCGCCCGGATTTTTTCAATCACCTCAAAATGACTAAATTTGGAAAGTGCTTACGAAAACCGTAAACATTTGTTAATCTCCACTCTAAATGGAACAGACTCTAATCATATTCAAGCCATCAGCAATCGAGCGCGCTCTTGTCGGCAAAGTTCTCTCCCGCTTCGAGCAGAAGGGCCTCACCATTACCGGCATGAAAATGATGCAACTCTCCGAAGAGCTTCTGCACCAGCACTACTCTCACCTCGTCAGAAAACCCTTCTTCCCTCTGATACTCCGTTCGATGACCGCATCGCCCGTCATCGTCATGGTCCTTCAGGGAATCCAGGCCATCTCCGTGGTCCGCTCGCTCACAGGCGCCACTAACGGACGCGAAGCACTCCCCGGAACCATCCGCGGCGACTTCTCGATGTCGAATCAGGAAAACATCATCCACGCATCCTCCTCACCCGAAGATGCCGAGACCGAGATCCGACGCTTCTTCCGCCCCGAAGAACTCTTCCCGCGCACCCCAGCAGCCACCCGATTCATCAATTCAACCGACGAGCTCGGCATCCCGCCGGTCAGCAGGGACCCGACAGCCCGGACAAAAAAGCATAACCATCAACTCTCCATCTTCTTGCCGGAAAAAAATTGAATACTCCAATGAAATTACTGAAATTCAATACACTCCTCATCTCACTCCTCGCTTCAGCGGCAGCATTCACCGCACAGGCACAGCTAAAACTCCCCGAATCACACACCAATCAGCACAACTCTCTGATTGCCAACCAGCGCCCATCGGTCAACCCCTTCAAGATCGAAAACAACAACCTTCTCCTCAACCAGGTCAAAGCCCGCGAAGCCGCCATTGACAACGAAATCTTCAACTCCTTCTGGAACAGCGAAAGCGTCAACCCCTACGGAACAGCTGTCACAATCCCTGACCATCATGACATCGACGTCTCCGAATTCGTCTCTCCATGCCCCGGCCACATCACCTCAAACTACGGCTACCGCTCTCGCTTCGGACGTATGCACTACGGAACCGACCTCAAACTCCAGGTAGGCGACACCGTCCGCGCAGCATTCTCCGGAAAAATCCGACTCACAAAATATGAAGGTCGCGGCTACGGCTACTACGTGGTGATGCGCCACGAAAACGGCCTCGAAACCGTCTACGGACACCTCAGCCGCTTCCTCGTGAAACCCAACCAATACGTCAAAGCCGGCGACCCCATCGCCCTCGGAGGCAACACAGGCCGAAGCACCGGAGCACACCTCCACTTCGAATGCCGCTACCTCGGAATACCCATCAACCCCGCAGCGATCATCGACTTTGAAAACCAGGTGCCCCACAAAGACATATTCGCCTTCGACAAACGCACCTACGGAAAATCTCAGAAATACGCCCCCGCCAAAAAGCGCAAAGCCAAAACCACAGCATCACGCAAACGCAGAGCAAGCACCAAACGCGCCCGAAAATAACCCCGCCCCCACTTGGCAGCCACAACCCGCCTCTGCTTCTCTCTTTTTGGCTAATTTGCAAATATTTTGTAATTTTGCAACCAAACCGACGACTTTGGTGTTTATTTGACACAAAACGCCCCAAATCGACGGCACTAACGCAAAACCCCACACAACCTCTTTATGTCATCTGAGCACTTGCGCGGCATGGGAGTAGCACTCACCACGCCATTTCTCGAAAACGGAGATATCGACTTTCAGACACTTGACGCCCACCTTGATTACCTGGTCGACGGCAAAGCCGACTACATTGTAGCCCTCGGCACAACAGCAGAAACCCCGACACTCACCCCCGACGAGAAACACCGCCTCGCGCTCCACATCCTCGACCACGTAAACCACCGCTGCCCCGTAGTGCTCGGAATCGGCGGAAACTCAACCCGCTCCGTAGTCAACGAACTCCTGACCACCGAGCGCCTCGCCGAATTCGACGCAATCCTCTCAGTGGTCCCCTACTACAACAAACCCACCCAGGAAGGCATGTACCGCCATTTCGCCGAAATAGCCAAAGCATCGCCCATCCCCGTAATCCTCTACAACATACCCGGACGCACAGGAGTCAACATGAACGTTGACACCATCATCCGCCTCGCCCGCGAATTCCAGGGCAAAATCATAGGCATCAAAGAAGCAAGCGGCAACATGGAGCAGGCGCAGAACGTAATCACACGCCGCCCCGAAGGCTTCCTCGTAATCTCAGGCGACGACTCCC
The DNA here is from genome assembly GCA_947179295.1 of uncultured Muribaculaceae bacterium. GTDB lineage: Bacteria > Bacteroidota > Bacteroidia > Bacteroidales > Muribaculaceae > Duncaniella. The sequence continues at coordinate 2,504 of CAMXAZ010000111.1, forward strand.
TCGCCCACAGCATGATCCGCATCGGCGGCGACGGCGTAATCTCCGTACTCGGCAACGCCTACCCCGAACGCTTCACCGAAATGATCCACGCAAGCATGACCGACGAGACCCCCGACCGCGCCGCCAAGCTCCACCAGCAATTCTCAGCCCTCTACTCCCTCCTCTTCAAAGACGGCAACCCCGCCGGCATCAAATGCCTCCTCCACATCCTCTTCCCGCGTTACAAAGAAGTGCTCCGCCTCCCCCTCGTCCCCGCCACAGACGAAACCCGCCACGGCCTCGAACGCGAAAAACTATAAGAGGTTGTTTACTTTTGACTTATGTTAAGATTTAGAGAATATTTTCGAGTCAATTTTTAG
>CAMXAZ010000112.1 GCA_947179295.1 uncultured Muribaculaceae bacterium
TCAGTCACATAGCTCGCTATGCTCCTTCGATTCAGAGCCATATCCACCTCAAAACGTTCGCTCAGATTTTAACTATTGTTTTTAAACAACCTCTAAAATCATTAAATACATACATTTCTACAGAAAAATGAAAAGTAAACACTTACTTGCTATCCTCGGTTTGAGCTGCGCGGCCTCGCTGGCTTTCTCGGCATGCTCTGACAATGACGATCCTAAAGCTGACAATGATGACAGCGCCAACATCGACTACACTGAAAAGAATGCCGCCAGCTGGGGCAATTACATGGTTCAGGTAGCCTCTTTGCTCCGCTCTGACGCAAACAGTCTTTATGACGCCTGGACTGTGTCATATGAAGGAGGCCGGGATTTCGCTACCTCTTTCAAGGCCCACAACGGCGGTGACTATTCGAGCGCCCTCAGCTGTATCGAGCAGATCATCGAAGGCTGTGCCGACATTGCCAACGAGGTAGGCACTGCCAAAATCGGCGATCCTTATCAGCTTTACATTTCAGGCAATACAAAGAGCGCGCTTTATGCCGTTGAGTCTTGGTACAGCTGGCATTCACGCGAAGACTATTCAAATAACATCCTGTCGGTACGCAATTCTTACTACGGCTCACTTGACGGAAGCGTCAGCCCGAATTCTCTTTCAGCTCTCATCGCGTCTGTCAAGCCTGCACTTGACACTCAGGTTAAAGAAGCCATTGCCGGAGCCTATGATGCTATCCTCGCCATCCCGCAGCCTTTCCGCAACCACATCAACAGTTCCGAGACCCGTGTTGCGATGACTGCATGTGCCGATCTTGAAGAAATCCTTTCGCAGGATCTCAAATCAGCGGTAAACTCTCTGGCCAATGACTCACGGTTGCAGGCTATCGTGGACAACTACGTGGATGTGGTAGTAGTGCCGACCTATGCGAGCCTCAAAGACAAGAATGCCCTTCTTTATCAGGCTGTGGTCAACTTCAAGAACAATCCTTCGGATGCCAATTTCGCAAGCGCATGCAGCGCATGGCTCACCGCCCGCGAACCGTGGGAAAAGAGCGAGGCTTTCCTTTTCGGTCCGGTTGACGCTCTTGGCCTTGATCCGAATATGGACAGCTGGCCGCTTGACCAGGACAACATTGTCCAGATTCTCAACTCCGGCAACTATGACAATCTGAACTGGAGCGACGGTGATGATGACGATGCGATTGAAGCCGTGCAGTCGGTGAGAGGTTTCCATACCCTCGAATTCCTTCTGTTCAAAGACGGCCAGCCACGAAAAGTAAAGAACTGATACGTGGGTCTTATGTGTAACAGATACCATCCTTTGGCGTATTGTCTGTTAGGCTGCGGCTTATTGCTGTCGGCATGTGACAATGACGGACTGGATGTCCTTGATATTGAAGTACCTGCCGGCTATGAGCTGTCGGCAGGCACTTCAACTGTGTTTTTGAGTTCTTCTGTGGCCTATGACTCGGAAGCTCCTTGGGTTTCGGGTGATTATCTCACCCGTTTTGTGCGTGGCGACCGTCTTTATGACGATGTCCGGACATCCACCAACGGTCTTGGCGGCGGTCTCGGCCCGGTCTATGCCGGATATTCCTGCGGAAGCTGCCACCGGAATGCCGGACGCACCCGTCCGGGTGTCTGGAGCGACAACGGCTCAGGTGCCTATGGCTTTTCGGCCATGCTGATCTACATCACACGAAAGAACGGTGCATTTTTCCGTGACTACGGACGTGTGCTGCATGACCAGGCTATATATGGAGTGAAACCGGAGGGAAAACTCAAGGTCGACTGGCAGTTCGAGCAGTTTGAATTTCCTGACGGCGAGCCTTATGAACTCGCTTACCCGAAATATACCATAACCGACTGGTATGCCGAAGAAATTTCACCGGATGATCTGTTCTGTTCGGTCAGGGTTCCGCTGCGCCATGTAGGGATGGGGCAGATCATGTCTCTTGACCGGACCGAGATAGAGCGGCTTGCCGCTAAAAGCAACTATCCGGAATGGGGCATAAGCGGACGCTGTAACTACATCAGTGAGCGGGGTGTCACCTGCCTCGGAGTGTCGGGCAACAAGGCTCAGCATGCCGACCTTACAGTTGAGCTCGGATTTTCAAGTGACATGGGCGTGACCAACAGCCGTTATCCGGAAGAGATCTGCGAAGGCCAGATCCAGATCAATCAGGGGTCGATGATGGGGCTTTCATATGATCAGCTTGACATATCGACCGAAGATATGGAAAACGTGGATCTTTACATGCAGTCGCTCGGAGTTCCGGCAAGGCGCAATGTCAATGATCCGGAAGTCAAGAGAGGAGAGACCATGTTTTTCAAAGCCGGCTGTCATCTCTGCCATGTCACCACTCTCCACACCCGCCCGCGGGGCTCGACCTTGCTTGCCGGCACTCAGCTGCCCTGGCTTGGAAACCAGACCATCCATCCCTACAGTGATTTTCTGCTTCATGACATGGGGTCGGAGATCATGGGTGTAGGGCTGAATGACAACTATGTCTCAGGTCTCGCTCGCGGCAACGAGTGGCGCACCACTCCGCTCTGGGGCATAGGCCTTCAGGAGAAGGTCAACGGCCACACATACTTCCTCCATGACGGCCGCGCGCGCAACTTCGTGGAGGCCATCATGTGGCATGGCGGCGAAGGCGAGGCGTCAAAAAATGTGTTCAGAAAGATGCCGCGCGAAGATCGCGCCGCGCTTGTGAAATTTCTGCAATCACTTTGAATTTAAGAGGTTGTTTAAAACCAAGAGTTAAAATCTGAGTGGTGTATCTTTTAGATA
>CAMXAZ010000113.1 GCA_947179295.1 uncultured Muribaculaceae bacterium
GGCTTTCGTGGAATTTTCGGATTCGGGCGGATTGCGGGTGGTGATTGGATTCGGGCGGATTGCGGGTGGTGATTGGATTCGGGTGGATTGTGGGTGATGATTGATGCGGGGCGGGCGGTGGTGTGTTTTTTGGGGGTGTCCGGCAGGACACCGATTTACTCATAGCCCCCGACACCGCAGCGCATTGCGCGTAGGTGTCGGGGGGGAAGACATTCAAACAAATGCGGGTGTCCGGTCGAGGACACCGATTTACCGCTCCGGATGGTCTCGGAATCCGCCGACACCCCGGAATCCGCCGACGCCCGAAAACCGCTGTTCCAAAATCTTTTCACGGATGGTTTTAACGTTTCAACCGGTTTTTGCGGCGTGACCCGGAAAAAAGCGCCTCCGGATGCTGAAAGTTCAGGCATCCGGAGGCGTTGTGATTTCAGTGTTCCCCTATGCTGTGGCGCATTTGGGGGCGGTTGTTATGAAAACATCCTCTTATTTCTTGTTTTTGATTTTTTCGAGCTGACGGTCGAGGGCTTCGAGACAGAGGTCAATGGCTTCTTCAAAAGTGTCGGCGGTCTTGTCGGCTACCTGTTCGCGTTCCTGGGGTACGCTCAGGCTGACGATGGCCTGTTTATTGAGGGCTGTTTCGGGTTTTACCACACGAAGCGAAACCTCGGCGCTCATCACTTCGGGATAACGGCGGGTCAGCTTCTCGATTTTCTTGTTGATGAAAGAGGTCAGTTTTTCGCTGATGTCGAAGTGGATGGCTTTGATGTTAGTTTCCATTTTTTCCTCCTTTTTTTAATGCACGCGGATGTGCGAGTTGGTAATTATGTTTAAGTTCACTGTAGGTCACATGGGTGTAGACCTGTGTAGATGTCAGAGACTGGTGTCCGAGCAGGGTCTGGACTGAGGTGAGAGGCGCTCCGGAGTTGAGCATGTCAGTGGCAAAGGAGTGGCGCAGCACGTGGGGGCTCAGTCGGCTGGCATGGACTCCCTCTTCGGAGAGGGTGCGGTGGACCACGTTGTAGACAAATTTCCGGTAGAGCGGAAGTCCGTCGTCGCGGACCAATAGCGGTGCTGTCGGGTCGGCCGGAGAGATGGCGGTGGCCGGAGAGGAGTCGCGCGTCGACCGATAGTCTTCTATTGCCTGGCAGAGTTCAGGTCCGATCGGGATTATTCTCTCCTTATTACGCTTTCCGAGCACTTTTAGTTCACCTCTGGAGGTGTCAGTGGCGCGGTCGAGCAGGCCTGTCAGCTCAGAGCAGCGGATGCCGGTGGAGTAGAGCAGGTCTATGATCAGACGGTCGCGGAGTTCGGCGAAGGTGTCGGTCGGGGCGTCGTCAAGAACGCGGGCTGTGTCGTCGGGGCGTATGTAGACCGGGAGGTCTTTGGGGATTTTTGCGAGTGTCAGGGCCGATGCGGGGTTTGATTTGAGTCCGTGGTGACACATCAGAAAGCGGAAAAACGATCGCAGCGATGAAGCCTTGCGGCGGATGGTGCGGGGCGAGCAGCCCTCGCGGCCCAGGGAGCCGATCCACTGGCGGAGATCAGAGGTGGTGACGTCAAGCGGTTGCAGGAGTTCGGGATGGCCTGCCGTGGCAAAATCGGCCCACGCCATGAGGTCGGTGCGGTAGGCACTGACTGTCAGCGTCGAGTAGTTGAGCTCGTGGCTGAGGTGGTCGAGGAATTGATTGATCAGTTCCATAGCTTGCGGGGCTTCGATTGGTTTGCCGTTAGCGCGAATATAGGAAATGTTTTTGTAAGAAGCAAATCTTTTTGCGCTGATTTTGCTGGAAACTTCTCAGGAGGGTGCGGGCTGAAGGAGGGTGGGGAGAGAGGAGAATGGGTCTACAGTCTGATGGATCAGGCTGATATGGAGGGGGCGAGGAGTATGCTGACGGGTATGGCGGCGGCGAAGGGGAGCAGGCTGTGGAGCGGCTCGGCGCCGAGGCTTTCGGTGGTCCGGATGACGGCGAAGACGGTGCCGGCGCTGTCAAAGTTGTCGGATATGTTGTAGAGAACCACTGTGGCGGTGATGAAGAGCAGTTCGATGATGATGGCGGTGATGAGCGTTGCAGCCGAGGGTACTTTGAAGCGCAGGAGCGGGACGGCGGCGTAGCGGGCTATCAGCATGAAGGGGAGCATGATGGAGAAGAAGAGGCAGATGAAGGCCCAGGCGGTGGTGACGGGTGAGCTTTCGGAGAACATGTCGAGGCCGTCGAGGATGTTGGGGTTGCCGGTGACGGAGTAGACTATTATGCCTGCTACGAGCGAGAGGATGAGGCAGAGCATCACGAAGGCTACTATGGCGCAGACCGTTCCGAAGAATCCGAGGATGAATTTGGCGGCTATGGAGAAGAAGGTGTTGATGAAGGTGGCGAATGACGATGAGTTTTCGTCGGGCACGGGTGCTGCGGGGGGTGTGGAGTTGTTGATCACGGTCTGGCCGATGTTGTCAAGCGTGACCGGCTGGCCTTGCATTTCGAGGATCTGGCGGGGGGTGTGGGCCACGGGGATGATCATCCATGCCACCATGTAGACTATTACGCAGGGCCAGAAATAGGTGCAGACGGTGAGGACGGTGGCGAGGATGCGCATGACTGTTACGTCCCAGCCGAGATATTGCGCGAGGCCGGCTATCACGCCTCCGAACACTTTGTGGCGCACGTCGCGGTAGAGCCGTTTGTGGATTGGGGGCGGGGGCGGTGTGGCCTGTCCGTTGGATTGGCGGGCCTGTGAGGCTGCTTTGGGG
>CAMXAZ010000114.1 GCA_947179295.1 uncultured Muribaculaceae bacterium
TCATGACCACGTTGTTGAGCTCGCCGCCCACCTTGCAGTAGGGGCCGAGGGTGGTGGCACCGTAGATCTTGCCGCCCATGTTGACCACGGCATGTTCGCAGAGGGCTATCGGTCCGCGCAGACATGCGCCTTCCATGATTTCGGCGTCGCGGCCCACATAGACCGGGCCTTTGGTCACGTTGATGATCGCGCCCTCTACCGTGGCTCCCTTTTCGATGAAAAGCTGCGAGGGGTCGCCGATCAGGCGGCAGGTATCGCTCAGAGGCTGCGACTCGCGTCCGGCTGTCAGGCAGGCAAAATCGCGGCGCAGGGCTTCGTCGTTGAGCATGAAGATGTCCCAGACGTGGTTGAGGGCAAGCGGATTGCCTTCATAGGCCTTGGTTTTCTGCGGTTCGCCGTTGCCTCGGCGGCCTATGATGGCGGCGCCCAGAGTCAGGGCTTCGCCGGGTTCGAGCGAGAGAATGGCGTCCACAAGTTCCCGGTCAGGATGGAGATTGCCGGCAATGAAGAGGTTGTCGCCGTCGGCGGCCTCAATCATTGGATATTTTATGGAAAGATAGTCCTGGGTGCTGTAGGAATAGGTGCCGGGGATGGCTTTCTGCCATTTTTCAGACAGAGTGGTGATGCCGTGGCGCAGCAGGGCCACAGGGCGGGTAAGGGTGAGGGGAAGCAGTCCCGCACGGGCTTCGACCGGGTCGAAGAGTATTATATTTTTCATATCCGGATTGTATTCTTGTTTTAATGTATTACTTTCTGCAAAAATACTAAATTTTTCAGACAAATGGCACCATCGGCCAACAATCTTTTGCGGCGGCAGACGGGTCTGTATGATCTCCCTCTCTTGCCGCTTTCTTGTTAAGAGTGTGTTTACTTTTAACTTTATGAAATCTTTATAGCTCTTTTCGACCGATTTTAACATAAGTCAAAAGTAAACACACTCTAAGTATAACCCAAAGGGTATAATTCAGCCATAAACAAAATATTTTATACCCTTTATGGTGCAGTTTGAGATATATTTGTTATCTTTACACCCAAAAGGGTATATTTTATGACTCCATTGGCAAAATACGTGAAGGAAATGCGTAAGCAATTCGGGCTTACACAGGTAGATCTGTCTCAGAAATCCGGGGTGGGACTACGTTTTGTGCGAGAACTCGAACAAGGAAAGGAAACCCTCCGACTGGATAAAGTCAATCAGGTATTGGCTCTATTCGGAGCCATTATGACACCAGGCAAAATTACTGAATCATGAAACAGGCACAAGTATATGTAGGAAAGAGTTTTGCCGGAGTGCTTACAGAAGACGATATGGGCTATGAGTTCAAGTATGAACACGATTATCTGCAATCCGATAAGGCAGAGGCGGTAAGTCTGACAATGCCATTGACTGAAAAGCCTTATCGTGATAAGGTGCTGTTTCCATTCTTCGACGGTCTGATACCGGAAGGTTGGCTCCTTGACATTGCAGAACAGAGCTGGAAAATCTCTGCCCGTGACAGATTTTCACTGCTCCTTGCCTGTTGCAAGGATTGCATCGGCAATGTAAGTGTGATACCAGTCGAAAGGAAGGAGGTTGAAAATGTGTAAGTGTCTCTATTGCTATAAACCCCTCGCAGATGGCGAGGTGGATTATCATAAGTCGTGCGCCCGCAAGATATTTGAATCGACAACGGTGCCGGTGCTTCCATATACCAGAGCCAATATCAAGGAGCTGGCACGGGAGATTGTGACCGCAAGTGCCACTGTGACCGGCGTACAGGCAAAACTTTCACTTGACATTGCGAGAAGCCATGCCGGAGAACCGCAACGCTTCACTATTGTCGGATTATGGGGACGGTTTATCCTAAAACCTCAGACCGACCGCTTTTCCAATCTTCCGGAAAATGAGGACTTGACCATGCATTTGGCAGAGGCGGCAGGAATCAAGACTGTTCCACATTCACTGATTCGTTTTGCTGACGGAGAGTTATGTTATATAACCCGCCGCGTTGATCGCACGAAGAAGGGCGACAAGATTGCAATGGAGGATATGTGCCAGCTATCAGAGCGTCTTACGGAAGATAAGTATAAAGGCTCATACGAACGTATTGCGAAACTGATAAAGCTATATTCGGCTGCACCGCTATTGGATGTAGTCAATTTCTGGGAGGTTGTGGTTTTCTCGTGGCTTACAGGCAATGCCGATATGCACTTGAAGAACTTCTCACTTTACCAAAAGTCCGGCAACTACATGCTGACTCCGGCTTATGACCTTCTATCCACCTCAATAGTGATGCCTGAAGATGATGAGGAACTTGCACTCACACTGAATGGTAAGAAAAAAAAGATAAAGAGAGCCGATTTTGAGAAGGCTATGCGTGATAGTGGAATGGATGAAAAAGCCATAGAAAACCTTTTCAGGAAGTTTGCAAAGACACTCCCGAAGTGGAATATTCTCATAGAGGATTCGTTTTTGCCGGAGAATATTAAGGCGGCATATCAGAATAAAATAAACACAATGTCAGCATGTTTGGGACTGTTGTAAAAGGGATCAATGAAAAAGCGGTTGTTAAAATCCATATCAGAAAGAACTTCTGCAAAGATACAACACCGGGCCGCCGAAAGAGTGCGATGATGCGGAGACTGGCCATCCGGGGCGGTAAATCGGTGTCCTCGACCGGACACCATATGCAGGGAGGATAGCGAACCCGTGACACCTGCGCGCTTTGCGCTGCGGTGTCACGGGCTACGAGTAAATCTG
>CAMXAZ010000115.1 GCA_947179295.1 uncultured Muribaculaceae bacterium
ATCTAAAAGATACACCACTCAGATTTTAACTCTTGTTTTTAAACAACCTCTTAATCTCCTATTATAATAAGGTGGTGCCTGGCTGGTCAGGAGTTTCCTTCTGTTGTTTGTCGAAGTGCTCATAGGCCTCCACTATTCGCTGGACGAGCGAGTGGCGCACTATGTCTTTTTTGCCGAACTCTACTTTGCCTATTCCGGGCACGTCGCTGAGCACCCGCAGCGCCTGGGTCAGGCCCGACTGCACTGAGCGCGGGAGGTCGATCTGGGTGGCATCGCCGGTTATTATCATCTTGGCGTTCATGCCAAGTCGGGTCAGGAACATCTTGATCTGGTGGACGGTGGTGTTCTGGGCCTCGTCAAGCACAATGACCGCGTCATTGAGGGTGCGTCCGCGCATGAAGGCGAGCGGGGCTATCTGGATGACGTTCGTCTCCATGTATTCCTTCAGCTTGACGGCCGGAATCATGTCTTCGAGGGCGTCATAGAGCGGCTGCAGATAGGGGTCGATCTTGTCTTTCATATCGCCCGGCAGGAAGCCGAGTTTCTCGCCGGCCTCTACGGCCGGACGCGAGAGAATCAGTTTGCGGACCTCGCGGTTTTTCAGCGCGCGGACGGCCAGGGCGATCGCCACATAGGTTTTTCCCGTACCGGCGGGGCCGAGGGCGAAGGTCAGGTCATTTTCGTGGAATGCCTTGACGAGCAGCTCCTGATTCTTGTTGCGGGCGCTGATGGGCTTGCCGTTGACGCCGTAGATGATCACATCGTCCTGGCGCGGAGTTTCGGGCGACTTGCCTTTGACTATGTCGAGGATCACCTCTTCGGTGAGCTTGTTGTATTTCACACAATATTCCTCTAACTCCTTTATCTTCTTCTCGAACTGGGCTGTTTCGCTGTCGTCGCCGATGACCTTGATCACGGAACCTCTGGCTGCCATGCGCAGTTTCGGGAAGAGATTGCGGATGAGCTGCATGTTGCAGTTGTTGACTCCGTAGAAGCTCACGGGGTCCACGTTGTCTATGATTACGATTCTTTCAATCATGTAGTTCTGTTTGTGTGTCTCCGTCTGTTACAGTATTAACCTCGCTTGTCTTCTTTTTGTTTATCGGGAATGTGTACATCAGGGAGAAATTGCCCGTCACGGTCGATCCGCGTGTGCCGAAACCGGGTATGAACATCGGTTCGCCGTTGGGGTTTTTAGTGTCATGGATGAGTGAATGATAGATTATGTTCCAGCCGAGCGACCAGTTTTTGAATACTTTTACTTTAAGCCCGAATGTCACTTCGAGATAGCCCGAAGTGGAGCGCTGGTTCATGATGGAGAAGTGTGAGGGGTCGTCCCAGTAGCCTTCGTCGACAGTGACGTTCTCCACGCTCCATTTGTATGACGTAAAGCCGTAGCGCAGACCCATCTGCAGCTTGTAGTCGGGGTTGGAGTTGTAGAAAAAGTTGTAGGAGGCGCCTATCTTGAAGTAGGGCGACACCGGAGTCTTGAAGGTGAAGTTTGACTCCTCAGGCGTGTCGTTGCAGTTGTCCACGCCGATTGCGAAATAGGGGAAATAGCGGTTGTGGAGGCTCAGCTCGGCCCACACGTCGCCGAGTCCGTAGCTCTGGCCGAAGGCTCTCATTATCGGGTTCCACAGGTTGACACCTGCTGTCACCTCATGGAGCAGCGGATAGATCATCTTCGGGGGCGGAGCCATCATGGCTGTGTCCTTGACCTCGGTTCCGGTGATGGTGTCGACGAGGATTGTGTTGCCGCTGGCATCGGTCATCTCCACCAGTTTGCTGCGGTCTATCCGGCGGGGGCGTTCGGTCTTCGGGGTGGTGCCCGGTTCGGGAGTTTTGACCGGGGTGACGCGCCGCTGGGCCGAAAGTTCGGTTCCGGCAATGACAAAGAGCGCCAGCAGAAGCATCTTCAGCAGTCTGCGGAGGTCGGGTGCTGTGGTTTTGGCTTGGAGATCAGTCATTGTCATCGGGATTATCGGGGTCGGCGGTGCGGAAGAATATCCTGATTGTCTCGCGGTCTATGTTGGTGATGAGCGAGTCGGTCATCCCTACGGAGTCGATCAGGTGGGTGGTGTAGGTGAAGCGGGTCACGCGGTAGTGATACATGGCGCCGCAGTCCTCCGAGGCGAAGTAGGGCACGGCATCGTAGTCGAAGGTCAGAGTGTCATTCAGCTCCGGGTAGTCAAGCGCTTTCTGGCAGTAGTGTATATAGAAAGATGTGGAAGGACTGGTGGAGCGGAAGGGCAGATAGAGTTGCTGCTGGCGAGAGCCGAGGGTTAGCAGAAGGGTGTCAGAGGGCGCGCCGACGCCACCGATGGTGATCGAGTCGGGGACTATGGCCTGCCCGGTCGACATGGCGTAGAAGCCGGCCAGCGGGAGGGAGTTCTGGTTCTCGGTGCAGCCCACGTTGCTGCATGACTGCATGAGCAGCGCTCCGGCGGCGAGTAGGCCTGAGATGTAAACGAGTGATTTCAATCCTGTATCGCTAAGAGGTTGTTTAAAAACAATAGTTAAAATCTGAGCGAAAGTTTTGAGGTGGATAT
>CAMXAZ010000116.1 GCA_947179295.1 uncultured Muribaculaceae bacterium
TCTCGTGGGCTCGGAGATGCGTATAAGAGAGAGTGGCTGTGGCGGGTGGGGAGGGTTTTCATCGCGGGAGTCATGGTTGAGAGGGTTAGAGGGATCGGGGGGAGCGGGTGTGGAGATGTTGCTGATGATGCAAAGGTAATGCCGTCAGGGCCGCGTTTTGGTGCGATAATGCGGGCGAGGTGCAATTTTTTTGTTATTTTCTCTTATTCCGCCTGCCGGTTCATGGTGTGGTCGAGGAAGCCGAAGACTTCGGTGGAGACTTCTCCGAGTATGCCGGCTGTGGAGTTGACTCCGCATTGCACTTTGATGAAGTCGATGTAGGCCAGACTGACCGGACGGCGCGAGGCCGACATGGCGTTTTCGATCTTGAAATAGTTGTAGTTCATGTCGGCATCGGGGTTTTCGGAGTCGGTGAGGCGGTCGCTGCCCATGTTGTCGGCATAGCCCCAGTCGAAAGGCTCGTTTGACCATTCGGTTGTGAAGATGGTTCTGGCTTTGAGTCTGGTGCCGCTGAGGGTGTAGCTTCCGGCACTTTGCCAAGAGGGCCAAGAGGGCATGACGGTCAGTGTGCCGGTGAGGTTTTCGCTGTCGGCCCAGGCTATCGGAGAGCCTGCGGCGGAAGGGCGGTAGTAGGTGACGGAGTAGTTGTGGAGCGTCTCAGGCTTGTCGGTTTCGCTGCCGCGCAGTTCATACCAGGTGTCGTCGGGTAGTCCGTTGCCGTTTTCGTCCTGCATCACCCAGACTATTCCGGGCTCATTGCTGGTGCGGAATGAGTTGCCGGCTATGGCGAAGTCGTAGTCGCCGCTGATGTTTCTGACGCTGTGGTCGAAACCGACGGTGATGTATCCGCCGAATGCTCCGAGTGAGACTGCCTGGTTGTTGGCGAGCCGACGCTCGGCTTCGCGGCAGGCTTCGGCGGCGGTAGTGGCGTTGATCTGATGGATGAACTGTCCGGGGGCGGGCATGAATTCATAGACAGTGACGCGGTCTGCGGAGCTTGATGCAGTGGCCGGGCGGTAGCGGTCGGCTTCGGTGGCCTGGAGGCAGTTGACGCTGACTGATGCCGTGAGGCTGGCGCTTGAGTCCGTGACTTTGACGCTTACGGTTGAAAGGCCCGGTGAGGATGGCGTGTATTCGAGAACTGCGCTGTTTGCATCGGCTATCAGACGCCCGTCGATGCTCCATTTATAGTTAGTCGGGCCTACGGTGTCGCGGATTATCGGGGTGAGGCTGACGCTGCGGCCGCTGAGGACTTCGATCTCAGAGCGCGGAAAGCTGACCGACAGCTCCCGGACGCTTGTGACATTGATTTTCATTTCGGCAGATCCGCTGCCGTCGGAGTTGCTGACCGTCAGGCGGAGCGTGTAGGTACCCTCCTTGTCGGCTTGGAAGGTGAACACCGGGTCGGAGCTGACAGCAATGCCGTCGAGCTGCCACTCGTAGACGGCTGATTCATCGCCGCCGGTGCTGACCGCCGGTGTGATCGTAAGCCCCCGGCCAACGGTGGTCTGCATCTCCGTAGGCAGAGTGACGGTTGGAACCACCATTGAGAGCACGTCGATGCGGATCTCCTCACGGGCCGAACCGTTGTCGGCATCGACGCAGAAGGTGAAATAAAACACCCCCTCTGTCTGTGACGAAAAGCTCAGGGTCAGACCGGAGGCCACGGTCGTGCCGCGGTCATCGACCCACTTGTAGCGTGGATTGACAGCGTTGGCCACGATGGGCGTGATCGTAAGCTGACGGCCGGTTTTGAGCTCGTAGACACCAGACTCGTTGTCAAACGAAATCGTGATCGGGCTGCGGTCAGGCGCCGACAGATCATTGTCGGTATTGCAGGCAAAGAAGCAACTGAGGCAGAGGAAAGAAAGCAGAATGTAAAAGATATTTGATTTCATCGGAGATTGGCGAAATTGGAGAATGACTGCGGAGTAGTGACTGGTGATAAACTTGTGATTATCGGGAAAATGCTGCCAAAAATACGAAAAAACGCTGACAAGAGAAACACAAAAAGAATTAAAGGCCTCAAAGCACACCATTGCCACCAAAAAACAATTATCACCAAAGCGCGGCTCTCTCTATATATAATAAGGTGTAAAGCAAAACCGCACGACAAGAGAACCGCCATAGATAGAGCCGAGGGGAGGAAGGGGGGGAGATCAGAGCGTGGGAGGAATAAAAAACATAAAGATCGGGCATGAAAAGAAGCATGATCGACCTTGTTGGGGTTGTTGACCGCTTGCAAAGAGCTGAGTGTTAGAAATTAACCGCGCAGTAGAGGAGTGAGAAAAGAAGATAGCCGGGAGTGATGCAGAGGGACTTATTAGAAAAAGTGTGAGTAAAACACTGAAAGATAATAGGATAATCGCTACTGCGCAGCAACGAGAAGCAGAGTGAAAAGAAAAAAGTGAAGAAAAAAGCATATTGAAACGCAGAAAAATTTGGAGGAATGAAAAAAGATGCTTACCTTTGTCCTCCGAAAAGCCCAGGTGGCGGAATGGTAGACGCGCTCGTTTCAGGTGCGAGTGCTGCGAG